>CAZNTU010000012.1:0-55169 GCA_964575975.1 uncultured Desulfobacteraceae bacterium
AAAGGACGCCGATATTGACTAGCTTTTCGCTTGCGAGGATCGTTATGGATTCCCTCCCCAAGAAGGCGGCTTCAAAGCCCCGAAGGATTCATCCGGCCACGCGGGTTTTCATGAGCTTGAGAATCGCGGTGAACCGGGAATTGGAAGCAGTGGAGAAGTTCATGGATACGGCGGCGGATTTGTTGAATCCGGGCGGAAGGTTGTGCGTTTTGTCCTTCCATTCCTTGGAGGACCGGATAGTGAAGCATCGGATCAGAGCATTGGAGAAAGGTTGCGTATGCCCGGGCTCGTTTCCGAAATGCGTCTGCGGTTTCAGGCGAAAATTGCGTAATTTGACCGGAAAGCCCGTCCGTCCGACGCAAGCCGAGATAGAGACGAATCCGATGGCTCGGAGTACAAGGCTGAGGGCGGCGGAGAGGGTGTGATTGTGGAATCGGATGAGCAATCGGAATAACAAGAATTCGAAAAGCGGGAAATTCGCCGGCATTCTGACGATCATAATGGCGTTGTTTGTGATGGAGCTGTTTTTTTGCACTTGGTGCAGGGTTCAGAGCCGATACTACAGGTACGAGATCAACAGGAAAAAAGCCGAGCAGCAGGAGTTGATAAAGGTACAACGGAGTTATCGTGTCGAGATCGAGCGATTGAAAGCCCCGGACAGGCTTGGGAAAATCGCGAGGGAAAAACTCGGGCTTCGTCCGCCCAGTTCCGGACAAGTGATTGTTTTGCCATGAGAACGAAAAAACAAAAAAGCGACGGAATAAGATTGCGAGTCCTTTTTTTGGGAATCGGTTTCGCTCTGTTTTTCGGTGCGATCGCAGCCAGGGCGGTACAACTGCACTTGTTTATGGGACCTTCCTTGTCCGCGAAAGCCGACGGCCAAGTGAAGAGGGAGGTCAATTCGACGGGCGAGCGAGGGATCATTTACGACGCGAACATGGGCAAATTGGCGATCAGCGTCGATATCACCTCCATCGGGGCGCATCCGGGGCAAGTGAAGGATCCCGTTGCTACGGCGGACGCGTTGGCCGAAGCTCTCGACTTGGATCGCAAGGCGGTCAGGGAGAAGTTTTCGTCGACGAGTCCGTTCGTGTGGGTTGCCAGACATGCGACTCCCGGCGAGGTTGATCAAGTCGTGTCCCTGGATTTGCCGGGGGTCGTCTTCAAGCCGGAGTACAGTCGTTTTTATCCGTACAAGTCCATTGCTTCCCATGTGATCGGTTTTGCGGGGATAGACGGACGCGGTCTCGAAGGAATCGAGTTTTACTACGACAGGGTGCTGAAAGGCGGGCAGGCCCGGATCAGGATTGTCCGGGACGCCTTGGGAAGGGTGCTTGGCCTGGAAAGCGAAACCGACATGGATCACAGCGGGAAAAACTTGGTTTTGACGATCGACCGGACCATACAGTACATTACCGAAACCGCTTTGGAGGAGGCTGTGAATGATGGCCGGGCGAAAAGCGGGATTGCGATCGTCATGGACCCGAAAACCGGGGCGGTGCTGGCATTGGCTCACTATCCCTTTTTCAACCCGAACAATTACGGCGAGCATTCGCGGGACGAATGGAGAAACCGGGCGATCACGGACCCGTTCGAGCCCGGTTCGACGATGAAAATCTTCAGCGCGGCCGCTGCCCTCGAGTCGGGGGCCGTAGGAAGGAAAACGACTTTCTATTGCGAAAACGGCGCCTACAGGATCGGAAGAAACGTGGTTCACGACACGCACAAGTACGCATGGCTGACGGTGGAGGAAATCGTGAAATATTCGAGCAATATCGGCGCCACGAAGCTAGGCGAAATCATGGGGTCGGAAAAACTTCACCGAACTTTGAAAGATTTCGGTTTCGGCGAGTTGACCGGCATCGATTGTCCCGGCGAGACGCCCGGAATGCTTTCGTCCTATCAGCGTTGGACGAGGATCGACGCTGCGACCATATCTTTCGGGCAGGGCATTGCGGTGTCGGCCATCCAGTTGGTTGCGGCCGTAAGTGCCATCGCCAACGGCGGCGTTCTCATGAAGCCGTTCATAGCGCGGGCGATCACGGACAAAAACGGCGCGCTGGTGGAAAAATTTGGGCCGAAGGAGATCCGGAGAGCCGTTTCGCAGGAAACGGCCGACACGATGGCGAGCATATTGGCGACGGTGACCGCGGAGGGCGGCACCGGAACCAGCGCGGCAATGGAAGGATACCAGGTTTGCGGAAAGACCGGCACAGCCCAGAAGATCGGGGAAAACGGAACCTATGTGAAGGGGCGGTACGTGGCGTCCTTCGTGGGGTTCGTTCCCCAAAAGAATCCGGAACTGACCATATTCGTGATGCTCGACGAACCTAAAAAATCCATTTATGGAGGAGTGGTCGCGGCCCCGGCCTTCAAGAAGATCGCTCTTCAGACATTGAACTACTTGAACGTGGCGCCCGGCGGCAAAAGCGACGGCCTGACGGCCATGAAGGACAAAGAGGCGAAGGGATGAAGCTGAGTTCTCTGATCGAGGGGTTGCCTGTCGCAAGTATCGTCGGATCCAAGGGCGAGGTGGAAATCGAGCCGAGATCGGAATCGAATCCCTACTCCGTCGAAGCCGTGGAGCAAACGGCGCTCGACCCGGAGATTTCGTCGGTGCATTGCCGGGCGCAGGATGTCCGGCCGGGCGGCGTTTTCGTGGCCATACCCGGCTTGAAGGCCGACGGCCACGATTTCATCGACTTGGCCGTCGAAAAGGGAGCCGCGGCCGTTGTCGCCCGGAGACCAGCCAAGACCGGAGCGACGACGGTTGTTGTCGATGACCCGAGGAAAGCGCTTGCTTTCCTTTCGGCGCGTTTTTACGGAAATCCGTCGGAAAAGCTGGTAGTCGTGGGAATCACGGGAACGAACGGAAAGACCACGACCTCCTATCTTGTGGAAAGCATTCTGAGGGCGGCCGGTTATAACGTCGGGGTGATCGGAACGATCAACTACCGGTTCGGCGGCAAAATGCTCGACAATCCGGTAACCACTCCCGAATCCCTGGATTTGCAGCGCATGCTGGCCGAAATGGCGGCCGAGAAAGTGACCCATGTTGTCATGGAGGTCTCGTCCCACGCCATCGACCTTCACAGGATCGATTGTTGCTGGATGGATGTCGGAGTGTTTACCAATTTATCCCAGGACCACCTCGACTATCACGGGGACATGGAAACGTACTGGTCTTGCAAGAGAAGATTTTTCACGGAACATTTGGTCTCGGGTCCCAAGAGAGTTCGCGCCAAGGCCGTCGTGAATTGCGGCGATGACAGGGGCAAGCTGCTGTTCGCCGAGTTTTCGTCCAACGGGGTGTCCGTGGGCAAGTCTTCTCTCGATATGGTCCGCGCCGAGAACGTCGAAATGGACGTGGCGGGGACGAGATGCGCGATAGCAACGCCTTGCGGGAAGTTCCGGATCGGATCGAGCCTCGTGGGGGAATTCAACATCGAAAACATCCTGGCGGCGGTGGGGGTCGGCGTTTCGTTGAATCTTTCGACCACAAGCATGGAAAAAGGGATAGGGAACTTGGAAAGCGTGCCAGGCCGACTTGAAAGGATACCTAATGACATGGGGCGGCATGTCTATGTCGATTACGCGCACACCCCGGACGCTCTGGAAAACGTGTTGAAATCCCTGAAGTCCCTCGCGCCCGGCAGGCTGATTTGCGTTTTCGGGTGCGGTGGAGACCGGGATAGAGGAAAGCGTCCGCTGATGGGAAAGATCGCCGCCAAATTGTGCGACCTTTGCATTGTAACTTCGGACAACCCTCGTTCCGAATCCTCTTTGGAAATCATCGAGCAAATCTTGGAGGGGGTTCGGGAGGAGGGAGGCAGATCGTATGCCGTTTCGGAAGTCGCCGCCGGAGTGGCCGAAAAGGGCTACGCGGTGGCGCCCGATCGCCGAAACGCCATACGGTTGGCCGTGCGTACTTCCCTGTCCGGCGATACGGTTTTGATCGCGGGAAAGGGTCATGAAGCCTACCAGATCGTCGGAGGCAAGACCTTTCCGTTCGACGACCGGTTGGAAGCTAAAATGGTTTTGTCAAAATAATCAAGGTGCGAAAAACGGCGGTTCGAAGCGCGTTTTAGTGCGGATATTCACCTTATTGGAATGGATCGGGACGACAAGCAATGATATTCAACATACCTTGGACGACGTCCGAAATTCTGGAGGCGACCGGTGGCTCGTTGATAGCCGGCGAGCCGGAATCTACGTTCGAGAAAGTATCCATAGATTCCAGGAACATCGCGGAAAAAGATCTGTTCGTGGCGATCGAGGGGGAGCGTCACGACGGGCACGGCTTTGTCGAAGAGGTCGCTGCGACGGGCGTTCGGGGCGCGGTAGTCGCCAAGGCGAAGGCGGGTCTTTTCGACAAGGAAGAATTTTCGCGCCGGGGGATGGTTCTGATCGGCGTGGAGGACACGACCCGCGCCTTGGGGGACATGGCCTTTTACAATCGGAACCGCTCCGGCGTGCGGGTAATCGCGGCGACCGGTTCCAACGGAAAGACCACCACGCGGAAAATGACCGCCGCCGTGATCCGAAGACGGTTTTCCGCGTTTTCCAGCAAGGGGAACTTCAACAATCAGATCGGCCTGCCCTTGTCCCTTCTGGGGCTTGCGCCCGAACACCGGTGGGCGGTAGTGGAACTGGGCGCCAATCATCCGGGGGAAATTTCCTATCTGGCCCGCATTTGCAGGCCCGATATCGCCATAGTCACCAACGTGGGCCCGGCGCATTTGGAGGGCTTCGGCTCTCTGGAGGGCGTGGCGTCGGCCAAAGGCGAAATTCTGGACCGGTTGGCCCCGGATGGAACAGCCGTTTTGAACGCCGACGACGAACGAGTCGCCGCCATGGCCGGCAGAGCACCCGGAGAGGTGCTTTTCTACGGGCTTTCGGAAAATGCCCGCGTTCGGGCTTCTCGGGTGGAATATTTCCCGATGGCTTCGCGGTTTGCGCTCAGTACACCCAAGGATGAAATTTCCGTAGAGATCAAGGCGCCCGGCGCATTCATGGTTTTGAACGCGTTGGCCGCTGCCTCCGCCGGCTATCTGGCGGGGGTGGAGGCCGAAGAGATCAAAAGGGCGCTGGAGGTCGATTTCAAACCCGCCCCCGGCAGGATGAACGTCTTCCGGACCGAATCCGGGATCAATATCGTCGACGACGCCTACAACGCCAACTTGGAATCCATGAAAGGGGCTTTGAAGGCTTTGGAGTCGATGAGAGAAGGCAGTAGAAGCGCATTCGTCGCGGGGGACATGTTCGAACTGGGAGAGCATGCGCCCGCTCTTCACGAACAACTCGGCCGCCTGGCGGCCGATTCGAAGATTTCCAGGCTGTACGCGGTCGGCGCGAACGCGTCGAAGGTCGCCGATGGCGCTTTGGCCGCCGGCATGCCGCCCGAGGGAATTTTCGTCGGAGAAAAGGAGGAAGTTCTCGAAGACTTGAAACAGTGGCTTCGCCCCGGCGACTGGGCTCTGGTCAAGGGCTCCAGGGGCATGCGAATGGAACAGATAATAGAAGGACTAAAACAGGACTAACGGTTTTTTTAATGCTCTACCATTTACTATATCCGCTTCATACGACGTTTTCGGCATTCAACGTCTTCCGGTACATCACTTTCAGGACCATTTACGCGGGCCTGACGGCGCTTTTGATTTGCTTTATCGTTGGCCCTTGGGTCATCGGCAAGCTGCGGCAGATGCAGATAGGCCAGTATATCCGGGAGGACGGCCCGGCCGACCACCGGAAAAAAGCGGGCACCCCCACCATGGGGGGCATTCTGGTTCTTTTTTCGGTGACCGTCTCTACGCTTCTCTGGGCCAACCTGGCCAATCCCTACGTCTGGATTGCGCTGGGATGCACCTTGGCTTTCGGCTTGATCGGGTTCATGGACGATTATTTGAAACTGGTGAAAAAGCGAAACCTAGGGTTCGGCGTGAAGGGCAAGTTCGGGGTTCAGATAGCCGTGGCCCTTGTGGCCGGAATACTGGTCTACGAAATTCCGGATTTTTCCACCACGGTGACCGTGCCTTTTTTCAAGAATTTACAGCCGGACCTGGGGTGGGGGTATATCCTGTTCGCCGTTTTGGTGATCGTGGGAGCGTCCAACGCGGTCAACCTGACCGACGGTTTGGACGGCCTGGCGATCGGGCCGGTGGTGGTCGCGGCTGCCGCTTACATGCTTTTCGCGTACGTGGCCGGGCATATAAAGATAGCGGAATATCTTCAGATTCCCTACGTGGCGGGCGTAGGGGAGGTCACGATCTTTTGCGCGGCGCTGGCCGGCGCGGGGATGGGCTTTTTGTGGTTCAACGCTTATCCCGCTCAAATGTTCATGGGCGACACCGGCTCCCTGTCCTTGGGGGCGGCTCTCGGTTCGGTGGCGGTCATAACGAAGCAGGAGATTCTCCTGGTGATCGTCGGGGGACTTTTTGTCATCGAGGCTCTTTCGGTCATTTTCCAAGTCGGTTTTTTCAAACTGACCCATGGAAAGAGGATTTTCCGGATGGCCCCTCTGCACCATCATTTTGAACTGAAGGGCTGGGAGGAACCGAAGGTTTGCGTGCGTTTTTGGATTATCGCCATCACATTGGCGTTGATTTCGCTGAGTACATTAAAATTGAGATAAAAGGATTTAAATACGGCTTTTATGAACCTGGAAGGCAAACATATCGCGGTGGTCGGGTTAGGCGTGAGCGGCGAGGCGACTGCCCGTTTTTTAAACAGGCGCGGCGCGGTCGTGACCGCGACCGACGATTCGATTTCCGAAAGGCTCAAGAACGTCTCGGAAAAGCTGTCGGCCGAAGGAATCTCGGTGAAGTTGGGCGGAAGCGGGGCGGATTGCTTCGATAAGGCGGACATGATTGTCATAAGTCCGGGCGTGCCGCACACGCTTGCCCCTTTCGAGAGGGCGCGGCAAAGAGGAATCCCCGTCCTGGGAGAAATCGAACTTGCCTCCAGGTTCGTAAAAGCCCCTGTGGCGGCGGTCACCGGCACTAACGGCAAGACAACGGTTACGACCCTTCTGGGCGAAATGCTCGAAAGGTCCGGTCTGAAAACCTTTGTCGGCGGCAACATTGGATATCCGCTGATCGAATACGCGGACGGCGACCAGAGGGCCGACCTCGTGGTCTTGGAGCTGAGCAGCTTCCAGCTTGACACGATCGATTCGTTCAGAGCCCATGTCTCCGTGGTGTTGAACGTCACGGACGATCACATGGACCGATACCCTGACTTCAAGGCCTACGCCGATTCCAAGGGCCGGATTTTCGAAAATCAGACCTCCGGGGACTTCGCGGTCTTGAACGGCTCCGACGCTGTCGTCAAGAACATGGCGGACAGAATCGGAGCCAGAAAGCTGTTCTTTTCGAGAGAATCGATGGAGAGCCTCGGATTTGGAAACGATTTTGCCGTCGTGCGTGCGGGAAACGGGTCGGCGGGCCCGCGAATGAATATCCGGTTTGACGGCCGAAAGTCTTTGGATTTGGACATGTCGATATTTACGCCCGTTGGAATTCACAATTTGGAAAACGCAGCCTCCGCCGCATTGGCGGCGTTGGCGGCAGGGGGCACCGCCGAAGGCGTGGTTTCCGCGCTGCGAGATTTCAAGGGCCTGCCCCACCGTCTGCAAAGGGTGGCATTGGTCCGAGGGGTCGAATTTATAAACGACAGCAAGGCTACCAACACCGACGCGGCGGTGAAGGCGATCGAGACGTTCGACCGTCCCCAGGTCGTCATCATGGGGGGGAGGGACAAGGATGGCGATTTTACCGCTTTGAAGGAAGTCGTGAGGAAAAAGGTGCGGCGGCTGATCCTGATCGGAGAGGCTGCGGAAAAATTGGAAGGCGTTTTGACGGGGTGCGCTCCGATCGCGAAGGCATTCTCCATGGAGGACGCCGTGAACAAGGCTTTCGAGACTTCGGTGCCGGGCGACGTAGTTCTTCTCGCACCGGCTTGCGCCAGTTTCGACATGTACGAAAACTACAAAAAAAGGGGCGAGGACTTCGGCCGGGCCGCCACCCTGTTGGCCTCGCGATCGGCGTCGGAACAACGACGGGAGCTTATGACGAATGGTCGTATATAAATAAGGTGCGCCATGACCGAAAAAGAAGCCGTTGAAAAAGAGACAAGACAGGTAAAAAGGACGACGAAAAGACGGCCGGGACCGCTGGACGCGATCCTCGCCCAAGGCGGCTACGATATGAACATCCTGTTTCCCGTGCTCTTTCTGGTGGGGATCGGGATGGTAATGGTGTACAGCGCCAGTTCGGCCATAGCGGTGAAAAAGTTCGGAAGCGACTTCTTTTTCCTTCGGAAACAGGCGATGTTTGCCGCAGTCGGGATCTTGGCGCTGGTTTTCTGCCGCTACTTTCCATTCAAAGTTTACAAGCCCCTGACGTATCCTTTTCTTGTTCTCGCGATGGCCCTGCTGGCGGTCACGCACGCGCCCGGAATAGGCCACAGCGCCGGAGGCGCCAGCCGATGGATACGCTTCGGAGGATTCACGTTCCAACCGTCCGAAGTGGCGAGGCTTGCCCTGATATTCTACTTGGCCTATTCCCTAAGCAAAAAGCACGAGAAAATCAGGACGTTCGCCATCGGTTTCGTACCTCACGTCATCGTGCTCGGAGCTTTCGGAGCGCTGCTCGTCTCCCAGCCGGATTTCGGAACCGTGCTCATCTTTTGCGCCATTTCGTGGATCATGATGTTCGTGGGGGGCGTGAGGATCATCCATTTGGCGACCCCGCTCGTCTTGATGCTTCCGCTTCTGGGATACGTAATGATCAAGGAACCGTACCGACTCGAAAGGCTCTTGTCCTTTTGGGACCCTTGGCAGTACGCCGCCGACGGCGGCTATCAGATCATTCACTCTCTGATGGCCTTCGGTTCCGGAGGACTATGGGGGGCGGGGGTGGGACAGAGCTATCAGAAACTGTTCTATCTGCCCGAGTCCCACACGGACTTCATCTTCTCGGTCGTCGGCGAAGAGGCTGGGCTTCTGGGGGTCTTGTTCATCCTGAGCATGTACGTTCTGATCATATGGCGCGGTTTGGCGATTTCGGCCAAAGCGACGGATCGGTATGCTTCGTTGGTCGCGGCCGGGATCACGGCCTCTTTCGCCCTGCAGGTCTGCATAAATACGGGGGTCGCATTGGGGCTTCTGCCGACCAAAGGGCTGACTCTTCCGTTTTTAAGCTACGGAGGGACTTCGCTTCTCTTAAACATGGCGGCTATGGGAATCTTGATGAACATAGGGGGCTCTCTTAAAAAATGACGAAGACTTCCGCAAATATCGTAATCGCGGGCGGCGGTACCGGCGGACACTTGTTTCCCGCAGTTTCCATCGCCCAGCAATTCGTCTCCGAAAACGCGTCGAACCGGATTCTTTTCGTCAGCACGGGGAAGCCGATCGAGGTAAGCGTACTGGAAAGGTATGGCTTCGAGCTTCGAACCATTACCGCCGAGGGGCTTAAGGGAAGAGGGTTTTTTGGAAAAATCGGGGCGATTTTCGCTTTGATGCGGGGGATTTCCCAGAGCAAGGAAATTCTGGATTCTTTCAAGCCGGATTTGGTGGTCGGGATGGGAAGCTATTCGGCGGCCCCGGTCGTGATCGCGGCCCGGAGAAAAAGGATTCCGGTGGTGCTTTGCGAACAAAACATTGTTCCGGGAATCGCCAATCGATTTTTGTCGAGGTACGCGGAGCGGATTTACGTCTCTTTCGCAAACACCGGGGGCAATCTTCCGCCGGAAAAGACGCTGTTTGTCGGAAATCCGGTCCGGCAGGAAATTCTGAAGGTCGAGCGGAGAAAAAAAGGTGCGGACGAACCTTTTACGATTTTGATTATCGGCGGAAGCCAAGGCGCGCACCGAATCAATACCGCCATGGTCGAAGCCTTGGAAACATTGAAGGACATCGGCAATCTGTATTTCGTTCATCAGACCGGGGAGGCGGACGAAAGCCTTGTCAAATCGGCTTACGCGAAAAACGAAATACCGGCCGAGGCCAAGGCGTTTTTTACGGATATGGCGCGGGTCTACGAGATGGCCGACTTGGCGGTATGCAGGGCAGGGGCCACCACGGTGGCCGAGCTTTCCGCCCTTGCCGTTCCTGCTTTTTTCATACCGTTTCCGTTCGCCGCCGACAATCACCAGGCGTTGAACGCCAAGAGCCTTTGCGACGCCGGCGCGGCCGAAATGGTCCTCGAAAAGGATTTGACCGGGGATTTGCTGGCCGAAAAGATCGTTCGGTTGGCAGGAAATCCGCGGCTTCTGGATCAAATGGCGCAAAAGGCGAAATCCCTGGGGCGGCCGGACGCCGCCGTAAGAATCGTAAGGGACTGTTACGAGTTAATCGAGAAGAAAAACGGGGGAATATAACCGGATCATGTATCTGAAAAAATATCACATTCATTTTGTCGGAATCGGAGGAATCGGCATGAGCGGCATAGCAGAGCTTCTGTTGACGCTCGGATACCAAGTGTCCGGCTCCGACCTGAAAGCGTCCGACATTACGGACCGCCTGAAAGAGCGTGGAGGAAAGATCTATATCGGCCACGACGAGGAACAGGTGAAGGGCGCAGACGTGGTTGTCGTCTCGTCTGCGGTAAAAAACGACAACCCCGAGGTCGTCGCGGCCGCGAAAACCTCCGTCCCCGTCGTTCCGAGGGCCGAAATGCTGGCGGAACTGATGCGGTTGAAATACAGTGTGGCCATCGCGGGCGCCCACGGAAAGACCACCACCACCTCCATCGTTTCCTCCGTGTTGGCCAAAGGCGGTTTGGACCCCACCGTGGTTATCGGCGGCAAGCTGAAGAGCATCGGTTCCAACGCGGTATTGGGGAAAGGCGATTTCATCGTGGCCGAGGCCGACGAAAGCGACGGCTCGTTTTTAAGAATGTCCCCCACAATCGCGGTGGTGACCAACATCGACCGGGAGCACCTCGACTACTACGCGGGAATCGAGGAAATCAGGCAGTCGTTTCTGGATTTCGTCCATAGAATTCCTTTTTACGGACTGGCGGTGCTGTGTCTCGACAACGAGCATGTGCAGGACCTCATCCCGAAAATCGGAAAAAGATTCACTACATTCGGGATGAGCAGCCAAGCGGATTTCCAGGCCAAGGAAATCGAGTTCGACGGCCTTCGGAGCATGTTTTCCGTCTACCGCACGGGAGAGAAGCTGGGAGATGTCCTGCTGAACCTTCCTGGCTTGCACAACGTGTCCAACTCGTTGGCGGCGGTGGCGGTGGGACTGGAACTCGGCATTCCCTTCGACGTGATAAGGGAGGCGCTGGAGAACCACCAGGGCGTTCAGCGCCGTCTGGAAATAAAGGGGAGAAAAAACGGTATCACGGTGGTGGACGATTACGGACATCATCCCACGGAGATCAAGACGACGCTGAAAGCGGCGAGGGGCAGCTGGCCCGGAAGACGCCTGGTAGTCGTATTCCAGCCTCACAGGTACACAAGAACCAGCGCATTGTTCGCGGATTTTGCAAGGTCGTTCTACGATTCGGACTCGTTAATGGTGCTCCCCGTCTACGCGGCCGGGGAGAAGAGGATCGAGGGCGTCGACAGCATGTTGCTCTGCGACTCCATCATGGCCCACGGGCACCGGGAGGTGATCTTCAAGGAGGATTTCAACTCCGCCGTGGAATATCTGAGAGACAATTTGAAAGAAGGGGATCTTCTTCTGACGCTGGGCGCGGGGGATGTCCACATGATAGGAACGGAGGTCCTGAAAGCCCTTGGCCGGAATCAGCGGGGATGAAAGAAAATGGCTGAAGAGCCTTTTGGGGAATTCCGTCTTGTTCGACGAGCCCATGAGGCGGCACACGTCGTTCAAGGTCGGCGGTCCGGCAGACGTCTTCGCGACGCCCGAGAGCGAGAAAATTCTCGTCGAGCTGGTTCGGGGGCTTGGAGAAAGGGACTGTCCGTACTTGGTGGTCGGCGGCGGGACGAACTTGCTGGTCAAGGACTCGGGGATTCGAAAAGTGGTGATCGTATTGAAAAATGCTTTTAAAAACATTCGGTTCGATTCGAAAGGCGGCGCGGTTCGCGCGGGCGCGGGCGCCGGGTTGAACGCCCTTTGCGGATTCGCTTTGAAGAAGGGGCTTTCGGGCATGAATTTCGCCCTGGGAATACCGGGTTCCGTTGGAGGAGCGATCGTCATGAACGCCGGCACGGCCAGCGGGGCTGTCGAGAGCGTGTTGAGGGAAGTGGAAGTCCTTTCTTCCGACGGACGAATCTCCGCGTTGAAAAAGGAGTCTCTGTGTTTTTCGTATCGGAAACTGGTTTGGAAAATGGGCGGGGGAAAAAAGGCGACGGATTCGCCGATTGTTTTGAGAGGCTTTTTCGACTTGACGCCGGACGATCCCGCGAAATTGAAAAAGGACGCCGAGGAGATCGTCAGGAGAAGGAAGGAAAGACAACCCTCGTCGATGCCAAGCGCCGGATGTTTCTTCAAGAATCCTCCGGGGCGAATGCCTGCGGGCATGCTCATCGACTTGGCGGGGTTGAAGGGAAAATCGGTCGGGGGCGCCGAAATTTCGGCGAGGCACGCGAATTTTATCGTCAACCGGAAAAGCGCCTCCGCGGCGGACATAATTTCATTGAAGGAACTTGTTCAGGAGACCGTCAAAAACAAGTTCGACATCGATTTGGAGCCGGAAGTAAAGATTGTCGGGGATTGATATGATCAAAAAAAGACGTTACCGAAAAAATCGACGAAAGGACAGCCCGGCGACTGTCAGAGCAAGGAGAATCGCCCGTGCGGCCAAGATTTTCAAGGCGACGGCCGTAGTCGTATCCATTTTCGCAATGAGCGCCCTGTTCGTTTTCGGCCACGATTTGATGACCCAATGCGACTATTTCAAGGCAGACAAAATCGTGATCGAGGGGGCGGCGAAACTCTCGACCCAAGAGATTATGGAACAAGCTGGAATCTATGACGGGATGAACATACTGGCGGTCAACTTGAAGGTAGCCAGAAAAAAACTGATGACCCATCCTTGGATCGAGAATGCTCAAGTGGGCCGCGAACTTCCCGATACCGTTTTCATTCGGATAACGGAACAAGATCCTCTGGCGGTGCTGGACTTGGGCGCGAAATTCGTCATGAACCAAAGAGGGGAAATCTTCAAGGCGTGGGAACCGTCCGACCCCGACAACCTGCCCAGAGTCACCGGTCTTTCTTTTTCCGACATGAGGACGGCCGGCGAGAAAGGGAGCATGTTGTTCGAATCCGTGATGGATGTTTTGATCATGGGGCTGGAGTCGGACTGTGTCGTTCCCAACAGCGTCATCCGCCGGATCGACGTGGATCGGCACATGGGGGTGTCTTTGTACGCTTCGGCCGAAAAGAAGGTTATTCGTCTCGGATTCGAAGACTATGACGGAAAATACGCCCTGTTGGAGAAGGTGATTTTCCATATCAAGGCCCAGCAGTCGTTCACCGATTACAATTCGATCGATTTGACCAATCCGGACAGCATCGTCGTGTTTCCGGCGAAAAACGACGAACAGACCGAAAAGATTCAAAAGACGGTTGCCAAAAACAAGAAGGCGTAAACAAAAGAAGGTGGATGCAAATCGGAAGACAGTGAAAAAAAACAAGGGGCGAAAAAGACAAGGAGGCGTCAACTTGCAGGCACAGGATAATATCATTGTCGGCCTCGACATTGGAACGACGAAAATTTGCGCGGTGGTGGGCGAAGTCGATAACGGGGAGATCAACATTATCGGGATTGGCACGCATCCGAGCATAGGCCTTCGAAAAGGCGTGGTGGTCAACATCGAATCCACGGTCGATTCCATCAAGAAGGCGGTGGAAGAGGCCGAAATGATGGCCGGGTGTGAAATATCTTCCGTTTACGCCGGGATCGCCGGCGGCCATCTCACCGGATTCAACAGCCGGGGCATCATTGCCATCAAAGGGGGGGAGGTTACCCAGCATGATGTGGACCGGGTTATCGAGGCCGCACGAGCCGTGGCCATTCCCATGGACCGGGAACTGATCCATGTTCTCCCGCAGGAGTTCATCGTAGACGAGCAGACGGGTATCGCCAATCCCATCGGGATGGCCGGCGTGCGGCTGGAGGCGAAGATCCACATTGTGACGGGCGCGGTCACGTCGGCCCACAACATCGTGAAATGCGCAAACCGCGCCGGGCTAGACGTGTGCGACGTTGTCCTGGAATCCTTGGCTTCCGCCGACGCCGTTCTCGCCGAAGAGGAAAAGGAACTCGGCACGGCCCTCATCGACATGGGCGGAGGTACCAGCGACTTGGCCATATTCAGCCGCAAAAACATTCGCCACACCTTCGTCCTGTCCCTCGGCGGGGACAATATGACCAACGATATCGCCATTGGACTAAGGGCGCCCTTGGCCGAGGCGGAAAAAATCAAGATAAAATACGGCACGGCCGTCGCCGCCAGCGTCAGGAGCAACGAGAACATCGAAGTGCCCGGCATGGGCGGCAGAGGGACGCGCAAATTGCCGAAACAAGTGTTGGGGGAAATATTGGAGCCTAGGGTGGAAGAAATATTCGAATTGATCAGAAGAGAAATATGTCGCGCGGAGATGGAAAAACTGATCACTTCCGGAGTTGTAATCACGGGAGGAACCGCCCTTCTGGACGGGATCACGGAAGTGGCCGAATCCGTGTTTCACGTTCCCGCGAGGCTGGGGCTTCCGCAAGGAATCAGCGGTCTCGTCGACGTGGTCAACAATCCCATGTACGCCACCGGCGTGGGTTTGGTTCTCTACGGCGCCCGCAACCAGGATTCCGATAAGTTCAGGATCAGAGATTCCAATATTTTCTATCGGCTAATGACGCGAATGAAAAAGTGGTTTAGGGAAATTATTTAAAACAGCAAGAAGGAAGGGGAGGATGAAGAATGGACGAGCACCAGGATCGAAATTCCCGAGAAAACGGAGAGGCCGAGAAAGTCAGGCTTGAAAATACTAACAAGGAGGATAGCCCGATGAGCAGCAGAGACACGGAAGGGGGGGGAATGTCGATGTTTACTTACGTTGAAAGCGAAAGGAAGGAGCCAGAGGTCTCCATTGCCAGGATCAAGGTCGTGGGAGTGGGCGGAGGCGGCGGAAACGCGATAGACAACATGATCGAGACCAGCTTGAAAGGGGTTGATTTCATCGTCGCCAACACCGATGCCCAGGCGCTTCGGAAATCCAGGGCGCCGATGAAAATACAGTTGGGAGAGCATCTCACCCAGGGGCTGGGCGCCGGCAACAACCCTGCCAAAGGAAGGGATTCGGCTCTGGAAACCGAGGACGCCATCCGAAAGGCCTTGGAGGGCAGCCACATGGTTTTCATCACGGCAGGCTTCGGAGGAGGCACCGGAACCGGTGCCGCGCCCGTGATCGCGGAAATCTGCAAAGAGTTGGAAATCCTCACGGTGGCGGTGGTCACAAAGCCTTTTTCTTTCGAGGGGAAGAAACGCCAGCGCCAAGCCGAGGAAGGCATCTATCAGCTCAAGGAGGTGGCCGACACCGTGATCACGATCCCCAATAACAGGCTAAGGGGTATTTCCAAAAAGGATTCCACGATGCTGGAGATGTTCAAGAAGGCGGACGAAATTCTTCTGCATTCGGTAAAGGGCATTACGGACCTGATCATAATGCCCGGCTTGATCAACCTGGATTTCGCCGATGTCAAGGAAACCATGTCCAAGGCCGGCATGGCGCTGATGGGAATCGGCATCGCCAGGGGCGAAAACAGGGCGATCGAGGCTGCGGAGGCCGCCATTTCGCATCCGCTTTTGGAAGATGTCTCCATTGCGGGCGCGAAGGGAGTCCTGATGAACATCACTTCCACCAGTTCGCTGACGATGGAGGAAATGACCGAGGCGTCGGACCGCATCTACACAGAGGTGGGAGACGAGGCGGACATCATCTGGGGTACTGCCGTGGACGATTCCCTTGGGGACGAAATGCATGTTACGGTAATCGCAACCGGAATCGGTTCCACCGCCGAGTCGGCCATGCCGGAAAGGTTCAGGGCCGGCAATCTAAGGGGAAAGGTCCGCGACTTGACTCCGGCCGACATGGAAAGGGCCAGGGATTTCAACGAGCCTACTTTCATCAGGAACAAGAAGGCGATCGGAGAAAGCGGCGACGGCCGATACAGGAACTACAAGGGCCTGATCATCGACAACGGGGACCTGGATATCCCGACTTTCTTGAGAAGAAAAGCGGACTGATTCGACTTTACCCCCCTCCACGGAAGGTATCGGACTCTCTGTTCATCGACGGGGAAAATCGCGGAAACGGAAACATGCGTCGGCTCGTAGAGTGAAAACGAGCGCGATTTTTTCGGCAGGTCGGCCGACTCTCCCCTCCTCCGGGGGGAGTCGGCGGCGCCGGGATATTGATCGCTCGCCGATATCGATCCATTTTTCTGGAAGTTTGGTCGCGCGTCCGGCTTTTTCGCAAAACTCCATGCAACGTTGTTGTTTCATATAAATGCGATAAGTTTCCAAGTTTTCGATCGAATATGGTCCCGCTATTGCACCCAAGGACCTTTGAAACCGATGGAAAGGACCATGCGGACAGGAATGTCGACCATTGAAAACGACCCTGTTTTGCTGTATCCTTCTTTCTCGAACCGATTCGGCAACTTTTTGGAAAATTGCAAGCTTGAAAATGGAAACAAAGCATGGCAGTTCAAAACAATGATCGGCGACTTCAGGAGACGGGCGCGGTGAAAAAGCAGTGGGGCGGACGCGTGTCGGTGTGCCTGGTCTACCCGAACCTGTACCCCATCGCCATGAGCAATCTCGGATTTCAGACGGTATACGAGCGGATGAACCGCTTGGACCGCGTGGTCTGCGAAAGGGCGTTTCTTCCCGAAAACGACGAGGCCGCCAAGGGTATCAGGTCCGCCGAATCAGGAAGAACTCTGGGAGAATTCGATATCGTGGCCTTCTCCCTTTCCTTTGAGAACGACTTTCCCAATATACTGAACATCTTAAAGTCGGCGAACCTCCCCTGGTTCTCCAAGGAAAGGGACCAAAGCCATCCCCTGGTCGTTGCAGGGGGCGTCGCGGTCTTTTTGAACCCGGAACCGGTTGCTCCGTTTTTCGACCTTTTATATATAGGCGAGGCGGAGGGGATCATTTCGCCGTTTTTCGACCGCTTCGACCCAACCGCCGACCGCAGGGAAAACTTGTTGGAAATCGCGAGAAACGTCCCCGGAATTTACGTGCCGTCGTTGTACCGCGCGAGTTACGGCGGCGACGGGACCTTGTCCGCCTTCGAACCTGCGGCGGACGTCCCGGAAAAGATCGAAAGGGTGTACGCGAGAAACGTTTCCGAGTTTTCCACAACCAGCGCTTTCATGACGGGGGACACGACGTTCTCCGACTCCTTCCTCGTCGAGATTTCCCGGGGTTGCCCCCGCGGGTGCCGGTTTTGCGGCGCGGGTTTCGTGTACCGTCCGCCCCGGTTCCGGCCCCTGTCCCTGTTGATGGAAAACA
The DNA here is from genome assembly GCA_964575975.1 of uncultured Desulfobacteraceae bacterium. Classification (GTDB taxonomy): domain Bacteria; phylum Desulfobacterota; class Desulfobacteria; order Desulfobacterales; family SKZT01. The sequence continues at coordinate 17,503 of CAZNTU010000012.1, forward strand.
TGGAATCGGGCGCGGCCGTGTCGGACAAGATTGGTCTCATGGGGGCGGCCGTGTCGGACCATCCCGACGTGGAAAAGCTTTGCGAGTGGGCCCACCAGAGAAATATCCGCCTTTCGTTCAGTTCGTTGCGCGCGGACTCGTTGTCCGACGGGCTGATCGATGCGTTGCGGAAAAGCGGGGTCAAGACCGCCACCATCGCCCCGGACGCGGGCTCCCAGCGCATGCGCGACGTGATCAACAAGGGAGTGGACGAAGACTGCATCCTCTCCGGCGCAGAATCGCTGGTGGCCGCCGGAATCCCTAACCTGAAACTCTATTTCATGATCGGTCTGCCGACGGAAACCAAGGACGACGTGGACGCGGTCGTCGCCTTGTGCAAGAAGATCAAGCACCGGTTCCTGAAATCCAGCAGGGCCAGGAAACGCATCGGCGACATCACAGTCAGCCTGAACTCCTTCGTTCCCAAGCCGTTCACCCCTTTCCAGTGGGCGGGCATGGACGACGTCGTCACCCTCAAGAGCAAGATCGGGAGGATCAAGGACGGCTTGAAAAAGACGCCCAACGTGCGGGTCCATGCCGACGTTCCCCGATGGGCGTACATCCAGGGGCTTTTTTCCCGGGGCGACCGCAGGGTTTCCGAACTGATCGCCGGATCGGTGGAAAACGGGGGAAACTGGCCGAAGACCTTCAAGGAGTCGGCCTTGAACGCTGATTTTTACGTGGTCAGATCGCGAAAGGAGGACGAGATTTTTCCATGGGATTTCATCGACCACGGCGTGAAAAAATGGTTCCTCCGGAACGAATACAAGCGTGCTTTGCAGGAAAAGACCACGCCCCAGTGCCCCTCCGACGGTTCGTGCAAATTTTGCGGAGTATGCGGCTGAAATAAACGGAAAGGAATCGTCGGGTTCGCTTGCCGTCCACTCCCTTAAGCCCTGCCGTCCGAAAAACTGAAAAAAAAGTCCCATTATCCAGTAAATTCAAATACATAAATCAAAACGACCTCCCGCTCTGTTCCCTAAAAAAAAACTTGCATGCGAAGAACCATTATGTTAAGTGAACGCTTTGATTTTTGGAGCACCCGGTTTTTTTTAATGATCGTACACGGAAAGGAACTCGTTAAAAATGACTTCAAAAAAAGAACTGCAGCTGGCGTATTGCGTGGCAATCGTTCTGTTGGTCGTGGGAGTGGCAAGCTATGCGGCCTATTCCGCCAAGGCTCCCGACCAACCCTTGCGGGTAATGTACGAGAGCGCGGCGGGCAAGGTTATGTTTACTCACGAAACCCACCTGTCGGAAAGTGGTTATAGCCTCGACTGCTATACCTGCCACCATCATGGCGGAGAGACCTCGTCGTGCGGAACCTGCCATTTGAAAATCGATGGGGGGTTCGCCGTGTCCTGCTTGAAGTGCCACGAAAGCGAGGAGCACGCGGATCTCGAGGTCGCGTCCAAACAAGGGATCGATTACTATTCGGCGGAGAGTTGCGCGGACTGTCATGAAAACGTCGGGGACATGACGGCCATGACGAGCGCGAATGCCTTCCACGGACAGTGCATCGGATGCCACACGGAAAACGAGGCAGGTCCTCAGGAATGCAATGAATGCCATTTGAAGTAGACCTTCCGGTTGAGAACCGCGAGAACCGTCGGTTGACGGCACACGTTGGTCGGGCTTCAGCTTTCATGATTTTAACCTGATTAGGCGAAACAACACAAAGGTTAGGCTATGATTAAAAAATCTTTCATTGGTCTGTTAAAGCCCCGGATTGAAAATACCGTCCTTACAGACTCGGATCCTGCCTTGATCGACGTTGCCGTTCCCAAGAGGGCGACGTTGCTTTTGGAGAGTCCCTTGGCGCTTCTCAACGGGGACGTGAAAAAGGGAGATCTGGTTAAGACCGGGCAATCGATTTCAACCGCCGAAGGCGTATCCGCTGCCAGTCCTGTGACCGGCGAAGTGGCGGCCATTGCGCGATGGGCGGGCGACTACGGACGTCAGTACGCGGCGGTTACGTTGGATGTGGCGAAAAACGAGGAACTGGACGAGGAGTTCGCGGCCGTCTCGAAGGACTTGACCCTAGACGTCGCCATGAAGTATCTTTCCGCCGTACCGGGAGCGCCCCCGTTGAACATGTTCAAGGACGATTCCCTGGACATCAAGGCCATCGTCGTGAACGGCATGGACGAGGACCTGATGGTCTACACCAACCAGTACGTCGTCCAGTCCAGGGCCAAGGCTCTCAAGGCCGGAGTCGAGGCGATCAGGAAAATCGCGGGAATCGACGACGTGACCTTGGTGGTTCCGGAAAGACTGGCTTCGTGGGCGGCGTCCGCCGGCGCCCACGTCAAGGTGGTCGGCCCCGACTATCCCTCGGCCAAGCCCAAGATGATTATGAAGGACATTTTTAAGAAAGTCGTTCCCGCCGGTAAAAATCCCGAGGACTTGGGATATTGCTTCATGACGGCCGAGGCGGTCGCTTCCATAGGCGAGGCCGTATCGACCGGAAAAATCCCCTCCAGGAAAATTCTCACTCTCATTCGCAAGGACGGGAGCACGACGCTCGTTTCGGCTACAATAGGAACTCCGGTGTCCGAAGTTTTCGACGCCTGCAAAATCGCAATCAACGAGAAGGACCAGGTGGTGTTCGGCGGCCCGATGAAAGGCGCGGCGATCTTCTCCGAGGATCACCCGGTGCTGTCCGACACGAACGCGATAATGGTCCAGGACAAAAACAATGTTCCGCTCGCGTCCGACTACCCCTGCATCAACTGCGGCGACTGCATCAGGATTTGCCCGTGCAGAATCCAGGTCAGCATGCTTGTTCGCTTCCTGGAAGCCAACCAGTACGAGGACGGCGCCGAATATTACGACCTGTACTCGTGCGCGGAATGTGGTCTTTGCGCCATGGTCTGTCCCTCCAGAATCCCGATCCTGCAATACATCAAGTTGGCCAAGTACGAACTGGATCGTACCGGAGCGGCCGAGGAAACGGAAATGACGGAAGAGGAAAATCAAAGCACAGCGGAAGAGAAGGAGGCGGATAATGTATAGGCAGAAAAAACTTATTGTCTCGCACGCTCCATTTCTTCATGACGGCGGAAGAGTTCCGGAGAGGAACGTAAACATACTTTTGGCCGCTCTTCCGGCAGTCATAATGGGGTGTTATCAGTACGGCATTCCCGCCATCGGCGTGATCGCCTTGTCGGTGGCTTCCGCCATGGCGTGGGAACTAGTCGTCAACTATCTCAGAAAGATGGAACCGACCATCGCAGACGGAAACGCGGCCGTTATCGGATTGGTTTTCGGCATGCTTCTTCCCGCAGGGGTTCCTTGGTGGTTCGTCATAGTGGGAACGTTTTGCGCTGTCGTCCTGGGACAGGCCATTTTCGGCGGAATCGGAGGCAACCCGTTCAACCCGGCAGTGGTGGGCTCTCTGATTCTTTTCCTTTCCTGGAGGACCTATTTCGATTTCGACGTCGCATATGTCAATTACGATCTTGCGTTCGCTCCGCTCTACCCTCTGACGGCGCTGAAATCCTTAGGTCCCGGCGCTATCGAAAATTTCAAGCCGGTTGACCTTTTGATGGCGAAGCAAATCGGGGGAATCGGAGCGACTTTCGGACTGGGCCTGATCATAGGCGGTCTGTACCTGATCCTGCGGGGCATCGTCCGATGGGAAATTTCCCTGAGCTTTCTGACGGGTGTTTTCGTCACCGCATTGGTGTTCAACATGGTCGCGCCCGATAAATACGCCGCCCCCGTGTTCCATCTGCTGACCGGTTATACCCTGATCGGCGCGTTTTTCCTGGCGCCCGAGGATTCGTCCTCCCCGGTAAATTTCATTCCCATGTTGATCTATGGCGCTGTGGGCGGATTCATGACCGTTTTGATCAGAAACATCGGCGCCTACGTGGATGGCGTCCTGTTCGCGATTCTGCTCATAAATTTGTTGAGCCCGCTTTTTGACAAAATCAGACCCAAAGCGATTGGAAAGGTGGATTGAAATGCGTGATATGATGAAAATGGTCATAGTCCTGACGGTTTTGGCTTCCTTTTCCGGGGGCCTTTTGGCCGCAATCCGGAACAATACAAAGGAACAAATCGAGCTTCAACAGCTCAATTTCGTAAAGGGACCTGCCATTAAGGAGATTATGACGGGCTCCTCCAACGACCCCATAGCCGACAGGTTCAAATTGCAGATCGGGGCGGCAGAAAAGGACTTTTTCGTGGGCAAATTCAACGGCGAAGCCAAGGCGGTCGCGCTGGAAGGATTCGGTAAAGGATACGGCGGAGACGTCGGTCTCATGGTCGGGATCAACGTGGCGGACGGAAAATTGCTGGGCGTGTCGGTGACCACCCACGCGGAAACTCCGGGCATGGGAGCAAAGGCCAAGGAAGATCCCGCGTACGTCTCCCAGTTTAAAGGTCTGAGTATCGACGGTCCCCTCGCGATCTCGAAGGACGGCGGTACGGTGAACGCCATCGGCGGATCGACGATTACCTCTCGCGCCGTGGCTGGGGCAGCGACTGAAGCAGCCAAGATCTACAAAGAAAACAAGGACCAAATTTTGGAACAAATGAAATCCTTCTAAAAAGGATTCAAATCTATATTCCAGGGAGAAAAAAATGGCCAAGACATTAGCTCAGGAATTTGCAAAGGGGTTATGGGACGAGATACCGCCGTTTAAACTTGTCCTCGGTTTGTGTCCGGCCCTCGCCGTGACCAAGTCGGTGGAAAACGGCATCGGCATGGGCGTGGCCACCACCTTCGTGCTCGTCTGTTCGAACATTCTGGTATCCATGCTCAGGAACGTGATTCCGTCCAAAGTCCGCATCGCCTGCTTCATCATCATCATCGCCACCTTCGTTACGGTGGTCGAGTTGCTCATGCAGGCGTTTACCTATCCGTTGTTTCTCAAGTTGGGTATTTTCATTCCGCTGATCGTCGTCAACTGTATCGTTTTGGGACGAAGCGAGGCTTTCGCGTCCAAGAACGGGATGGTACATTCGGCAGCAGACGGTCTTGGCATCGGGATCGGCTTTACCTTGGCACTTGCTTCCTTGGGCGCGGTGCGCGAGTTGCTGGGCAACGGGACGGTCCTCGGAATGAATGTATTCGGCCCGTCGTTCGAGCCCTTCGGATTCATGGTCGAGGCCCCAGGCGCCTTCGTAGGACTCGGACTCATGCTTTGCGTTATGAATTTCGTCGGAAAAAAATAAATAGGAGAGCATCATGGGCGACATCATAGTCCTTGTAGTAAGCTGTATTCTGGTAAACAACATTCTGTTGGCCCAATATTTGGGCAACTGTCCGTTCCTCGGTACCTCGAAAAAGATGGAAACGGCAATAGGCATGTCTTTCGCCGTCGTTTTCGTTCTGGTCATGGCCGGATTGATTACGTGGGTCACCAACACCTTCTTTCTGGCGAAATTCGGCCTCGATTATCTGAGGACCATCGCGTTCATCCTCGTCATCGCGTCTCTGGTGCAGTTCGTGGAGATGTTCCTCAAAAAGAGCATCCCAGCGCTGTACGCCGGACTTGGAATCTTTCTGCCGTTGATCACCACCAACTGCGCGGTCATGGGTGTTTGCCTCATCAACATCAACGAGGAATACACCTTCATGGAAACCTTGGTTTCCTCGACGGCCTACGCCATTGGCTTCGGTTTGGCGCTGATTTTGTTCGCGGGCGTTCGGGAGCGCATCCTGCTCGCCAGAGTTCCCAAGCCGTTGCAGGATACTTCCATAGGATTGGTAACGGCAGGAATTTTGTCCCTTGCGTTCTTCGCGTTCAAAGGGATGGTGTAGGGGTTTCAGGCCGCGAGCGGGTTCGCTCGCGGCTTTTCCACTTTTAGGACCTTTTACGGAATTCTAACGAACGATCCTGAAACTGCCGACGCCGAGCACGCCGGTTTTTGGAATCTACTGGCAATAGAGAAACTGAAACGGCTATGGGGGAATGGACGTTTCGGATTGCAAGGCCTTATAATAATTGCCGATTCGGCTCCTTAAACCTTTATTTTTCCATACCGGTATGTTAAATTTGCGAAAAGCCGATGATCAGTCAGGCGAAAGTTTCTTCCAAAAGGAATTTTTAAAAGATAGCCGCGAGGCCAATGGGGGTTCTATGGCTTCCGGTTATTTTTTTTGCCGGCATCGGAAGTGTCGGACATTCGTTACAATGCAACTTTAAGGAGGTTGACGTGATAGAAGCCGTATTATTTATGCTCGGATTGGGGGTGTCTTGCGGAGGAATCCTGAGCGCCGCCTCGAAGATATTCTACGTTTACGAAGACCCTAGGATCGCGCAGGTGGAGTCCAGCATGGCCGGCGCCAACTGCGGCGGATGCGGATTCGCCGGTTGCGCGGCGGCGGCGGCGGCTGTCGTCGCCGGAAAAGTGCCCCCCAGCGTATGTATCGTGGGCGGAGCCGAAGTCGCCGCGGCCGTAGCGGCAATAATGGGAATGGACCCCGGAACCGCCGAACCGCTGAAATCCACAAACACCTGCCAAGGCGGATTCCGGGCGGACGACAAGTTTTTCTATTCCGGCGTCAACAGCTGCAAGGCTTTGGCCGCACTGTACGAAGGAAAGCGCGTATGCTCCATCGGGTGCTTGGGCATGGGCGACTGCATCAAGGCGTGCAATTTCGGCGCGATCGAAATGGGCAAGGACGGATACCCGGTCGTTCTGGAGGAAAAATGCGTTGGGTGCGGTGCCTGTCTCAAGGTTTGCCCCAAGGACATTATCAAGATCAGGACCATGTCCGAGCGTCTGCTCGAACTCAACAAGGAAAGCGACGCCTTGGCGCCCTGCCAGCAGACCTGTCCCGCGGAAATCGACATTCAGCAATACATTGCGCAAATACGAAAAGGCGATTACGAAGGGGCCGTCCACACGATTCGGGAGAGAAACCCGCTCCTGCTATCCTGCGGACGCGTATGCCCGCATCCCTGCGAAAACTACTGCCGCCGGGGCATCGAGGACGAGGCAGTTTCGATCAACCAGTTGAAACGTTTCGTGGCCGACTACGAGATGAACTCCGGAAAACGGCTCCCGATTCCTTGCGCGCCAGACACATACAAGAAAGTCGCCGTGGTGGGCGGCGGTCCGGCCGGTTTGAGCTGCGCGTATTTCTTGAGAAGGCTCGGCCATTCGGTCACCATCTACGACGACAACCCCGAGCTTGGCGGTATGATTCGCTACGGCATCCCGGAATACCGTCTTCCCAAGGAAGTTTTGAAATGGGAGACCGACGGCATCTTGAATCTCGGCATCGAGGCCAAGATGAACATGAAGCTGGGCAAGGATTTCACGGTGGGCAAGCTCAGGGAAGAGGGATACGACGCCGTTTTCCTCGGAGTCGGCGCTTGGAAGGACTACAATCTGAAAGCCGAGGGCGAGAACCTGAAGGGCTGCTACACCGGCATCAACTTTTTGACCAAATTCGCCAAGCACCAGCAAGGACAAAGCAAAGAGGACGTTCCGATCGGAAAGAAGTGCGTTGTCATCGGCGGCGGCAACACGGCCATAGACTGCGTGAGAACTTTGATTAGACTCGGGGCTCAAGAGGTAAACCTTGTCTATAGAAGGACACGAAAGGAAATGCCCGCAAACGAGGTTGAAATCGTAGCGGCGGAGCACGAGGGTGTCAAGTTCACGTTCCTGGCCGCTCCCACCAGAGTTGTCGGGGATGCCGAAGGAAACGCCACCCATCTGGAATATCTGAAGATGGAACTGGGTGAACCCGATGCATCCGGAAGGCGTCGGCCGGTTCCCGTGGAAGGATCCGAAACTCTTATGGAATGCGACATGCTCATCACGGCGATCGGCCAGGGGCCGGATATATCTTTCAAAGATGCGGATATTCCCACCGTAAGGGACATCAAGGTAACCAGGTGGAGTACTATCGACGCGGTGGATCCCATCACGCTCCAGTCGAGCATTCCTTACATATTCACTGCGGGAGACGCGGCGACGGGAGCATCGCTTGTCGTTGAGGCCATCGGAGGTGGGCGAAGGGCCGCCCGGTCCATCCATCAGTACCTGACTGGCCAGGAGGTCAAGGCCCCCGAGGACGCGCTCTTCAAGAAACACATACAGGGATCCGTCTTTAAGAACGTTCCGGGCGTGACAAAGAAAAAACGCGCGGAAATGCCGGAACTTCCTGTCAAGGAAAGGATTAAGTGCTTCGACGAAGCCGACCTCGTTCTCCAGGAAAAGGACGCGCTCCAAGAGGCGAATCGTTGCCTGTCGTGTTGCAGGCTCTGTTACAACAAGGATATCGAAGCCGCTTGACTTGCGGTTTCAGATAAGGCTTGAAAAAGGCCTCGCCGTACCATTCCAAAGGAATGAACGGCGAGGCTTTTTTGTTCGAAGGGCGTGCCTCGGGGGCGACACATGCTTTCCCACGTTTTCCACTTCGAGGTTGCGGGTTTTGAAGGCCGCGCATTGCAAAACGAAGCTCAAATAAAAATCCCGGCAAAAGTCCGCCGCCCATCTCTTTCCTTCCGCAATAGGGAATCAATACATCATTCATATGGGAGACCAGGTTGTACATGCGTTGCAACAAAAAGGCCGGGGTTTCCGATTTTTTCCTTGAGATAAATTCGCATAATGTTTTTTGAAGATCGTATCGCAAGAGAACAGGCATCGACTGGCATCGATTTGCGTGGCAAAGCTCCGCGATTTATCGAAAAAGATGGATTTTTCGGTTGCCTTTTGCAATTTGAGGTCGAAATCGATAAAATGCAACGGAACATGCGATACCGATGTCCGAGCATACACGGCGCCGCGGCGGTGGAGGGAACAATCATGCGGCGGAGAAAGGGGATGAATAAAAAATGGGAAAACACTTGGAGGGAATCCGGTTTTTGGAAGGAACGACCGAGATTTTGATCGTCGCGCCTCACGGCCCGATCATAAACGGCGAATATCTGAACGACGCCCGGACCGGGATAATTGCCGAAAAAATTCAAAGGGAACTCGGCTGTACCGCAATAATCAACGACCGCTTCGTCAAGCCCGCAGCCGAGGCTCCCCGGAGCCGAGCCGATTTCCGGCTGGACCTGTTCCGGACAGATCACGGGCGAAAGGTCTCCGGATATCTCGATCAAATCAAGGGGATCGTCGATCAAGATGGAAAAACGCTGGTGCTCTGGGTGCATGGCATCTCGGACAAGTTCGCTATCGAGCGGGGAATGGAGCATATAGAAAAGGGCCTGTTTTCAGGGAAACCCGGGGAGCTTCACGCCCTGGTGGGATACGGGCAGGGTGGGGATCCGAAAACAGGCGAGGAAAACGACAGCTTGACGGCTTCCCGTTCCTCGGTCGAAGCTTTTTGCGAAAAGCTTTCTTCGCAAGGGATGACCACGATTCCCACCCATCCGGAGGCGTCCAACTACCGAGGCAGAGACGGGAAACGTCTGAACCAATGGTTCGTGCGGTCGGGATACGGATTCGAACGGGTAGAATCGATGCAGCTGGAAATCGGAGAACGCGGCTTCAGGGACTCCGTGGAAAACGCCAAAAGATGCGGCGAAGTCGTTGCAAGAGCATTGGCGGATTTTCGCAGTAGACGACAAAATCGATCCCGCGCGATTTAGAGTTGCAGCATCCGGTAGGAGATCCCTTGCGATCAAGCCAAGTTTTGATCGACCTGACGAATGACACGGTTTCGAATTGGATGGGGGGAGCTTTTACAAATTGCGGAAAAACTTGGTTTGGAAATGCAGGTGCGAACTTGAAAAAGAATGTGACCGATGTCAAACCGAAAGTGCTGGTCGTCGATGACGAAAGATACAATCTTAAATTATTGGCGAACCTCCTGAAAAACGACTACAAAATTATCGCCGCCAAAAGCGGAGAACAGGCGATCGAAAAGACGATGGCCTTGGCTCCGGATTTGATCTTGCTGGATGTAGTGATACCGGGCATGGACGGCTACGAGGTGGTGAAACGGCTCAAATCCAACGATGCCACGAAAGATATCGCCGTTATTTTCGTCACGACGCTCGATTCTTCGGAAGACGAGGAGAAGGGGCTGAAGCTGGGCGCCTTGGACTACATCCGGAAACCGTTCAAACCCTCGGTCGTCAAGGCAAGGGTCCGCAACATAATGACTCTTACGAGACAACGGAAGCTTCTCGAGGAACTTGTCCATCTCGACCCGTTGACCGAAATCCACAACAGAAGATATTTCGATAAAATGTTGACAACGGAATGGGATCGATGCTGCCGTCTCAGGTCGGCGCTCTCCCTGATTATGATCGATATCGACTTTTTCAAGCAGTTCAACGATACTTATGGCCATTCGGCAGGTGACGAAGCCTTAAGGGCAGTGGCTGCGATATTGAAACAAACGCTTAAGCGCGCCGGCGATATGGCGTTTCGTTACGGCGGGGAGGAATTTTCCATTCTGGCCCCCAACTCCGATACTGGAGGAGCATCGCTCTTGGCCGAAATGATCCGGTCTGGCATTCAACAACTTGCTATTCCCCACGAGAACTCAGGTGCGAACTCCGTGCTGACCATCAGCGCAGGCGGTGCAACGGAGGTACCCTCCGAATTCTCCTCGCCTCTCGAACTTCTGCGAAAATCGGACGCCATGCTTTACAGAGCCAAGAGTTCAGGGAGAAACAGAGTGGTTTGGCTGCCTTGAACAAAGGTTTGACAAACGATCTGTTTTGAGTGGTAATGTCGCCAAGCGGTTTGTCCCGAGAAAGCGATCGCGCTGAATTGAACGAAAATTCGCGAGGATAATCTTGAAAATCGAGCCGTCGAAAGACCATCCGGGGTGGCTTCCTTATCTTTTCTTGACACTGACTGTCTTGTTCTGGTCGGGCAACTTCGTGCTAGGCAGAGGAATCCGGGAATTGATTCCCCCGGTCGGCTTGAATTTTTATCGATGGACCGGCGCGCTGGTCATTCTGTTGCCTTTCGGTCTACCGAGGGTGCGGCGTCAGAAGGAACTGATATTTCTGCATTGGAAATACCTCGTGCTGATGAGCATTCCGTCCATTTCCATTTTCAACGCGTTCATCTACAAGGCGCTTCATTCGGCGACGGCGATGAACACGGTGCTGGTAAACGCCATGGTACCGGTGTTCATCGCGGTGTCGGCATGGGCGGTTTTCAGGGACCGGTTGACGACGAGGCAAGTGGCAGGCGTCGCAGTCTCCTTTGCAGGGCTCTTGTTCATCATCACCAGGGGGGATTTTTTGGCTTTGGCGAGGCTGGATTTTTCCGAAGGCGACCTTTGGACCCTGGGCGCTGGAATTTCGTGGGCCATCTATTCGGTAATGCTCCGCAAAAGACCTCCGCAACTGGATCTGATCGCGTTTTTGACGGTAATCGTGTTTTTCGGGCTTGTTTTTCTATCCCCTTTCTACGTTTGGGAACTGACGGAAAAGGGCGGTTTCAAGCTAGAGCCGGCCAGTTACGCCAGCATCGCCTATGTCTGCGTGTTTCCGTCCGTGGTGGCCTACATATTTTGGAACCGGGCGGTCCTGATGGTGGGACCCAACAAGGCGGGAATTTTTTTCCATCTCATGCCGGTGTTTTCGATCGTTTTGGCGTCCGCGTTTCTTGGCGAACGGCTGCATATGTTTCATTTTACGGGAATGGTTTTGATTTTTACCGGCATCGGCCTGACCACATTGCCGAGTTGGAGGCGCTAAAAACCGAAATTCATGGTCTTCGGCCGGAAAAGGCGTTTTTGAAAAGCGAATTTATCACGGATTCGGGGAAAAAGGTTCGCGATGGCAGCCAGAATGGCCCGGCGTGGATGGTAACCAGATCATCCTGGTCTGGCGCGCCGAGATTCCCGACAACGTTCACTCCGTGCGGGGTCGTACCAGAGCTGGAAGCTCTGGTTACCTTTCCCGCAAATCCGCGATGAGCCAAAAAGCGTCGCTGGAACGTCAAAGGATGGAGACGAATCTTTATGGAAAAAGATCGGTTGGTATACTCGACGGAGTCGGGACGCATTTGTCCCGAATGTTCGAAACCCGTTTCGCAATGCTCTTGCGGGAAGAACCAGAAAAGGAAGGAACAAGCGAACCCGGAATATCCGAACGACGGAATCGTGAGAATAAGTCGCGAGGTCAAGGGACGCGGAGGAAAGACGGTTACCGCCGTTTTCGGACTTCCCCTGGAGGACCGGGACCTGCGCGCCTTCGTCAAAAAACTGAAAACGCGATGCGGGACTGGAGGCTCGGTCAAGAACGGGGTCGTTATAATCCAAGGGGACCACAGGGAGACGCTTTTGGAGATGATCGAAAGAGAGGGATACAAGGCGAAATCCGCAGGAGGATGAAGCCTCGGCTCTTCGCAAAGCCTAATTCTAAATAGCTTATAAACCGTCTTCCCCCATGAGACCAATAACCGTTACACTCCTGCTATGCGGCGCCGAAATCCTAGGGCTTTCGGGCATGGCCACATTTTCAGCACTGCTGCCGTTGTTCCTGGATGCGTGGCGATTGACGAACACGCAGGCGGGATGGCTGAGCGCGGTTTATTACGGGGCTCAAACTTTTGAGCGATCATGTGGACGGTCCCGTGCAGTCGCGGTATGTTTCGTTTTATACGGCATCCTTCAGCCTGGGTGCGAGTTTGTCTTATTTGATTGCCGGAGAGGCGAACGAGTTGCTGGGATGGCGATGGGCGTTCGCAGTCGCGGGAATTTCGTCCTTGGCCGGGTTTTTGTTGGTTGCGTTCGCGGTACCTGGGGGAAAAAAATCCTCTTGCGAACCGTCACTCCGAATTCGCGTTTCGATCGTTCGGGTGGCGAGGGAAAAGGAAGCCATGGCTTATATTTTGGGATATGCGGCGCACATGTGGGAGTTGTTCGGGATGCGGTCGTGGATCGTGGCCTTTCTGGCTTTCAGCGCGAACTTGCAGGGTGTCGCGACTCCGGTTTTGAGTCCTACGCGGGTCGCGGCGCTGATCAACCTGGTTGGGCTTCCGGCCAGCATCGGAGGAAACGAGCTGTGTCGCCGCTTCGGAAGAAAAAGAACCATCGCTCGCATAATGGTAGGATCTTCGTTGCTGAGCGTCGCCGTGGGCCTTTCGGCCCCCCTTCCGTACAATCTGGTCGTTTGCCTCGGCTTTTTATACGGCGTTTTCGTGGTGGCGGATTCCGCTTCTCTGACCGCCGGGGCGGTGATCAACTCCCCTGCGGGAGGTCGTGGCGCGACGCTTGCCGTCCATTCCACGCTGGGATTCGGGGCCGCTTTTCTGGGACCTCTCGCGGTGGGAATCGTCTTGGACCTTTTGCGGAACAATCCGTCCGCCGCATGGGCTGCGGCGTTCGCGACAATGGGCGCCGGTTGCGCTTTGGGACCGGTCGCGCTTTTCGGACTGAAAAAAACAAAATTGTAAAGCTTCGGATTGTGTAATAAGGCTAAAATTTTAGGGGATATCGTGGGGCCCATCGTCGATGAAGAGGATTGGGAATGCCTGAAATAATCTTGCTCGATACGCATATCTGGTTGTGGTTTATCAATGCCGATTTCGACCAATTTCCCGACCGATGGCGCCAAAAATCGAGATAGCCGACCATGTTGGGATTTCACCGGTTTCTTGCTTTGAAATCGCATTGGCTTCGCAAAGAGGTCGCCTGGCGCTGCCTTGCGCATACAGGAAATGGTTTGAGCAAGCACTATTGCCCTCCGGCATCGAACTTTTTCCTCTGACTCCGAATATATCCGCCCGAGCGGTGGAGTTGTCACCGATTTTGCGCTTAGTCGCCAAGCGCCTCCCTCGTCTTGAGAGCGAGATCGGTTTTCGAAAACGGTTTCTGGATAAAATGAAAGCCCTCCTCGAATTCGCCGCGATGGGCGAATGCGTTCGCCGCGTAGCCGGACATGAACAGGATTTTCAACTTCGGGTAAAGTGTTTTCAGCCGGTCGGCCAGGTCGCGGCCGTTCATTTCCGGCATGACCAAATCCGTGATTAGAAGACGGATTTCGCCATTGTACCCCTGAGCCAAGTCGAGGGCTCGACTTGGGGCCGAAGCGGTCAGCACGGTGTAGCCTAAACTTTCGAGTATCTTTTTCGCGAGCTTCAGGATGGACGTCTCGTCCTCCACAATCAGAACTGTTTCGCCCGAACCGCGAGGGATTTCCATCGCATCGCGCGCGTCGGCCCGGCGGACTTCGCTTGCGTGACGCGGCAGATAAATCTTGAAGGTCGAGCCTTTTCCCGGCTCGCTGCAAACGTCGACGAACCCGTCGTTTTGCTTGACGATGCCGTAGACCGTGGCAAGGCCTAAACCCGTGCCCTTTCCCACCTCCTTGGTAGTGAAAAAAGGCTCGAATGTTTTTTCGAGAGTCTCGCGGTCTATGCCGCAGCCGTCGTCGCCGACCGCCAGTTGGACGAATTCGCCGGGGACAACGCCCGCATGATCGGCGCAATAGTTCTCGTCCAAGCGGACATTGTCCGTTTCGATCACGATTTTGCCCACGTCGGAGATGGCGTCCCGCGCGTTGACGCAAAGGTTGGCCAGAACTTGGTCGAGCTGCGAGGGGTCGATGCGGACCGGCCACAAATCGGAGGCCGGTTGCCAGGAAAGATGGATGTTCTCGCCGATGAGTCGTCGAAGCATTTTGAGCATGCTTTCCACCGTCTCGTTCAGATCTATCCGCCTGGGATCCATGGGCTGGCGGCGAGCGAAGGCCAGCAACTGCCGGGTGATGCCGGCGGAGCGATTGGCGGCCGCAAGTACCTCCGAAAGATTGGCGTGCAAAGGGTCCTCTCGATCGAGTTTTTCCAAGGACAGCTCCGTGTAGCCCACGATTACTCCGAGCATGTTGTTGTAATCGTGCGCCACGCCGCCTGCCAGGCGGCCGACCGATTCCATCTTCTGAGCTTGATTCAGCTGGTCTTGGAGTTCTTTTTTCTCCCTTTCGTGCTTTTTTTGGTCGGTGATGTCTTCGATGATACCTTTGAAATGCGTTATTCGTCCGTTTTGATCTCTGACGATAAACGTCCAGTCTCTGACCGTCTTCTCGGAACCGTCCCTTGTAACGACGCGATACGGTTCGTGGGTAAATTCGGTCGAATCCTCGCGACCGCAATATTCGGCAACTTCCCTCTCCACCTGCGGGAGGTCTTCGGGATGGATGAATCCGGCATAAGTCGCCTTACCCGCCATGAACTCTTTCGGAGCGATGCCCAAGAGCCTTTCGACATTTTCGGAAACGAACTCGACCGGCCAGCCCTCCTGGTTCTTCCATGTGAAGGCGACCGACGAACTTCTGTTGATGATATCGTAGGATTCCTTTAAAGCTCTCTCCGATTTTCGACGGTTCGTCTCCGTTTCGATCCCGTGCAGGGCGAAAGCGATGTCGCCGGCGATCTCGGCGAACAGAGCCGCCTCTTCCTCGTCATTCGCGAACTCCTGCGGGATGGACACCCCAAAGTAGCCGTATCGCCTGCCTTCATGCTCCAGCGCGACGCTCATCGCCGCCCTTGATTCTCTCTCGTTCCGAAGCGGACAATCCCCGCAGGGCGTGTCTTTCTCTTCGGTTGCGATCCAACAGTCCGGAGAAGGCCCCCGCATATAACAAGCCGGCGGGTTGCCTTCCCAGATACAGTCTTTGAAACGGGAAAAAGCTTCGTCCGAAAAGCCTGTCTGCGAACCCTCGACCCGATCGGGCAACCGGTCGGTCAGGACAATCCACGCACCGCCGAAACCCCGGGAAGCGACGAGTTTTTCGCAGGCCTCTCGAATCAGGCGGTCTCGCCGCTTTTCGCGGACAATGAGCTGATTGACTTCGCGAATGGAGCGCAGGACGGTATTGAGGTGGAGTATTTGCGTTTCCGCCCGTTTCCGCCCGGCAATGTCTTGGATTAGGGCTTTTTCGGTTTCTTGGCGAGCCTTGATTTCGCGTTCCGCCTCCATCACTTTCTGCTCTAGTTTTCTCACCAGTCGCTCGCTGTAAAGTTTCAGAGCCTCCTCTTCCTGCAACGGAGGAGCCGATACATCGCCGCCGCGAATCCTCGACGCGGCCGTTGCTTCCTCCACCGCCGTCATGAACGCCTCGGGCTCGCACGGCTTTTCGATAAACCGGTCCGCACCTATCTTCAGGGCGAACTCCTCGTCCTTGGGGCCCGTATAGGTGGCGGTGTAAATGATGAACGGGATGGAGCGGAGGTTTTTGTCGGTTTTGACTTTTCGGCACAATTGAAAGCCGTCCATCACCGGCATGAGGATATCGCTGACGATCAGGTCGATACCTCCGGCCCCGAGCATTTCAAGGGCCTCGGCGCCGTTTGCCGCGGACAGCACTTCGTGCCCGTTTCCCTTGAGCAAGGATTCGAGCAGATACCGGTTTTCTTCATGGTCGTCTACGACGAGTATGTTCATTGGCGCTCCTCCATCCTTGTGACTGTTTATTTCGCCGGATTGGCGGTTTGCGAAAATGATCGCAGATATCCTCTGATTTCTTCCACGAAGGTTTCCGGGTCGATGGGTTTTTCGATATAGCCGGTAGCGCCGGCGGCCAGAATCCGTTCCCGATCGCCCACCATGGCGTAGGAAGTAACCGCGATAATGGGAATATCCGCTATTTCGGGATGTTTCTTGAGTTCCGCCGCAACGGCGTATCCGTCCATTTCGGGCAGCTGGATATCGAGCAGGATTGCCTGCGGCTTGTGCCGGAGGGCGGCGATGATCCCCTCGCGGCCGTTTTCGGCGCCGACGACTTCAAACCCGTTTTTTTCCAGTAAAAAGCGCATCATGTAAGAGTTCTGCGCATTGTCTTCGATGATCAGCAATCGGTCGCTCATGGCAAGGCTCCTGAATGTTTCGGAAAACGGATGGTAAAGGTGCTTCCCTGGCCCCATCGGCTTTCCACGTCGATGGCGCCGTTCATCATAACGATCAGCTTCTTGCAAATGGAAAGACCCAGGCCGGTTCCCTCGCGCTTGCGCGCCAATCCCGTGTCGATCTGGTGAAAGGGCTGAAAAAGTCCGGAAATATCTTCGGGTCGAATTCCGATGCCCGTATCCGAAACAGACAGATGACAATGATCGTCGTCGGTTCTGCATGAAATCCGGATACATCCTCGCTCCGTGAATTTGACGGCGTTGTTGAGCAAATTGAGAATAATCTGTTCCATTCGACGCCGGTCCGAAGTAACCTCTATGGCATCTTCGGCCATGTCAAGCTTCAGATCGATACCTTTTTTTTCGGCCATAGGCGAAACCAGTTTGACCATTTTCAGGATGGAAGATTTCAATTCGAATTTGGCGAAGGAAAGCGCCAATTGGCCGGCTTCGATTTTCGAGATGTCCAGCACGTCGTTGATAAGGGCCAGAAGATGGCGTGAACTGGCTTGGACCATGCCCAGCTGCTTTCTTTGTTCCGCGTTCAGGTCCCCGGCAAGTCCCTGAAGCAGTATTCCTGTAAATCCGATGATGGAATTGAGGGGCGTTCTAAGTTCGTGGCTCATGGTGGCCAGGAAGGCGGATTTGAGACGGTCGGCGGATTCCGCCCGATCCCTGGCGACGACCAGCTCTGCGGTACGTTCCGTCACGCGATGCTCCAGTGCTTCCGCGTGACGCAGCAAATCTTCGTTCAGCCGGCGAATCTCGTCCTCCGCTTGCATGCGGTCGGTTATGTCGGAACCGATGCTCAGAATTTCCTTCAACCGTCCTTGCTCGTCTGAGACCATTTTGTTTCGCCAGTCGATCCAGACTCGTTCGCCATTGCGACGTATGTTTTCGTTGATATTGTGTTCGAAGTTTTGCGGGTCAGCTAAAAATTCCTCCATCAGGGAGCCTAAATTCCTGCCGCGACTGTCGTTCTCCGGGACAATGGTTTCGAGCACGTTTCGTCCTATGATCTCCGTTTCCTCGTAGCCGAAAAACTTCAGGCCGAAATCGTTGAGGAAAACAATCCGCCCATCGCGTGAAAGCCGCAGGATGATGCTGTTGGCCAGCGTTACCAATTCGCGGTATTTTTGTTCGCTTGCTTGCAGCGCCTGGTTCGTCTCGTACAGTTCCCGAGTGCGCCTGTCCACCTGCGCCTTTAAAACGACGCTTCCCGCAATGCTCGAAAGCAGGAGAATCCCCGCGATCAAGCCGACGATCCGGACCCAACCCGGCAGGGCGAACTCGGTTTTCTCGGCGGTCCAATGTTCCAGGGACTGGTAGTAGATCGATTTCGGGTCCTGCTTTAACCGGACCATATGGGTGTCGATGGCGTTCAGCAAAGTCTGGTCTTTTTCCCGCGAGGCCGCGAAAAAAAGCCGGGTCGGGTTGAAAATGATCGCCGTGTCTTCAAGGCCCCACTTTTTTGAATGCGTCAAACCATAGAACCGATTGGCGACTGCCGCGTCGGCGTCTTTTGCGGCGACCCTTTCGAAAATGGTTTTGTAGTCCGGCAGCGAAACAAGCGTGGTTTCGAACCCGAATCCTTCGACTAGCCTCTCGAAGGCCGCATGTTGCACGGAACGTTCCAAAACGAGGATCCGTTTTCCGGCCAAGTCCACAATCGATTTGATTCCGCTTCCTTTGCGGGCGTACACCTGAAACCAGTCCGACAGCACCGGCTCCTCGTGAAAGGCGAATTCCTTTTCCCGCTCCGCCGTATAGGCCACGTCGGGCATGAGGTCGATTTCGCCACGTTTCAGACGGTCCAATCCTTCGCTCCAAGAACCGAAGACGTATTGCAGTTTCCAGCCTTCTTTTTCCGCGATGTGCCCGATGATTTCGACGAAAATGCCCGCAGGCCTTCCCGATTCGTCGATAAATACCTTCGGTGCGTTTTCGTAGACGCCGACGGCAACCATTCTGGAACCGGCCCCCGCAGAGGAATCCGCCGTGGCCGAAAAAACCGGCAAGACGACTATCCAGAGCGAAAATGCACGCCAGGCAAAAAACGATGTTCTCTTTTTATTCATCGTACGGCCGTCTCCTTTGACGCGACAACTGGCTTCCGCGATTTTCATTTCCGAAGGGTCTCGCGTACCTTGACCGCTAAATCCCGTCTGGAAAATGGCTTTTGAACGAAATGCACGCTCGCGTCCAAAACGCCTCTATGAGCGATCGCGTTGGCCGTGTAGCCGGACATGAAAAGAGTTTTCAATTCGGGGAAGAGAGCTTTCAGCCGGTCGGCCAGGTCGCGGCCGTTCATCTCCGGCATGACCACGTCCGTGATCAGCAGGTCGATTCGTTCCCCGTCCTTCCGCGCAAGGTCGAGAGCCAAGCCGGGGGAATGCGCGGCCAGAACCGTGTAGCCCAACCCTTCGAGTATCTTTTTGGCGAGCTTCAGGATGGATTCCTCGTCCTCCACCACCAGCACGGTTTCCCCCTGGCCGAAAAGGATTTCCTCCGTGCCGGGGAGGGCGGTCCGGCGGGGCTCGCTCGCCTGGCGCGGCAAGTAGAGCTTGAAGGTCGAGCCTTTTCCCGGCTCGCTGTAGACGTTGACGAACCCGTCGTTTTGCTTGACGATGCCGTAAACTGTGGCAAGGCCTAAACCCGTGCCCTTGCCCACTTCCTTGGTGGTGAAGAAAGGCTCGAATATTTTTTCGAGAGTCTCGCGGTCCATGCCGCAGCCGTCGTCGCTGACCGCCAGCTTGACGAATTCGCCGGGGACGAAGCCGAGATGGCGGGCGCAATACTCTTCGTCGAAGGACGCGTTGTCCGTCTCGATGGTGATTCTGCCTACGTCGGAGATGGCGTCTCGTGCGTTGACGCACAGGTTGGCCAGGACTTGGTCGAGCTGCGAGGGGTCGATGAGGACCGGCCACAAGTCGGAGGCAGGCTGCCAGGAAATATCGATGTCCTCTCCGATAAGCCTTCTAAGCATTTTAAGCATCCCTTCCACCGTCTCGTTCAGGTCTATCCGCCTGGGATTGACGGTCTGGCGGCGGGCGAAGGCCAGCAGTTGCCGGGTGATGTCGACGGACCGTTTCGCTGCGGCAAGGACCTCCGAAAGGTTGGCGTGCAGGGGATCCCCCTCGTCGAGCTGTTCCAGGGTCATCTCCGTGTAGCCCAGGATTACGCCGAGCATGTTGTTGTAATCGTGCGCCACGCCCCCTGCCAGACGGCCGACCGATTCCATCCGCTGTGCCTGGACCAGTTGGGATTGAAGCTTTTCGCGTTCTTGCTCGGCTCGTTCTCGCTCTCCTTCGATCTTCATAACCCCGAGTGCATAGGCGAAATCCCCTGCCATTTCCGCGAAGAGGCTTGACTCTTCTTCGTCCACGATAATACTGTTGTCGGCTGCGACCGCAAGATAACCGAAGGTTTCGCTTTCATAAATCAACGGTGCGCATAAAGATTGGCTTTCGGAACAGGTCTCGACCATCGGGCAACCGCCGCAAACGGCTTTTCGGTCGCGAATCAGGACTACGCCTTTTTTGTCGCGGACGTGCGTGCAACAGGTGGGTAGTCGTTTCCGTTCAAATATCGAGGCAAGCTCCTTGGAATCCGCCGCCAGTCCCCCCAATGCCCAGGATTCGGGCAGCTCTTGTTCGTCGGTCAGCACGATCATGGCCGATGGATAACCGCGATTCGCCACCAGCAGACGACAGCCTTCGCGAATCAAAGTATCCCGGTTCCGTTGGCGCACGATCAGCTGGTTGACTTCCCGGATAGCTCTCAAGACATTGTTCAAATGTTCGATGCGCAATTCCGAAAGCTTACGCTCGGTGATATCCACGGCGGCGCCCATGATTCCGACGGTTTCTCCTCGGTCGTTTTTAACGGACGCAGCCGAAAGGCTGATCGGAAAAATCGTGCCGTCCTTTTTCATGCGGAGGAGTTCCATTCCGGAAAACCCGCCACTGCTTTCGACCTGTCGCCGCAAGGCGTCGAATTCCTCCCGGTTGCTTTCCGGCACGATGGGCAGGGGCCGTCCTATAATTTCCGAGGCGCGCCAGCCGAACATTCTTTCGGCGGAACTGTTCCAGTTGATGACGTTTCCGTCAAGATCGACGGTGTAGAGCGCCACGGGGGAGCAGGCGACCATGGCGCGCTGGAATTCCTCGCTGGCGTGAAGGGCTTTCTCGGTTCGCTTGCGCTCGGTGATATCCACGATGGTGGAGACGAAATAGAGCGGGCGACCATCCCCGTCTCGTCGCAGAGTGACGCTCGCATCCCCCCAACATTGATCGCCGTTTTTATGAAGATACCGTTTTTCGAACCTGGCCGCGTGCTTTTCGCCCGCCAGCAGTTGTTCGAGGACCGTTTCCGTTGGTTCTATGTCTTCGGCCGGGGTGAGGTCCTGCCATTTTTTACCCTTCAATTCGTCCCTCGCATATCCCACAAAATCGGCGTAAGCCTGATTGACATCGATTTCGCCGGTAAGCTGGGTGATCGATTTTCCCGCGTTTGCGGCCTCGAAGACATACTTGAACCGGTCCATGCTGTCCCGCAGCGCCTGCGTTTGGAGCGCCACCTGCTTTCGCAGGGACCAGGACCACGCGAAGGACGCCAACAACATCGCCAGCAAGGGAAGACCCGCCAGGGCGACATATCTTAGTATCTTCAACAGGCCGGGGGAGGAATCTTGATACACTCCCATCCATTTGTCGTAAATGCGGCGGTACTCGCCGCTTTTCTTCAAGGCTTGCAGTCCCTCGCCGAACTGCGCCAGCAAGGCCGGGTGTCCGTCGAGCACGGCATAGGCGTATTCGCCTGAAAAAAAGCCTTGGTCGCCTACGGCAAGATTGGTCCATCCGTTCTTTTCGATCAAATACAGCGCGCTGATGCGCGGTACCAAGGCGCAGTCGTAAATGCCTTCGGATACGGCGCGCAGCACGCGCTCCTGGGTTTCGGCAAGGAATGCCCCGGCTTCGAGTCCATGTTCGGCCAGAAATTCCAGGATAACATCGCCGTCCTGCACGACAAGACTTCGGCCTGCAAGCTCCTCGACCGTCTCCGGCGGTTTGCCGCCGCCGTTGCGCACAACGCCCGCGTAATGGGAAATCAAGTAGGAAGGGGAAAATTCAAAGATTCGGTCTCTTTCGGGGGAATAGAACATTCCTTGGAGAGCATCGATCTCGCCGTTTTTAAGATCGTCGACGACTTTCGTCCATGGCCCCAGACGAATCTGGATATCCATGTTCGTCTCCCGAGCGATGGCTCGCGTCAACTCGACCGTAAAACCCGCCGGTTGTCCCTTCTCGTCCAAGTACTCGAAAGGCGGATAATCGTGGTCGCCGCCGATAATGACGGGGCGGTCGGAGGGCAGTTGCAGGACGGCGAACCACTTGGCGTGCAAGCGGCGATAGGTGCCGTCCGCGATGATCAGGGCGAGCCCTTCGTTTAAAAGCGCCAAGGTTTCGCGGTCGCCCTCCCTAACGGCAAAGCAAAAATCCTGGCGAAAGCCCTCGATGGGCGGTTCCACGATGCGCAGATTCGTCAGGCCCGTCGCCTGTATCAACCGCAAGGCTACCAGATGTTGAACCACAACGGCGTCGTGAAGTCCTTGGGACAGTTCCCGCAAAGCGTCCTCGAAAGTGGGGGTGGCAACGATGCGGATACCGCGGTCTTCTCGGCGCAAAAACTCCTCGGCGTTGTCGCCTTTCATAGTGGCGGCCTGCCGTCCTTTAAGATCCGTCAGATTTCGAATCCCGGTTGCGTCGTCCCGAACTACGACGACTCCGTGAAGCGACATGTAGGGGAAGGTAAAATCGAAAACCGATTCCCGCTCCGGCGTACGCCCGACCAAAGGCAGCGCTTGGATATTCCCTTGCTCCAAAAGTCCTCGGACTTCGGACCACGGTCCCGTTTCGAATTCAACTTCGCGTCCCATGGCGGCCAATGCGGCGCTCAACAGCTCGACCGAAAAGCCGGTTGCGCGGCCAGTCTCGTCTACCAGACAAAACGGAGGATAGTCGATTTCGGAGGCGGAAAGAACGGGCGTCTTGAGTCGCACGGCGTCTTGATCCGCATTGGCGGAAGCGCTGTGGAAGACCATTGCAAGGAGTCCGAAAAACATTCCGAAAAACAGGTTCGACATATTGGTTCGCAATCCAGTGGCAGAAGTCATGATCCATTTCCTCGATTTGAATTGTAGCCTCGCGGCTTGACGATCCGCAACGAACTCATTGGCCGAGTATATAGCTGACACTGTTCGCCCCTAGCTGGGCGCAAAAGAACATATCCTTGGCGTTCAATAAAGAAAACCCAGGAGCCACAGCGGAATTTTTTTTCCGAATCCCCGTTCCATGTCGTCAAGAGCAAGGTAGCTGTTTTCCACGTCCCTTATTTGCGAGAACCCTTTTTTTTTGCCTCCAATCTCGAACAGATAGGTGTCGTCCACAAAAAAATCGCCTTTCGGGGAAGATTTGACCGTATGCAGGGCCCCGAGCATGTTCAGAAAAAAAACCTCCTGAATCGTGCCTATATTGGCGAAGGGCGCAAGAGCATAAATCAGATTGGGATTGTTCAGATAAATTATTTCCGGTTTTTCCAAACTCCCCAGTCCTTTTCCGAACCTGCCTATCCCCAAGATCAACCCTGCGTCCTCCATATATTTCAGGTAGGTCTTCAACGTACGCTGATCTCCGACCTCGACGAGTCGAGTCAACTCCTTGAAGTTGGGAGTAAATGGCACGGACTCCGAAATTACGGCGAAAAGCTTCGTCAATTTCTTGACGCTGTTCCCCGTAAAAGAAGGGTTTACCGCTAAAAGATCGCTCTCGACGACGGTATGCAAATTCTGATTGAGAAGTTGAAAAAAGACGTTTTCGTCGCGGTCCTCGAAATAGAAGGGATAATAGCCGTGTCTCAGGTACGCCTTGAAAAGGGCCAGGATTTTCTTGTCCCCTAGTTTCTCGGTTGTCTCGAAGGCTATCCGAACATGGTTTTCCAGGATATCCTCCAGGCGAAACGACGACAACGCAACCCCGGTCTCCAGTTCGATATACTCCCTGAAAGACATTCCCCACATTTTCAGTTGAAGCGCCCGTCGGCTTAGATCATGGCTTCCCCTGTAAATTTCCAGGGCGGAGCTTCCCGTAGCCAGCACATTCAGACCTGCGAACGTATCCGTCATGGATTTCAATTCCATGGACCACCGCTGGTATTTGTGGATTTCGTCGAAACATATTGTCTTTCCGCCCATGTTGACAAACCATTCCGCGATTTCGTACAGGCTTCGGTTTTGAATCAGAAAGTGATCGCTCTGAACATATAGAATGCTTTCGCTCAAACGATCTCCGCCCGCCGAATCGAGAAGGTGCTGAACCATGGCGGTGGTCTTGCCGACGCCCCTTTGGCCTAAAACGACGCACAAGCGACGATCAAGCTCGTGTCGCTTCAGAAAGTAGCGTCGGTAGGATCTGTTGAAAAGCGCAATCTGTGTTTGGCTGAGCGAGAAAAGATCTTCCATTGGGATATATCGTCCTTCGTTAAAATAGGAATACGTTCCGTATATATCGGAATATTGTTTGTATCGCAATCCTAAACTTCGTTTCAAAGGAAAATCTGAAAGAATCGGAAGCCCGCCGACTGGAAACCGAAAAGTGGGAACGGTGGCAAAAAAGCAGCGAAAACGATTACGAAAAAATCCTGAAAATCGACAAGGATTCCTATCTTGCCAAGGACCGTGCGCGATTACTCCAGGTCGCGAGCCGAACAGCGAAAAAGAGAAAGGATATTCTCCTTTTGTTTTCAGCATTGATTTTTCGGATGGGGACGGATCATGGTATGACATTAAACGACCACGACGCGATTTTTGTCCTTAAACGCCAAGAGTCTTCGAAAAGGAAGCTCGTTGCATTTCCGGGGCGCAAGCCCGATAAGCCCAAGTCGGAAAAAAATACCGCTTAGCGCGCCACAGTCCCCCGTTGCAACTGTCATCGTTGCCAGCAAATATTACCCGTCGCGAAGCCGGACCCACTACAGACTGTTTCTCTTTTTACCTGCTTGGATTTCGGAAATGGCATCCTCGAGGGCAAGATCGGCAAGCCATTTCTCGCGGTCCTTCGTATAGTCGCCTTGACCTACCGAAAACTGATTCAGAAAACGGATTGTATCGACGACGCCCATCTCTTTGAACAGAATACGAGTAGCTTTGCGGTTGATTTCGGATATTGGTTTTGCCTCCGTATTCATATGTCCAACTCCATTACCAATTTGGTGGGAGAAACCACCTTGGTTTTTAAACGAGAAAAACTCTTGGCCATTTTCAGAAATATACGGCCAAGCTCCAAAGCTCGGCTGGGTTTTGTCATCGAACGGGCGTTGGAGGCTGCAACAATCAAGATGAATTCTCATCCGGGAAATCTTTGATATAAGAAGATTGTTTCCAAGGCCAAATTTTTTCCATGTAACGAAGACTGGGAACGAGATCCTCTTCCTGGTGCGGCTCCAGGGTTATGACGGGCGGCGTTTTCCGGTAAATCTTCAGGATGTCGAAGAAGGCTTCGAAATCGATGGAGGCGCTTCCCAGGCGCTTGTGCTGGTCCCATGATCCGTCGTTGTCGTGGAGGTGCAACTGTCCCACGTACGGTCCGAGCACTTGCATCCAGCGCTCGAAATTGGTTTTGGAAAACGCCGACTGGTGGCCGATGTCGAAGCAGAATCCCACGTTGTCCCCCGGCATGTTTTCGAAGACGAACTCGATTTCCTCGGGGCCGTGCTCGTAGACGTTTTCCAGCATCAGTTTCGCGCCTTCGTCGGCGAGCCGCCCCGAGAGCCAGGTCCACGTTTCGAGACTCTTTTCCATCCACGCCTCCCGCACGTAGCCGTAGCGCTTGACCTCGTATCCCGCGTGGCAGACGAACGTGCGCGGCTTGAAAATCGAGACCGCCTCGAGCGCCTGCTCGTAGCGCTTTTTCGTCAGATTCCAGACCAGCGGGTCCGGCGAGCCCGGCGACAGATCCATGAAAGGCCCGTGGATGGTCGTGGAAAGGCCCCGTTCGCGGAGCCTTTTCGCGATGCGGGAGAAATCGTCCCGGGAAAAACAGTCCAGCGCTTTGGCGTCGAGGCCGATTTCGGGGTTGAGCCCTTCTTCCAGAAACTTCTCCATGTATTTGTCGACCAGCAAGCCAAGGGGGGCGTTTACATGGACTTTTCGGGCGATATCGTTCATAAGGCGAGTTTCCTTGCGTAACGTTTTAAATGTTTAAATTTCGATCGTCTGTCCGACCCCTCCGACCACGAATTTCTCCGGATATTTAATGTCGATGGCTCTGAAATACTGGGTGCAATGGGCGGGGCAGACCATTCGCAAATCCTCCAGGAGAGCCAGTTCGTCGAACCCGTGAAGACCGCCTATCAGCACGGTCGGCTTTCCAATCCTTTCGGCGGCTTCCATGATTTCCCTCACCCCCGGATGGGCGCATCCTACAATCACGACGGTGTCCTCTCCCTGCCGAACCACCATCGACTGCTCCGAATCCTTCAGCGTGCCAGTGGAATAAATGTTTTCGAATATTTCGGTCCCTTCCGAGACGCGCTCGCAAGATTCCGCTCCTCTTACGTCGGGACAATAGTCCGGAACGAAAACCTTCAGGGGGGCGGCCCGCAGCAGGTCGGCCAGGCCGCCGGTATGGTCCCAGTGGGCGTGGGAGACGAAAACCCCGTCCAGCGACTGCGGATCGATCTCCAGCTTTGCCATGTTTTGAAGAAGAACCGCCCCTTTCGCGCCGGCGTCGAACAAAATCCTTTTTCCATGGGCCTCCACAAGGCACGAAAAGCCCCAGTCCGCGATTAGGCCTTCTATAAAAGCCGTGTTGTCGTATACGATCGTAATCTTCATGGCAGTTTTCCCCTCTATTTTAAAGTCGCGATTCGAACGACCGCCGGTCCGACGCCCGTCCTAGAAATCGTAAACGCCCGTGTAGGTCTCAGGAGCGAGCTTCCGCAATTCTTCCTTTACCTGTTCCGAAACCGCGAGGCCCTCGACGAAGCGCGAAATCGTCTCTCGGTCGATTTTCGCGTTGGTCCGGGTCAGGGCTTTCAACGCCTCGTAGGGCTCGGGATATCCCTCGCGGCGCAAAATCGTCTGGATGCCCTCCGAAACGACCGCCCAGTTGTTCGCAAGATCCCTGCGAATCGCCTCCTCGTTCAAGACGACCTTCTTCATTCCCCGCAGAAGGGACTTCAGTCCGATCAGCGTGTGTCCGAACGGAACCCCGATGTTTCGCGCGACCGTCGAATCCGTGAGGTCCCGCTGCAACCTGGATATGGGAAGCTTGGCCGCGAGGTGTTCGAAAATCGCGTTGGCGACGCCCAGGTTCCCCTCGGAATTCTCGAAGTCGATGGGGTTCACCTTGTGGGGCATGGCCGAAGAACCCACTTCGTTGACCACGATCTTCTGCTTGAAGTATTCCATGGAAATGTAGGTCCACATGTCCCGGTCCAGGTCCAGCAGAATCGTGTTGATCCGCTTGATCCCGTCGCAGAAGGCCGCCAGGTTGTCGTAGTGCTCGATCTGGGTGGTGGTCCGCGACCGGCTTAAACCCAGGACCTCGTTGACCAGGCGGTTTCCGAAACCGATCCAGTCGATCTCGGGATAGGCCGCGTGGTGCGCGTTGAAGTTTCCCGTGGCGCCTCCGAACTTTGCCGAGAACGGAACCCGCTCGATCAGCTCCAACTGCTTTTCCAGACGTTCCACGAAAACATGGATTTCCTTTCCCAGACTCGTGGGAGAGGCCGGCTGCCCATGGGTGCGCGCCAGCATGGGGACCTTCTTCCACTCGTTCGCCTTGCTCTCGAGTTCCTTTTTCACTTCTTCGACGGCCGGCAGCAGGACCTCGAACCAGGCCTCCTTCATGGAAAGGGGGACCGCCGTGTTGTTGATGTCCTGGGAGGTCAGCCCGAAATGGATGAACTCCTTGAACGCCCCCAGACCGAGCGCGTCGAACTTCTCCTTCAAAAAATACTCCACCGCCTTGACGTCGTGGTTGGTGACCTTCTCGATATCCTTGACCCGACCGGCGTCCTCCATGGAAAAATTCCGGCAGACGTCCCGCAAGGATTCGAAAACGTCCTTGGCGACGCTTTTCAGTTGCGGAAGCGGCAGTTCGCACAACGCGATGAAATATTCCACCTCCACCAGCGTCCGGTATCGAATCAAAGCGCCTTCGGAAAAATAGTCGCCCAATTTCATGCACGCCCGGCGGTACCGCCCGTCGACCGGGGATACCGCCGTCAAGGTCGTCAGTTCCATGCTCGTTGTCTCTCCTGGTTAATGTTTTTCCGTATCGCGATTTCGGCTCGCGTTCGTGAACGTAAACGGCTATGAATGGTATAAAATCTTCGGCGACGGTGTCAAGCGCGCAATATCAACAAGAAGTCGGTTATGTGCAATAAAATATTTACATTGACATTTACAATAAGTGGGGATAAGGTGTTTCCATGACGTCGAAACGGCGAGGACGAAACAAAAAGACAAAAGGGACGAAATGCGATCGGAACTAACCCCCAAGCAAAAGAAGTTTCTGGAATATCTTCAAGAGCGGATCGCCTTGGGCGGCAAGGCGCCGAGTTTGCGGGCGGCGGCCGACGACATGGGAGTCAGCCACGCGGCGGTGGCCCAACTGGTCAGGGCTTTGGAGGAGAAGGGGTATGTCAGTAGAAAGGGGCGCTACAGCCGCACCGTATATCTTTTGAACCGGGCCATGGAAGCGGCCGCGATTCAGCGGTGGATGGAGATCCCCATCGTCGGAAAGGTCGCGGCGGGTCTTCCCATGTACGCCCAGGAGGAGTGGGACGGAAGTCTCGTGGTAGATTCCGGGATTTACCGGGGCCGCAACCTGTTCGCTCTTCGGATCAAGGGCGATTCCATGAGGAACGCGGGGATTCTGGACGGAGACCTTGCCATTTGCGAGCCTCGGCAGTTCGCGCAAAACGGGGAGATCGTGGTGGCGCTGGTCAACCACGAGGAGGCCACGGTCAAGCGTTTCTTCCTTCATGAACGCTATGTGGAGCTTCGTCCGGAAAACGAGGATTTCGAACCCGTGCTTCTCGATTTTTCCCAAGTCCTGGTGCAGGGCAAGGTCGTCGGGATACAACGGGGGCCGGAGCAGATGGAGAGAAGTTAAAAGCTGAAAGCTTGAAGGTGAAAGCTGAAAGGGAGGGGGGTAGCGAGGCGCTTTCGTTCGAAGGGGTGGCCTTTGTTCGTGCTCGGAGCGTTCGCGGGAGCGCGAGCCTTTCAAGCCGGAAACCGAGCGCAACCCACTGTTGCCGGTACGCCTCGAGATCCGCCCGTGTCGGCAAGACCTTCGCGTGTTTCGCTCGGCGATTTATATTTACAATCCTTTCCCTACCGCCCTATATCGCAAGTTTTCAATGTTGATCGGAGGGAGAAAACGTGTACGACCAGACCGTAAGCAATTCCAGTTCCGATTCGCCGCGGCCCGCCTGCAAGCTGTGGGTGGGGACCAGCGGCTATTCCTACGCCGAGTGGGCGGAGGCCGGTTTCTATCCCGCCGGGACCCAGCCGGGGCGGATGCTTCCCATTTACGCCCGCGTCTTTTCCATCACGGAATTGAACTACACGTGGTACCAGATGCCCAAGTTCCAGGCGTTGGAGAGAATGGCGCGGCAGGTTCCCCGCCGGTTTCTCTTCACGGCGAAACTGACCCGAAGCCTCACCCACGAGGTGGACCCGGACCAGTGGCGCGGCGAGGTCGCCATGTACCGGAACGGAATATCGTGCCTGATCCAGTCCGGGCAGTTGACGGCGGTTCTGATTCAGCTTCCTCCGGGTTTCGACCGGGTTTTGGCGAACCGCAAATACTTGGCGGCGCTTCTGGACGAACTGGAGGGAATTCCGTTGGCGGTGGAGTTTCGCCATCGCTCGTGGGCCAACGACCGGGTCTTCGACGAGCTGGAGCGGAGAAAGGTCTCCTTGGTTTCCGTGGACGAGCCGCCGTTGCCGGGCCTGTTTCCCGGCCTGGACGTGGTCACAAACCCGGACCTTTTCTATATCCGTTTTCACGGGAGAAACGCCAGGGGATGGCGTTCCGGAAACATGCAGAAGCAGTTCGACTACGACTATACCGACGAGGAGCTTTGCGAGCTGGTGGAGGAGCGCGTCGAAAAGATGGCGAAAAAGGCCGTTCGCGGAGCGATGTTTTTCAACAACCACGTAAGGGGCCAGGCCGCGAACAACGCCCGCGCGCTGGTGTCCAAGCTGGTGGAGCGCGGTTTGATGGAAGACGAGCCGGCCCCGGGAGCCGAAAAGGAATGGACCGAGCCGTTATTCACCTGAACGTCGCCGATTTCGCGTCGGCGGTGGAGCGCGTGGTGGATACCCGGCTGAGAGACCGCCCCGTGATTGTCGCCCCCGAGGCTGCGGCGCGGGCGGCGGTCTACGACATGAGCAACGAAGCCTACCTCGCCGGAGTGCGCAAGGGAATGGCCTTGAGGCGCGCGATTCGCCTCTGTAACGATGCTGTGGTCCTTCCGCCCCGCCAAGACCTTTACGAACGCGCCATGAAGGCCTTTTTCAAACGCGCCCTGCCTTACTCCCCGCTCGCCGAAACGGGCGACGGCGACGGCCACGTCTTCGTCGACGCGACCGGAACCTGCCGCCTGTTCGGCCCTCCCATGGATTTGGCGTGGAGGCTGCGGCGGGAGGTTCGCAAGGATCTCGGCCTAGACCCCATCTGGTCCGTCGCGCCGAACAAGCTGGTGGCGAAAGTGGCCACGAGGCTTGTCAAGCCGACCGGGGAATACATCGTGGCGGCGGGCGAGGAGGAAAGCTTCCTGGCCCCGCTCCCCGTGTACCTGATCCCCGGCGTGGAAAGAGAGGACCTGCTTCGTCTTTCCGAGTTCAACTTCACGAGGGTTTGCCAGGTGGCGGCGTTGAGTCTTGCGCAGTTGCGGGTGCTTTTCGGAAATCGTTCGCGATTTCTCTACGAATCCATGCGCGGCGCGGATTCGTCCCCGGTGGTCCCGGCCGGACAGGAACCGCCGAAAATCGTTTTGGACAGGGAATTCGGCGACGACGCGAACGACGTCGCCAAGGTGGAGGGGGCGCTGTACGGCTTGGCGGAAAAGGGGGGAAGCCGTTTGAGGCGGCGGATGCTTGTGGCGAGACGGGTGGCCGTCGTGATCGACTATTCCGACGGATTGCGCTGCATACGCCGGAAAAAGGCCGATCCTCCCACGGCCAACGATTTGACCCTGTTCGATATCGCGAAGGAGGTCCTCGGGCTGGCGTGGTTCCGAAGAGTGCGGATTCGCCACGTGCGTTTGATTTGCGACCGCCTGATTTTTCCGCCCGCCCGGCAGCTGGAACTCTTTACGGAAGTTCGAGAGGAGAGCCAGCGGAGAATCGATCTGGTGAAAGCCATCGACGACGTTCGCGGGAGGTTCGGCGCAGGGGTTCTTCGGGTGGGGAGAACCATGGCTGCGTAAGATTAATTATTGAATATTAACCGTTGATTATTGACTATTAAAAATTGCGAACGGGTGCGAATATTCTGCGGAGAAGGCGGAAACAAAGAAATAGTCAATAATCAACGGTTAATATTCAATAATTAATGAGCGACGGACCGGCGTTTGGAGAGAGATTGCGCGAACTAGGCGCGGCAGGCCGAATTGACAATTGACAATTGCGTATGGGAAGCAGGGAAAATGGCAAAAGGCGACGACATCCAAGAAAGACTCATCGACTTTGCGGTGGATATAATTCTGTTGACGGCAAATTTACCGAAATCCCCGGCAGCGACGCATGTTGCGAATCAAATACTGCGTAGCGGGACTTCTCCGGCTCCTAATTATGGGGAGGCTCGTTCCGCCGAGAGCCCGAAGGATTTCATCCATAAGCTCAGGGTCGCCTTGAAGGAACTAAACGAAACGGATGTGTGGCTTAAAATCATCATTCGGAGCCGGATGTTGCCGGAAAACGAATGTTCCGGAATACAACAACAGTGCAACGAACTTTGCCGAATACTCTGCGCAAGCGTAAAAACCGCCGGGAGACGGAAGGATAAAGAATAAAAACAAGGATCGTTTTTGATCTTCAATAGTTGGCGCTCGCCGAATCGGGGAGGATGACCACCGGGAGGTATATTAACAATTGAATATTGACCATTGAATATTGACTATTTAAAAGTAAGGGCAACGATGATCGACGGTAAGAGGAAATTAAGTGAATAGTCAATAACGAACAAAACATTTTTCCCCGGTTATTCTCAAGAATTTTGTTCCTCGTTCGGGGGTGATGGCTCCTTCTTCGTTGACGATTTTGGACAATTTAGTTCTTGAAACGCCGAGCGTCGCGGCCATGTCCTCGATTGTAACGGATAAAGGCGCAAGATAGTCTTCTTTTATTATACTGCCCAGGTGTGTCGGGCGTCTGGTCGTTTTTCGCATTGATATGCCTCCCAATGGTAATCGTCGTAATGAAAAAGGTTACGAGTGTCAAGACAACATACTCCGAACGAACGCCAACGATCGATAAAATGATCCCATTGACCGTCAGATCCCATTTTTCTCTCATGTGGGGAACCGCTTCCGTGGAGGATTTGTGCCGGGCGGCCCGGCAGATGGGATATTCCCGCCTTGCCTTGACCGACACGGACAACCTCTATGGTCTCTTTCCGTTTTTGGCGGCGTGCGGGCGCGAGGGCGTCGCGCCGATCGTAGGGGCGGAGATAACCGATCCGGATACCGGTTCGCGGGCCGTGTGTCTGGTCGAAAGCATGGAGGGCTATCGAAATCTTTGCGAGTTGATCAGTCGTCGTCATTTGGGAGACGACGACCCGTTTTTTTCCGGTTCGCGAAAACAAGGCGAAGCGTCGGAGAATAACGGAGTCTTCCGTAACAGGACCGACGGACGTTTCGGAAAGTCAGTCGGCCCTGAAAAAAAGCGAGAGGAAAGCCAGGGGGCGCGAAATTCCGTTTTCGATATTCTTCCGAGACTTTCGAAGGGCCTTTCCGTGCTTGTTCGCGATCCGGCTTTGCTGGAGCGGCTTTTCGAAGCGGGCGTCTATGTCGCGGCTGCCATGCCCCGGAGGCCTTTCCACGCCGAGCATTCCTTGAGAAGAGTCGCGCGGCGTCTCGGAGTCCCGCTGGTCGCCGTTCCCGGAAGTTTTTTCCTTCGGCCGGAGGACCACGAAGCACACCGGTATCTGCGCGCCATCGACAGGAACACCTCCCTGTCGCGTCTTCGCATAACCGATGCGGCTCCCCCCGACGCGTGGTTCGCCCCGCCCGAGGAGTACCGCCGCCGGTTTTCCATATGCCCCGAGGCCTTGCGCGCCACTGAGGAACTGGCCGAGCGACTGGCGTTTTCCGGCCCCGATTTTGGTTTGGTCATGCCGCCTTGGGAGGGCGAAGACGGCCGAACCGCCGACCGGGTCCTTAGGGAAGCCGTGTACGAGGGCGCGCGGGGCTGCTACGGCGACGAGCTTTCCGAACCCGTGGTGGACCGGATCGAGCACGAACTGAAAACCATATCCCGCATGGGGTTCTCCTCCTATTTCCTCGTCGTCAGGGATATCGTGAAGGCGAGCCCCCGCACCTGCGGAAGAGGTTCCGGCGCGGCCAGCCTGGCCGCGTACTGCCTCGGAATCACCAATGTCTGTCCGGTCAAGCACAATCTGTATTTCGAGCGTTTTCTGAATCCCGGGCGCAAGGACCCGCCGGACATCGACGTGGATTTCGCCTGGGACGAGCGCGACGGCGTGCTGAAGATGGTGCTGGAAAAATACCGGGGGCACGCGGCCATGGTGTGCAACCACGTGACGTTCAAGCCGAGGATGGCCATTCGGGAAACGGCGAAGGTTTTCGGGCTCGCGGACGCGGAAATCGGCGCGGTGTCCAAGAAGCTTCCATGGTTCTGGCCCAAGTCCGACTCGGAAAAGGAGCTGTTCGAAAGACTGAAAGGGCTTCCGAGACTGAAGAACCTCGACTTTCAGGAACCCTGGCCCGAAATAATCGCGGTCGCTCAAAGGATCATGGGCGTCCCTCGTTACCTGTCCGTGCATCCCGGCGGCGTGGTGATCGCTCCGAGGCCGATCTACGAATACGTCCCGGTGGAAAGGGCGGCGAAGGGCGTGCCGATCATCCAATGGGAAAAGGACGCCGCCGAGGATGCGGGACTGGTCAAGATCGATCTTCTGGGAAACCGCAGTCTGGGAGTCATTCGGGACGCGGTCGCGGCGGTGAAGGAGGGCGGGCGCGACTTCCGGGAGGAAGGATGGGAGCCAGAGGACGATTTCGTCACCCAGGAGGCCTTGGCGCAGGGACGCACCATGGGATGCTTCTATATCGAAAGTCCCGCAATGAGGCTTCTCCAGCAAAAATCCGGCGTCGGGGATTTCGAGCATCTCGTCATCCACAGCAGCATCATCCGGCCGGCGGCCAACGACTTTATCAGAGAATACATCCGGCGCCTGCACGGCGGCGAATGGAACCCGATTCATCCGTTCCTGACGGACGTGCTGGACGAGACGTTCGGCATCATGGTTTATCAAGAGGACGTATCCAAAGTCGCGGTGTCGCTGGCCGGGTTTTCCCACGCGGAGGCCGACGGACTCAGGAAGATCATGTCCAAGAAGGACCGGGAGCGCCACCTGCGGGACTACTACGGAAGGTTCGCCGAGGGCGCCCGAAAACGGGGCGTGACGGACGATCAGATCGCGGCCATATGGGACATGATGATGAGTTTCGGCGGGTATTCCTTTTGCAAGCCCCACAGCGCCTCCTACGCCAGGGTGTCGTTCCAGGCTGCTTATTTGAAGGCGCATTTCCCGGCAGAGTTCATGGCCGCCGTCATCTCCAACCAAGGCGGTTTCTACGGCACGTTCGCCTATGTTTCCGAATCGCGGAGGCTGGGGCTGGAGATTCTTCCGCCGGACGCGAACCTTGGCCGAACCCGCTGGACCGGCCGGGACGGCGCGATTCGCGTCGGGTTTCTTTCCGTAAAAGGCCTTTCCGGAAAAACGCGGGACAGGATTTTTCGCGAGCGGGAAAGGTCCCCTTTCGCCGATCTTTGCGATTTTTTGGAGCGGGTGCGCCCGGAGGACCCCGAGGCGAGGGCCTTGATTCACTGCGGCGCGCTGGACCGTTTTCACCCGGAGAAGAACCGGGCGGCGCTTTTATGGGAATTCTCCGCCTGGCGCAACGCGGACGGAAAAAATTGTTCCGCCCGCTCCCTTTTCGCGGGCCGGAGGGCCGATTTCGCCCCCCCGCCGGCCCTTCCGCCGGAGGACCAACGCGCGAGACTCCGCCGGGAGTTCGCCGTGCTGGGATTTCTCTGCGACCGCCACCCCATGGAACTCTTCGAGGACGCGCTCGAAGGCCTTGGAGTCGTGAAAGTCCGGGACATTCCCCGGCATGTCGGAAGGCGGATTCGTTTCGCCGGGTGGCTGATCACCGGAAGGACGGTTCGCACCAAGCACGGCGATCCCATGGAGTTCCTGACTTTCGAGGACGATACGGGAGTCGTGGAAACCACCTTTTTCCCCGACGCCTACAAGCGCTTCTGCCACATGATCGACAGGGGGCGACCCTATGTTCTGACGGGCGTCGTGGACCAGGACTGGGGCGCGACGACCCTGACGGTGGAAAAGGTCAACCTCTTGCATTCGAGTCCCCTTTGTATCCCATCGGGGTTTTTAAATGGAAGAAGCGTCCAGGCTTTTCCACAACAAGCTACTAATTTTATGATGGAATGAAACAAGAAATCGGGCGAAAAAGCATGTGTTTAGAATTTCATTCCTGTAAATTCGAATTTCCTATCGAGACCATTTTTCGGGAGCGCGAGGCAACATTATCATGGAGCATCCGGGCAGGAACATCTCCCTGGCCGAATTGTCTTCGGCGGCGGAACTCGGCGTCTTTCACCTGGCGTGGATTTTCCGACGCCGGTTCGGGCTTCCGCTCCATGCGTTTCAGCGGAGTCGGGGGCACGGTAGGCTCCGGAAAGACCGCCCTTGCGCAAACCCTTTGTCGAAGAATGCGCGACCGGTTCTATATCGCCGTCGACACCAAAGACATCTACACGCGCGAGGACGCCGAATTCCTCATCCGTAAGGAGACCCTGGAGCCGGCGCATCGTGAGCGTCGAAACCGGCGGTTGCCCTACACGACCATTCCGCAATGCTTTTTCCCGAAAATTACCATCCTCGCAGTATCCAAAACCGGTAGACAATCATGGATTATATTCGAAAAACCATAGGCGAATCGCTTGTGGTGATCGAACTGTTTGTATGATATTCTGGCTTTAGACGCGTTCAACGAAAAGACAGTCTTGTTGGGTATGAATGGCGTTGTTTTTGACGTACGTCGTAATTGATACGTATCAAGCGAAATGGAGGTGTCGATGAAGGCAAACCCTGGCGGCATTGTCTCGCCCGATAACGTCATCGGTCGTGACAGACTGATCGAACGTCTTTGGAAGACCTTGGAACAACGGGGCCTGGTGCTGGTCGCAGAACGTCGAATGGGCAAGACGGCCATCGTCAAGAAGATGGAGGCGGAACCGTCTCCAAACAAAATGGTGCTGTGGAAGGACGTCGAGGCTGTCAGCAGTCCCGCCGAATTCGTGGAACGGTTGGCGCAGGACATAAACGCCTTCTTGAGTGCCTTGCGACAAACCGAAAACTGGATCAAAAGCTTGTGGGCTTCTCTTGGCGGCACGGAGATCTGTGGCATGCTCAAGCTGCCGCAGTCATCCACTCCATACTGGAAAGCGCATCTCGAGAGAATCCTCGGAGAATTCGCGCAGCGGGAGACCCGACCGATCATTCTGATCTGGGATGAATTTCCCTGGATGCTACAGAAGATCGCTCATAGGGAGAATTCTTTCAAAGTCGTGGAACTCCTTGACACTCTTCGAGGCTTACGCCAAGAACACGCCAACCTGCGGATGGTCTATACCGGGTCCATCGGCCTGCATCATGTCTTGAACTCGTTGCATGACGAGGGCTATGTGAACGAGCCGGACAACGACATGTCCACCATAGAAATTCCCCCTTTGGACCACCCTGACGCCGTGGAGCTGGC
Organism: uncultured Desulfobacteraceae bacterium; assembly: GCA_964575975.1. GTDB lineage: Bacteria > Desulfobacterota > Desulfobacteria > Desulfobacterales > SKZT01. The sequence continues at coordinate 54,436 of CAZNTU010000012.1, forward strand.
CAGGGCTCTAATCCGTGGAGAAGGACTCGTCGAAAAGGCAGGCTCGGAGGAGTCTATTGCCGGTGTTGCCGAGACCATCGCCGCTCTCTCTGAAGGCGTGCCTTTTTATATCCACCACATCGTCGCAGCGCTTGCGGACGAAGAGAGGCCGGCCACACGGCAGTCAGTGGAAGAGGTTGTCGCAAAGGCACTTATCGCTCCTCAGAATCCCTGGGATCTCGAGCACTTTCGGAAACGCTTGCCAAGCTATTACGGAGAGCGAGCAAGGCTGGTCCGTGCAGTGCTTGACCGGCTGGCTGAAGAACAGCCCCTTGGCCTCGACGACTTGCACGAGAAGCTCAAGATCGCTTTTCATCCGGACAACGAAGCTTCACGCCGTGTCGTCGATGGTGATCGCGAGGGATTCCGCGAACTTGTCAAGCTCATGCAGCGCGACCACTACCTTTTGCAAGAACAGAACGGGAAATACCGCTTTTATTTGAATCTCATTCGCCGCTGGTGGCGTATCGATATGGGCATATCATGAAGATGAAATATCATTCCACCTTTACTCCAAGCCAAAGCCCGCCCGAGACGCTGGAGAAGCTGTTTGTGGCACGCGAAGCCTTGGCCCGGAGGATCATGGAGGGAATTCGGGAAAGCGCCGAGAGCGATAACAAGCACCAGTGGCTTCTGATCGGTCCTCGCGGCATCGGCAAAACCCATCTCGTTGCTCTGATCCATAATAGGAGTCA
>CAZNTU010000013.1:0-51058 GCA_964575975.1 uncultured Desulfobacteraceae bacterium
CCAACGTTCGAGGCGCCCGGCTGTCAATCATAATGTCTTAGTAGCACGCGGCATCCTCCTCTGCCCCCGATTATTACCTTGTCAAGAACCCGGAAAGGAACGAAGCTGCCGACGTTTCGCGCAATATACCGGCCGATGGAGCGGTGGCATGATTATTTCGTTCCGCAGCCCTTAGCTGTTGGCTCTTAGCCGTTAGCTGGGGTGATAAAAATCATCCCTTTCCAAGGGAAAGTTTTTGATCCGAAATCCATTCCCGAAATTCAGTGACGGAAAATCGACGTTTTCATCAGAGAACACAAGGGAGGTTCGGCGAATACAATGGGCTCATTGCCGATTTGCGGGAAAAGGCGCGTCGAAGGCAACCAGACCATCCTGGTCTGGATTGCCTTGGCTTCCAAGCGGCGGCATATTCTCGCTACGAGACCGGAGCTGGAAGCTCTGGTTGCCTTTGCCGCCCCCACAAATCCGCGATGAACCATACAATGGTCAATGATTGGGCTCTAAGTTAGCGCTTATGGGGGCATTCCTGCCCGCACCGAACGGACAGGAATGCCGGTTTTGCGAAATATCGAAAAGTAAAGTCGTTGCGCTTCTTACTTGTCGACGTTTTCCTCCAAGATGGGGTCCGTGAACATCACATGGCCTTGCAACTCTTCCCAGCTTCCGTCCGTGCGGCGGTTTTTGCCGACATAAACTGTATAGAGCTTGGTATCGCCGTTCAGCTTCCCCGAGACCTGCGCGGACACGTACCGGGTTATCCGGTGCCGCAGCGCCGTGCGGGTGGTGTCGGTCCACTCGACTACGCTTTCCTCTTTCCAGTCGGGGCTGACAACGCTGGTTCGCAAGAACTCGACCCCGGGAAATTCAGCCTGCAATACCGCTTCGGCCTTTTTCTTGATTTCCCCCTTCTCCCCTCCGGAAAACTTGTCGGGAATCATGCGGGTTTCCGAAATCCTCGCCTGAATCACCTTTCTGTTCTTCTCGACTATACTTTGATATTCCTTCTCCAGCGCCGCCACGTGCGGGTCGTCTTTGCCCAGCAGGCCGGCGGCGCTGTCCAGGGAACGGCGGGCGTCTTCGAACGCGTCTTTGGACATGGGCAAAGGCGCGTTTCCCGACCCGATTTTTTTCGTCTCCTCGTCCACGCGCTGCCCCAGATACTTTGTTTTCTGCTCGGCCTCGCCCAGGTACATCTGCGCCATGCTCGCGCAGGACTCGTCGAAGGTTTCTATTTGATATTCCAAATTCTTGACGATATCCTTCAATTCGTCGGTCGCGCCGTCGCCCGGCCCCGACTTTTTATACGCCGCCAGCTCGGCCTTGACACTGGTGTAGATCCTCGTCCGCTTCGCCATCTCCTCTTCCTCGGCCGTATAGCTGCCGACGAAATACCGTTCCGGATCATGACCGGGTCGCCCCAGCCCGATCGCATAGGGTTTCAGGCGAGCTATCCATTCGTTCGAAACGGCTTGGGCCTTTTCCGACGCCTCTGCCGCGCGGGCGATCTCCTCCTCCTTCTTGCCTTCCATGTCGGCGACGGCCGCCTCGATGTCGGCCTTGCGGCTCTTCAACGCCACCATGTCGGGGTGATCCTTCGCGTCGTACTTGCCGTATCGCTCTTCGATTTTGGCGATCTGGTCGTCGGCGGATGAAAGCTGACGCCTCGCGCCGCCGGCATTTCCTCCGTCCACCTCCTTTTGCGCGTAGTCGAGATACTTTCCGACGTTCTGGAGCTGGGACGCCACGTAGGAGGGCAATTCGCCCGAGGAGGACGCGGCAGGCGCGCCGGAGGGAGTCGGCGGAGGCGTGGAAGTCCCGGTTGTTCCGCCCGAGGAGCCGCCCAGTTTCCGGTCGATGTTCTTGCGAATATTGTTTAACTTGCTCTCCAGGGATTTGACTCTGGTCTTCTCCTCTTCGTCGCTTCCCTGCATGACGAGTTCAAAATCCCGTTCTGCCTGCTTCAGCAATTCGTCCGCCTCCCGGGCCTTTCCGTTGAAGTAAAGACTTTCAGCTTTTCGCACCAAATCGTTGACCGCTTTGGAATCCGCTGCCCTTGCCTGCACAGCCATGCAAAAAACGCCGGCAACCACCGCAAAGATCAATACAAGCCATATTGAACGCATACTGCATCCTCCTTTCATTGATGGTAACAAACTTTGGAAATCCGAAATCGCGTTAGGCAAACCCGCGATCGGAATATGAAAAGCAGCCTGGAGATTTTCCGGCACTGAAATTTCCTCCCGGTTTTGTTCCTTTCCAGGCATGCAGGCCTTGCTTGGTTTCGCCAATGGTCGCCCGATCGCGACATACCTGTTTTTGCCGAGAAAGCCGGACGGAAAAAGCGTTCCAACGGCGCAAGCCGAACCGGGCACGATCGTCGATTTCGGGCCGGAGGGGCGAGCCATCGGGATCGAGACAGCCGCTCCGACGAAGATCGCGGCCGCCGACCTCGATCGCTTATTGATCAACGTGATTACCCTGCCATAAACGCTAAGCGGCTTGATTTCGGAAAAGCCCACCGTGCTGATGGTGATCACGGTCATGTAGAAGGCCTCGAACGGCGTCATGTGCTCGAACAGAACATAGCCTGCGGTTCCGAACATAAGAGTCGCCGCAAGCAATGTGGCGGAAATCCGTAGTTTGTTGAAAGCCATATAGTTTTTTTCGCAAGAGCGTCACATGGCTTGTCGGTAGTATGGCATCACTTCCGGAATCAATTCCTTTATTCTCTGGATTCGGGATTGGTCCGACGGGTGCGTGCTCAGAAACTCCGGGGGAGAACCGCCGGTTTTCTGTGCGGCCATGCGCTGCCAGAAATCGACGGCGGCGCGGGGGTCGTAGCCCGCCATGGCCATGAAAATCAGGCCCAAATGATCCGCCTCCGTTTCTTGGACCCTTCCGTAGGGAAGCAAGAAACCGTATTGGGCGCCCACGCCGAAAACGGACATCCAAAGTTGCTGGGTCTGGGCGGGTTGCGTCGACAGGGCGGTCGAGAGGGCCTGGCCTCCCATCTGAAGCGCGAGCTGCTGGCTCATGCGTTCGTTGCCGTGCTTGGCCACGGCATGCGCGATCTCGTGGCCCATCACCACGGCAAGTCCGGCTTCGTTTTGGGCTATCGGCAAAATCCCCGTGTAGACCACGACCTTTCCTCCGGGCATGCACCACGCGTTGATCTGGTCGTCCTGCACCAGGTTGAACTCCCATTGGTAATTGCCCAATTCCGCAGTCATATTGTTTTGCCGCATATAGCTCTCCACCGCGTCGGCGATTCGCCGGCCCACGTCCTTGACCATGGCGGTTTTCTGCGAATCCGTGCTCACCCGGCTCTGTTGCAGAAACTGGTCGTATTGCTGAAAACTCATGTTAAGCATGGTTTGGTCCGGGATGATGCTGAACTGGGATCGTCCCGTGATGGGTACCGTGGTGCAGGCGGCGACGAAAATAAAAACGACCGATAAAACCGATAAACAAACGTACCTTTTATATACATGCATTTTCCAATCCTCCTTTTACTTGCGGTATTTGTTTTGTATACATAAACGAGTATATATAGCAGGAAAACGAAATTGTAAACCGAGACCGAGGTCCGAGCGGCGACGGCGGAAAAGCCGCCTTCCGCGAGAGGGGTTCCGAAATGGAAAGCGTTTTTATTGTCAAGCTGCTTTTGTCGATATTCACGGTATTGGGTTTGTCCCTGGTCGTGGACCATGCGGGACCGAAGGTCGCCGGAATTCTTTCCGGTTACCCGATCGGGGCGGCCATCGCCCTTTTCTTTTACGGGATGGAAATCGGCCCGGAATTCGCCGCCCGAAGCGCCTTCTACACCTTGGCGGGACTCGTGGCCACCCAGTCTTTCGTATATTTCTATTATAAAACCTCGCTTTGGATCGAAAGGTTCCGGGTGGCCTTCTGCTCGCTGGCCGCCGTTTCCGGCTTTTTTCTCGTGGCGTGGCCGCTTCGTTTCATAGAACCGAATCGATTCTTCGCGACCTCGATAACGGTCTTGTCCGTCTTTGTTTTCGTAGGCTTGTTCAGAAGAATCGAAAACGCCGGGACGGGAAACAAGGTTCGGATGACACCGAAGATTCTGGTATTCAGGGCCGTCGTTTCGGCGGCGCTGATTCTCGTCGTCACGGGCACGGCCAAGTGGGTCGGCGAAAGATGGGCGGGATTGTTCTCCGCCTTTCCGGTCACGCTTTTCCCCCTGATCCTGATCGTTCATTTCACCTACGGAACGGGTCACGTGCATACCATCATCAAGAATTTTCCGATTGGACTGGGTTCCCTGATCGTTTATTGCCTGACGGTATCCTTCGCGTATCCGTCGTTGGGCATTTATTCCGGAACGCTGGTATCCTTCCTGGCGGCCACCGCCTACCTGGTCGTCTTTGTTTTTATCGGACGTCGGGTCAAGCCATGAAACAGGCAAGCTCCAACTTATTGCGGTCCCTTCGCATTTTTGGTCCGCGCAGAAAAGAGCAAGCTCGGGCTCCACGGGTATGTCGCGTGCCGATATGGCGGCCGCCGCCGTCGCGCCCGACTTTTCGGCATGTTCAATCAATCCGTCGATGTCTCTTTCGCCCAGTTTCTTCCATTTCTGTTTCCTCGCCTCGGATTGGGCTTAAATTCCTTGAACTAGACCTGCCTTTCATATAACATTCCTCGATTGAAAATATTTCCCTCATGTTTAGTTTTTTCATGAAACGGACTATTTGCCGGAGGATATGTTTGCATGAACCCTTTTTTAACTCCCGAATCGGAAGAAGCCGTCAGGGCGCTGAGGCGCGAGGTGCCGGAGGCGGCGGCCATGCTGAAGCTGGACGAGGGTATGGATATAGACGGCTGGACGAAGGTTTTGGACGGCAAGCTGCTTCCCATGCTCTCCCCGGATTTTCCCCTTCTCGCGGCCATTTGCGGAGGCGGGTCGTCGGGCAAGTCCACCCTCTTCAATTCGCTGGTCGGGAAAAAGGTCTCCCCAACGGGCGGAAGGGCCGGGATCAACCGGAAGGTGCTTGTGGCGGCCCACGAAAGGCATTTTCGAAACAAGGAATTTCTGTCCTTCTTGTTCGAGCCGTTCGGAGCGGCGCCCGAACCCTTGAAGGACTCTTCCGAACTGACCGTGCCCGGCCCTCCTGTCTATATTTCCTCGAAGACGCTCCCGTCGAACCTGGTCCTCATGGACACCCCGGATTTCGACACTGGCGCGGGCGGGGAATACACCAACCGGGGACTTGCCCGCCAAGCCTTGGAAACCGCCGACATATTCATCTACATTTTCACCAATTCCAACTACAACAACCGGGACAACACCGACTTTATCGCGCACGCGCTCACCGGAATCGGCAAAAGGCATTGCTTTCTGGTTTATCGGGTCTATCCGAGTTTTTCGCCTGAGGACGTCGCCGAGCATGCCGCGACCGTGGCGCGGAACATTTACGGAGACCGGGCGTCCAAGTACGTCCTGGGGGTGTATCGGGCCGACGAGGACAATTCGGTCGCGGCTGGCGAAAAGTATATGCAGGTCTACGCCGTGCCTCCGGACAGTCCCACCTTTTCCCACGCCCTCGCCGAAATCGATACCGGCCGGCAGCGACGGGACTTGCTGCGTTCGATCATGCTGGACGCCACTGCGGAAGCCGTCCGGTTCGTCAAGCAGGGAAAGCTTTCCATCCGAGCGTTGAGGCTGTACCTGGACTCCTTGAAAGCCGCCCAAAGCCACTGCGTGCAGGAAGCTCTCATGCATTTTCCCATGGATCTCGTGATGAAAAGGTTCGCCCAAATCTGGCTGACCTCGGACCCGGGACACATCAAGGCGATGAGAAAGACCGGCGAGGTCGTCGGGTTTCCTTTCAAGGCGATCGTGACCGCGGGCAAATGGGCGCGGAGGAAATTCTCCGACGCTCCCGAAACGCCTCGAAAGGAGGAATACAAGGGCAAGGTGGAGGAGGACCTTCTTACGGCCGTCAACAGCCTTTACCAAAAGGCGCTCGCGGATAAGATCCGGGTCGATCTGCCCGCGTCGGACCCTGCCGCCGGTCGCATGATGGCCGACATCGAAGCCGTCTCCGGGGCGGCGGAATTCGACAACCTCGAAAAACCCGAGCTGAGAAGCTATTCGGAAAAGGGCTTCGCCGAATTTTCGATCGCGGCGCACCCGGCGCTTTCCGAGGCGCGCGAAAGGCTGCGTGGAAGCGATTGGCGCGCGACGGTCAAGTCGGTGCTGGAAAAGCGCGAACTGATCGTTTCCTTCAACGAGAGCATCGACAAGGAGTTGAAAGTCCTTGTGGATCGATTCCGAAAGAAAATGGGGATCATCGAGAAATCCAGGCAGACCTTTTCGGCGCTGCTGAACGTCCTTCCGGCGACGGCCGCGGTCACCTACATACTGGCGACGGGAGATCCAGTGGGGGCGACGGGAATCAAGGTGAAACTGTCGGGCTTGTTCGGTCTTCACGATCTGTACGCCCTGGTGGCCATACCCGCCACCACCGGGTTGAACAAGGCGGACCGCAACCAATTGGAGGCGCTCCTGGGACCCATCGCCAAAACATGGCTGAACAGCAAACTGGACACCGTTCGGGAGATTTTCGAGAAGGAAATCACGGGCGAAGTCTTGCGGCAGGGGGAACAAATCATCTCGGAAAGCGAAAAGGCCCTCGCCCGCATATCCGAACTCATTGAAACGTCAATAAAAGGCTATGAATAAACTATGAACGACGATCTACGACTTTTATCGGTAAAAGCACTGGGGCAAATCGAGTCGATCAGGGGCGAAATCGCGCTCATGGACCGTGCGCTGGAATCGGTCCCGCTCTGGAGTCCGGCGCACGCCTTGAGAAGGCAGTGCGGAGAAATCTCGAAAATGATCGACGATTTGAAGGAACGGTTCGAGCATAAACTGGTCGTGACGCTGATCGGCCCCAGCGGCTCGGGGAAATCGACCGTTTTGAACGCTCTCTCGGGCGTGGACGACCTCTCCGAGTCCGGCGTCCGAAGACCGACCACGAGAAACGTGATGGTGCTGAGCGGCGCCCGGAGCGACGCGGAACAGATGCGGCGGGAAATCGGAGGGGAAAACGTGGATGTCTTGACCCGTGGAACCTCCGCCGTCCTTGAGAACGTCATACTCGTCGATACTCCCGACACCGACAGCACCGAGAGGGAAAAGCACATCCCCATGGTGAAGCGCGCCATCGCCCTGTCCGACGTCCTGATTTGTCTTTTCGACGCGGAAAACCCCAAGCGGAGGGACTACGTCGATTTTTTGAAGCCCTATGTCCAGCTTTTCAAGGGGGATGCCCTGCTGGCCGTCTTGAACAAATGCGACAGGCTGGACGAAGGGGAACTCAAGGAAAACATCGTGCCCGATTTCGAAGAGTACCTGAAAAAAGCATGGAACGACTTTTACCCCGCCCTGTTTTGCACCTGCGCCAGGAACCACCTGCAAAATCCCGGATGGGACCGGCGCGCCCTGCCTCGTCACGATTTCGACCAGTTCGACCAATTGAAGGAGGTCGTTTTCGGCTCGTTCAACCAAACCGCCTATATCGTCGATCGCAGGTTGGAAAACGCGCGGTCGCTGAAAGCGTATCTCGCGAACGAAATCCGGTCGGAGGCGGACAAGGACGCGGAATCGTTGATCCAGGCCAGGGAACTGATCGCGAACGTGGAGCGCCAGGCCGTAAAGGGAGCGGTGACGGCGGTCAAGTCGGACGACTCCAGGCAGACGTTCGGGGTGAACGTCCTGTTGTATCAAAAGCTGGCGCAAAGGTGGTTCGGCCCGGTGGGCTGGCTGATCGCCATTTGGGCGCGCATCCTGATTTTCGGCGCGGGCATGACCGCCATCTTTCGGTTCGGAAATCCGCTGGGGCAGATTGCCGGCATTGCTTCGTCGCTCATGCATTTCAAGACCTCGCGGGCGGCCGTGGCGGAGGCCGGGAGCGAACAGCGCGCGGAGAGTTCCTTGAGGCAATACCGCATCGCAATACTGAAAGAGTGGCCCGAGGCTGCGGAAGCCATGATCCGGGGCCGTTTCGACCCGTCGGTGCGGGATGCGCAAGAGAACATCAAAGACACCGAGGAAATTTCGGAGGCCATCTCCGCCCTCTGGTCGGACTCGCTTTCCGTAGCGGTCTCCAAGGCTGCCGGACGATTCAGCGGATTTTTCCTTCAGCTTTTCTTCAACCTTCCCGCGCTCATCATCCTGGGGCATGCGGGCTACATCACCGCAAGCCAATACCTGGCGGGCGCGTACCAGACCTCCGACTTTTTCCTGCACGCGTTTTTGACTTTGCTTGTATTCCTGTTTTTGAGCTTCTTCGTTCTTCAGGTCCTGATTCGCATATTCGCATCGACAAACCGAATCGCCAAATGGGCATTCGCGATCATGAGATCCCACGCCGAGAACTATCCGCCGGCGACTTCTCATCCTGCGGCGAAGCAGATCGACAGGGTCTTGGAGCTTGCGTCGGAGGGGAAGGTTTTAGCGGTCAGGCGTTAGGGTTTATCGGGTCATGGCACTGCCCAAACACTTGGAAGAGAGGCTGAAAGAAGGACTGCAAAATGAGGCCTTGAATCTTTCAGGACGCCCGATTTCAAAGGGGTTCAAGCTGTCGCGCGAAGAAGCCCGGCCCATTTTCGAGGGGCTGACGACCGAACAGCTCAAGGAACTCGGCGAATTTTTCGTCGATGCCCAAAGCCTTGATGAAATCCGGGATCACGCCGGTCAACTGCGGAAACAGGGTTGAGCACGACCTCCGACGGGAAACTCGAGGGCGCAAAACCATTTGTTTCTACCGAAAGCGGTTTCGCCTTAAGGCTATCGCCAAGAACGCCTAAAAACGAAAACCTTCTCCTCGCTGCATCGAAAGCACGTTCTCCTCGCCAATCAGTCCCATCCGGGACAAAATCTTCATGTACGGCCCGAACGCCTTGATCGCATCCATGGCGACATCCGACGAGGCGGCATGCCTTGCGCCCGTCACCGGAAATTTCTCCGCCAGGATTTCCAAGATGGATTTCCGCGCGGGAAACTCCTTGAGCCTCACGTTTTCGTCCTCGGGTATCCCCGCAGCCTGCTTCGCCAGGCGTACGGCGTCCTTGAAACCGCCAAGCTCGTCCACGAGCCCCAGTTCGACGGCATCCTCCCCGGACCAGATTCTTCCTTTCGCCGCAGCGAGTATTTCTTCCTTTGAAAGCCCCCTTCCTTGCGCGGCCTTGTCGGTGAAATCCTCGTATATGCGGTCCAGCCATTTCTGGAAGAGATTCCATTGCGCAGGAGTGTAATCGTGGGTCCCGCTCCAGAACGAGGCGTTCTCGCTGGTTTTGATTTCGCCCCAGTTGACCCCGAGTTTTTCCCAGAATTCCGAAGTGACCATTTTTCCGGCGAAAACGCCGATGGACCCTGTGACGGTCCCGGGCTGGGCGACTATTTTGTCTGCGGACATGGCTATAAAGTACCCTCCGGAACCGGCCACGTCGCCCATGGACGCGATGATCGGCAAACCCTCCTGCCTTGCTCTCACCGTTTCCCTCCAAATGGTGTCGGAGGCGACATATGAACCGCCCGGGCTGTCTATTCTGAAAACCAATGCGGAAACGCTTTCGTCTTCCATGGCCTGCCGGAAAGCCTTGGCAACCGTTTCGGAGCCCATGGCGACTTCTCCGGAAAGGGGGGAAAAGCCGCTTTCGCCCCGTTGAACCGCCCCGACTCCGTAGACGACGGCGATCGTCTTTTCGCCGGAATAGGGAGATCCCGCCCTGTCCAAATATTGCGACCACTCGACCAGTTTCGCGTCGCCCCCGAATTCCTTTTCCAGCAAATCCAGGATTTCGTCCCTGTAAAGAAGCCGATCGACCAGCTTCTCGCCGACCGCCTCCTCGGCCGAAAACAGCCCCTTGTCGAACAATCCCCTCAGCTTTCGTTCCTCCAATCCGCGGTCGGATGAAACATCTTCGACCATTTTGTCGAAAAAGGAATTCAAAACGGCATCGAGGGCCTCCGCGTGCGGTTTCGTATATTGTTTTTCGGTAAAGACGTTCATGGCGTTTTTGTATTCGGCCCGGCTGTCGAACCTGGGAACTACCCCCAACTTTTCCAGAGTTCCTTTCACGAAAGGGGTCTCGGCCATGAAACCGGTGATGCAAATGCTTCCGGATGGCTGGATGAATATTTCGTCGAAGGCCGAAGCCAAGTAATACGCGCCCGTACCCTGCCCGAATTCGCCCAGCGTATCGGCGAAGGCGTAGGCTTTTTTGCCGGTTCGCCGAAAAGCTTTCACGGCGTCGCGGATTTCCTGGTTTTTGGCGAGCCCCATTCTCGCTCCCCCCACATTCGCCACTATCGCTTTAACCCTCTCGTCCTCCGCCGCCCTCTCGATGGACGCCAAAAGATCGGAAAGCCTCGGACTCTCTTCGAAAACGGCCAAGGCCAAGCTTTCCTCCGGAACGTATTCCACGATCTCACCGTCCAATTTCAACTCGAGAATCGTATTTTCCGGAACTTCCGGCCTTTTCGCCAAAAGCACGATATTCACGGCCAAAAACAATACGAATGTAAAAAGGGATACTGCCCCCATTATGACCAGCATCCGAGTAAACAGTCTTTTCATTCACACATCCTTTGCTGTTTGCCTTTCCGAGTTCTTGAAACGAATGTCGGCGGGGTCCGGCGGCGGAAGCCCCGGTTCCGCCGGCGTCCTTTCCCTGACCAACCGGTCCGCGAAGAAATGTCGTTCGCTTCGTGCATGCCCACGGGTGCCGAAAACCATTATCAGAACCTTCGGCTATTTCATTTTTTTCGACAGATTCAATAGAGCCTCTTCGTGTTCCGGGCTGTAATGACATAGAGCCTGGTAGGCGGCGGACTGCTCCAGAAGCTCGCCCAGGGAATGCCTTTGCCCCATGCGAATCAGTCTTTTGGTCATTCGAAGCGCGGCCGCCGGCTTCTCCGCGATCTTTCCCGCCAGTCGCTCCGCCCTTTCCATCAGACGCTCGTGGGGTACTGCCTCGTTTACCATCCCTATTCTCAAGGCTTCGGCAGCGTCGATTACGTCGCCCGTGAAACTCAGCTCGCACGCTTTTGCCAATCCGACCGCGCGAGGCAAAAAATAAGCTCCGCCGTCCCCCGGTACAAGTCCGATGTTGATGAACGTCTCCCCGAACTTCGCCTTTTCCGAGGCGATCCTCATGTCGCACATGAGGGCGAGATCGCATCCGGCGCCGATCGCCGGGCCGTTTACGGCCGCTATAGTGGGGACCTCGACTCCATGCACGGCGAGGGGAATCCTCTGGATGTTTTTCCGATAGTTTTCCATGACTTCGCCGGGCGAACCCGCGAACATTCCCTTCTTCTCCGCCATGTCCTTGATGTTTCCCCCCGATGAAAACGCCGGGTCGGCCGCCGCGATTATCATCGCCTTGACGGACATGTCCATGTTTACGGTTCTACACGCCTCCTCCATCTCCTCGATTATACGGGAGCCGGAAATGGCGTTTCGGATGTCGGGACGATTCAGCGTCACCTTTGCCACGCCGTTATGGATCCCGAAAAGAATTTCATTGAATTCCATAAGCTACCTCCTTGCCGAGAGCTTTTTTTGTTTGCTGAATAATACGGTATCCGTTCGGAGCGCGAGTTCGACGAGAGTCGATTTCATGAATCGTTCCATCCGCGAAGATAGAAAAAGGTATGCCAAAATAACGGTCGAGTGTCAATCGGCATCTCGACGTTTCAGTTCCTGCTCGCTTTTTCGACGGGAGTCATGGCATACGCTTGAAAATTCCAGAACGCAAAATAAAAAGCCGACCGCAGAATTCCGCAGTCGGCTTTTTACATTCAAATCAAGCCGGAAGCAACCGCTACATTCTATTGATTCCTTGCTTTACCCAGACCGAGTCTCTGAACGGCCTCGTCCATCTCTCCCAGTATCGCAGGATCGTCGATGGTCGCCGGAACTTTGTACTCCTTGTTGTCGGCGATTTTCTGGATCGTTCCTCTCAAGATTTTGCCGGAACGGGTCTTTGGAAGGCGCTTGACGACCGTCGCCTTTTTGAAGTCGGCTACCGGTCCGATACGCTCCCTGACCATTTTGACGACTTCTTTCACGATATCGTCGTGGGGACGGTCGACTCCGGCGTTAAGCACCAGGAAACCGACCGGAACCTGCCCCTTGAGCTGATCCTCAACTCCGAGAACCGCGCATTCGGCCACGTCCGGATGATCCGCCAAGACTTCCTCCATGCCGCCGGTGGAGAGTCGATGCCCTGCCACGTTGATGATGTCGTCCGTCCTCGCCATGACGTACACGTATCCGTCTTCGTCGATGAATCCGGCGTCGGCCGTCTTGTAGTAACCCGGAAAATCGACGAGGTACGATTTCTTGTATCCCTCGTCGTTGTTCCAAAGCGTGGGAAGGGTTCCCGGAGGAAGCGGAAGTTTCACGACCAATGCGCCGATTTGTCCCGCCGGGACGGGTTTGCAGGAATCGTCCACTACCTGGAGATTCCATCCGGGCGCGGGTTTCGTCGGAGAACCCTGTTTTACGTCGTATTTGTGCAACCCCAGGCAGTTGGCGGCAATGGCCCAGCCGGTTTCGGTCTGCCACCAGTGGTCGATTACCGGAACGTTCAGCGCCTTCTCCGCCCATACCAGCGTGTCGGGATCGAGCCTTTCTCCCGCCAGGTACAAGGCTTTGAAACTGGACAGATCGTAGTTTTTCATCAAGGTGGCCTTCGGGTCCTCGCGCTTTATCGCCCTGAACGCCGTAGGAGCGGTAAAGAGGGCTTTGACGCCATGCTCGGAAATGATGCGCCAGAAAACGCCGGCGTCGGGAGTGCCAATGGGTTTTCCCTCGAAAATGATCGTCGTGCATCCCTTGAGGAGCGGTCCGTAAATAATGTAGGAATGGCCCACGACCCAGCCCACGTCGGACGCCGCCCAGTAGACGTCGCCCGCGTCCACGTTGTAGACCGCTTTCATGGTGTACTTGAGCGCTACCATGTGGCCGCCGTTGTCCCTGACGACGCCCTTGGGAATTCCGGTGGTTCCCGACGTGTAAAGGATGTAGAGGGGATCGGTGGCCTTGACCGGGACGCAATCGGCCGGAGTCGCGTTACTCATGGCCTCTACCCAGTCGATGTCCCTGCCCTCGATCATATTGGCGGACTCTTGCGGACGCTGGAAGATGATGCATTTTTCCGGTTTGCTGCTGGCCATTTCGATGGCGCCGTCAAGCAAGGGTTTGTAGGATATGATCTTTTTGACTTCGATTCCGCAGGAGGCCGACACGATGACTTTGGGTTTGGCGTCGTTGATGCGCGTGGCCAACTCTTTGGCCGCGAACCCGCCGAACACGACCGAATGTACCGCCCCGATCCTGGCGCAAGCCAGCATGGCAATGGCGGCTTGGGGAATCATCGGGAGATAAACGAGAACGCGGTCGCCTTTCTCGACGCCCTGCGCCTTCAAAACGCCCGCGAACTTCGCGACCTCGTCCCGCAACTCGTTGTAGGTGAATTTCTTGATGGTATTCGTGACGGGGCTGTCGTAGATTAGCGCCAACTGATCGCCGCGACCGTTTTCGATGTGATAGTCCAAGGCATTGTAGCAGGTATTGCACTCGCCTCCGACGAACCATCGGTAAAAAGGCTTGTTGGAATCGTCAAGCACCTTGTCCCACTTCTTGTACCAATGGCAATCCTCGGCGATCGGTCCCCAGAAGCCGTCGGGATCTTTGATTGATTTTTCGTAAGCTTCGATGTACGGGTTGGTCATGCTTTCTCCTCCTCTAAAGTTAGAAAAATACGGAAACAGGCACCGGATTTCCCTCGCGGGCGTTCGCTGGGAAAGGCGGCTCCCCTTGGCAATTCCGGAATACCCGTTCGGAAAAGCCCTCTTGTATTTCAAAAAAACTTGGGCGAAAAGGACGAGCGGTTGAAGCGACGAACCGAGTTTTGTTTTTCGCCCGCGATCTTTATTTCGTTTCAAAGTCGCCAAGCCCCAAAACCGGCCGCAATCGACCGAGCGCTCGCTCAACTATGGGGGGTATTCTATCCTCAGGCATTTTTGTTTGTCAAACCTTTTTTTCATTTATTGAACCGTATTTATTCTATTAAGCGCCTTCGAAAACTTTTTCCGGCATATTTTATGCCGAAACAACCAAACCCACCGCGTGGCGGTTGTTTCCCCCCGTATGATTTCGTTCGGTTTTCCTTCGAACGACTTTCACCTTGTTAAAACGAACAGGCAGGCCCCGACGATAATAAAAAAGGGCTCGAATATCGAGCCCTCTTTGTCAACGATCGAAACTGTTTTAAGCGAGATCCGAATTTCCCCTTGTCACTCGAATCCACCTTTGGACGCACCGCCGCTTTGGCGCGCTTTATAAGGATCGTGCCTTCCGGAAAACTCACGGTCTCTCGAAAGTTCGCGATCCACCACGAATTGAATCTCCCTGCTGGTCGTGTCCCCGGTACGAATCCCCTTGAGCAGATCGACCTCGGCCGCCGTATACCGGTAGGGAACGCCTCGCAAGGTGATCTGCCCTCCCGCGTCCAGAATGTCGTTGATCATCTTGACGATGTTCGCTTGCAGCCGGAAAGGATCCGTGTCTTCGATGGTCACCCTCCAGTTGACGAAACAAGCCTGGGGATTGTCGGGAACAATTCTGGACCCGTAGCGCTTGGCTTCGATCACGCCGCCGGTCGTATTGACCACTTTGCCGAAAACTTCCGCCAACTCGTATTCGGTGGCGCCGTCCAACCGCACGTTGATCAGGTTTTCGAACTTGGCCGTGTTTTGCGCGAGAGCGCCGCCGGATTCCGAGCCACCGCCGTAGCTTCCTCCGCCGCTCGACACGACAGCGCCACCTCCGCCGCCGCTCGACACCACTGTGCCTCCCCCCGCAGGTCCGCCGCTCCACGCGGTAAGTTTTCGTCCGACCAAATCGCCGACTTCCTTTTCCACTTCCGCGATAGCGTCGTCGCAATCCCTTTTGGACACGTTGAACGTCTTGGAAACGCCGACCCCCAGATCGCGTCCGCCGCTGTCGTAGCCCTCGCCGTCCAGCCGTGCCTTGGCTTTGCAGTATCCGTCGGAGGTCTGCCTGACCTTGACCTCGAGCCAAATAATGTAAGCCGCATCGACGCCGTACTTTTTGGTCATCTCCATCGCCGCCAGCACCGAATCCTCGCGGGCGCGCTCCATTACGCGGTTGTACTCGCGCTCGGACGACTCCTTGGCAAACGCGTTGAGGACCTCGAAATCGTGACGGACCAATTGATTGTTAATGAAGCGCATCACGCGACGCATGTGGTCGGTCGCGTTGCCTCCCTCGTTGGCGTCTCTTCCCTCTTCCGTATAGAATGGAAGTACAACGATTCTCGTTTGCGCGAACGCGTGGCTGGCAATCAGCAGACAACAGATCGTCAACGTCGCCAGAAACCAGATCGCCGGAACTGTCGCGCCGCTTCTCCCGCAGTTTCTTACTGTCATTTCCGTCCTCCTTAAGATTGGGTTAAAATGTTACCTTGACCGTTTTCCCCTTTATCGTTCGACAAGTTGGGTTTTCAAGTTAGTCCGATGGATTTTCCGGTGTCTTTAATCACAATCCGCAACCCTTGTCCATTCTCCGTTTTAATCGGGACCGCCGACGGATTTCGTGGCTTCGGAAGCGTCGAATCCCATGTCGAGGCACTGTGGATCGTCGCCGAACACGAAATAGAGTTTGTCCTCCGCAAGAACGACGCCCGACTCGACCATGTCGAAACCGTCAAGATCCAGCATGAAATCCTCGAAATCCACGGAGGGAAAGACGAACTCGCCCGGATTGGCGTGGTAGCGGTATATTTCGGTGACGTTATCACCGCGGCTTTTGGAAACAAAATCGCCCTTGTCCTTCAGCGCGCGGCGCAATTGCTTAATCCAAGCCGGATTTTTGAAGGAACAAAACATCAGGCTGTATTCGAAGCCTTCCTGCAATTTCGTCTCCCAATTCTCGATTACGCGATGCGCCCCGGCCTTTTCCGTGATCACTTTGGCGCAGTTCCCCATGGCGTCCAGAATGCTCGCCTTGTCGTTTTCCCCGACGCCGTACACGTCCCTGCCGAATGACACCTGGTCGTCGGAAGAAACCGAAAAAAAGCGCAAAGTCAACCCCACCTTGGTCTTGAAATATTTGCCGTTGTCCATGGAGACGACATCCTCCTTCAGAAGGTCCATGGCTCCGAAAAGAAGATAATTGACCTCAGTGGAGTATCTTACGAAAGCGTGGAAAACCTTCCGGGGATCTTGCTGATCCAACTGGACGATCAGTTTGGATGGAGGAGTCCCTATTTGAAACCCGGCTCTTCCGAAATGCTCCTCGAGAAGATTGTTGACCCGGTCCAGGAAGAAGTTTTTTTCGCTTATGTAATTCGTGGGAAGGGATCTGAAGACCACGGCCACGTTCACGCGAGGTCTTCTTAGGGTCTGGAGGGTAGGCGTCCGATAGTTTTTCACGATGGCCTCGATTCCGGCCCTGTCGACGTCGCAAAAGAAAACCGGGGTGTAGACCCCGTTGTTTTTCTTTCTGTTCAGGGCCTGTCGAATGGTAACGAGCCGCTCCTTCTCATCCATGACAATCTCTCTCAAATCCGCCGGAATTTCATTGGAGCCAAGCATTTCCAGCGCTCTTTTCAACGCCTCGGTTTTCCCGGCGCTCTCCGCCTCCTCCCAGCTTTTCGCGGTAACCGTGACCGAATCGACGCGGATAGTTTCGGCGAAAAGCGAAGGCCCGCACAATAACGCCAGAGCAGCCAGCAATCCGATAAAAATACCGAACTTGTTTTTCATGGTCCCTTTCCGTATCGATTTAGAATATTTTTTCGTCCATGCACGAAATCGCGTTTACCAGGCTGTTGAAATAATAAACGTCCGAGGTTTTTCTCGACCCGGTCACCGTTTTTTCGAAAACGTTGGGCAGGGCGCATATGTTCTTGTTTCCCGTTTCCGCTTTGATAAAGCAAATATCCAGGATGGTGTTGTACCGTTTGCCGAAAGCGTTTTCGTTCATGTCTTTTTTATCCACCACATAGCGGAGCGCGAGCTTCACCTGGTTTTTGGGTTCCGGAACGTTAACGGCCAAAAGAGTTTGTCCGCTTTCGTCGTACCCGGAATAGGAGGATTGCGAGAACCGGACATCGCCCTCCTTTGTTTTGACCGTGAAGGTATGGACGGAATCCTGGATTTCGTTCCGGTTTTCCGGTAGCGGCACCACCTGTTTGAACTGGGACATCTTCGCGTTGAAGAAATAACGCGCGAAGGCTCGCAACCGTTCCTTGGAGGAATCGGACAAATCGTCCTCCGTGGTCCTGACGCAGTTGTCGCAAACCGGCAAAACGCCGTAAGTGTCCCTCAGCGACCCCGAAATCATTCTGATCGCGTCTTTTTGTTCCCCCTCCCCGCCGAAATAGTCCTGCAAATCCTTTAGCATCTTGGCCGTGAATTTGTCGGAGGGGTCCGCCAGCTTTTTGCAAAACTGCTCCATGCCGTATTCGATCATTTTCGCGGAAGACAGTCTATCCTCGCCTTGGTACGTCACGAAAAAGGGTCTCGAATGGATCAGGTTGCGGGTTTCCATGTTGAACAGGTTCAAGGAACCGAAAACGTAGGAGGAGTAGGTTTTGAAGGTTTTTTGAAAAACGGTGATTTCGTCGGGCTCGAAAGGCATCAACTGGTCGATGGTCAGGAAAAAGCCGTAGGTGTTGGACAGGTTTTCCATCTGTTGCGTTTTTTCGCCGGCGCTTTCCTTCGTCACGCCCACATACCCGTGATAGGTCAGCTCATCCCATTTCAACCGTTTCAACAACTTGTGAACGAGACCTGTTTCCTTTTTTTCGAAGGTTTCGAAAAACCTTTGGAAAACGGGATATGTTTTTTCGGTGGAGAGTTCGCCGTTTTGCGCGCCCGCCGGGACATAGAAGCCGGCCCAGCAAAAGTCGGCGATCGCGGCGTTGGCCGTCGATGCGAACGACAATATCGAAAACGCGACTGCCGCCAATATCGACAAGTTGAAATTGTTTCTTGACACGAGACCGCCTTTCAACGCATCGCGAGATTGTCCTGGTGGCTAATACGAGAGCTTGATTCCGGATTGCTCGTCGAAGAGCCTTTCGGTTTCCTTGAGGGTTTTAATATCGTTCGCCATATGCTCCTTGGCGGCGCCTGTTTCGTTCGCGGTCCGACGGGCCGACACGGCGGCGGCGCCGGCGATCGAGGAGGTACGCCCCAGCGCGTCGGCCGAATGGTAAGCCTGCTGCGGAGCGCATCCGGCGAAGGCGACAAATAAAACGGCGCAAAACGCCGAACACAAAAACTTTCTCATTCGATTCCCTATCCAACTTTCTAATATCAGCGTGGAATGCTGCGCGGGTCGGGAAACAACTCTCTAATCGAAAACGGGTCCCCCGAACGTATTGTTCGCCAATTCCTTTATCTGCTTTTCCTGTTCCTTGGAACGCTTGACCGCCAAGGCCTTGTTCTTCTTCTCTTCCTCTTTCAAGGCTTTCGTCAGGTCCTTCACCTGGACTCGCCTATTTTCGGCGATCCGGCCGATTTCGACGACCTGGGCCCCCCACATTTTCCGAAAGCTCGCGCCGATATCCTTCAAATCTTCCTTGGATCTTTCGATTTCGGCGCCGGAGGCCAGACAGAGGCTGTTAATTTGATCGGATTGCCGGGCAAGCTTGTCGCGAAGCATCTCGAATTGGCCGTAGACGCCTGTCAGCCGTTGAATTTCGTCAAGAAGAGAGGGAACTTCCGACATGACGGCAAGCGCGGTATAATAATCCCCTCCGTTTGACGAATTGGTAATGTTTTTCAGTTCCCTTGCCTGGGCGTACAATATGTCCGTATGCTCGGCCGCCTTTGCGGAAAGAAGCCCGCTTTGCTCGTTGAAGACGTCGATGGCCATTCTCATCTCGATTTCGGCGTCCTTGAATTCCTTCGAAATGTTGGCGAACATCTCCGAGGCCGTCATTTGGTATTCGGTGATCTGGCTCAGCCTTTGCATATAAGAACTCAACAGAGAATCCAGCGCGACGTACTGATTGTCGATGACATCGTCGAACGCGCAACCCAGGATGGGATTCTGGCCGATCATATGCTTGACGGCTTCCCGGAGCTTCTGGTTGTTTTTGTGATTGAGTTCGATGGTTTCCGACGATTCGCTCAGACCTGCGGAAGCGTCCAGCGTTACCTGGCCGACAAGCTCCATCTGCTGGTTCCGCTTGACTTTCGTTTGCCTGATGAAATCGTTTACGGACGAAGCTTTTTCCCGCTCGAAACTTTTCAGGTCCTTTACCAAGGAATTGTAGTTTTTGCCCAAGCTGAGCCAAATGGCCCCGTTCATGGCCTGGTAAGCCCTGATTTTCATGAAGACCTTTTCGAGTTGTTTTTCCAACGCCTCGGTGTTGGCCTCGATTTCCTTTCCCAGATCGACGTCCTTCAAAGCGTCCGTCAGGAAACCCTTGGGCTTGTCGGCGGGTGCGGCGGGAGTCGCCTGTTTGTTGAAAATTCGAAAGAGTTGCGGGAGCCCCTGTTGGTTTTGAGAACCGCCGGAGGGCTTGCCGGCATCCTCCGGGGGTTTTGTCAGCAGGTCTAAAATTTTTCCGAAGTCCGACGCCACACATTGTTGGGAAAAAAATAGAGACAACGACAAGCACGCAACGCAAAGGACGAAAAGAAATCCGATTTTGCACGAACGCAAACGCCACCTCCGATCAAAAAGATCAGTATCTTGCTTGAACCCAAAACGCGTCTATTAAAACAGAACTCTTTTTGCAAGTCAACAGCGTTCGACAATGTCGAAAGCGGGAATTTACACTTTCGAATATTTGTTATAAATTAACCCGCGTATGAAAAACTTCGAAACGAAAAAGAAAAGATACTGGAGCCATATTCCGACTTGGTTCATAGTCGGCGCGGCGGCGGTCCTTTTTCCCATTTTCGGGTACATGACCTTCGAAAACATCCACCGCCAGAACCAGTACGGAACCAGGTTGCTCCTGGAAAAAGGGGCCGCTCTGATTCGCTCTTTCGAGGCGGGCACGCGAAGCGGTATTTTGGGAGGACACAAGAGCGAATTCGAGCTTCAGCGCTTGCTGAAGGAGACGGCCCAGCAACCCGACATCAAGTATCTTCTGGTCGCCGGGGTGGACGGTTCCATACTGGCCCACAGCGACACCGCCTATATCGGAAAAAAACTTGACCGCGACATGGATTTCGAACGAATCTCGCATCAGCAAACCGTTCTTTACAGAGTCGCACAGGATGGGGAAGGAATGAAAATATTCGAGGTTTTTCGCCGTTTTTCCCCCACGGGAGGCCCTTGGGCTCTCGGAAGCGCCAAGGCCGTATTCAACCAGCTTTTCAACAACAAGATAGAACCGGACGAGGATTTCAAGCCGCTTCCCCTGATCATTTTCGTCGGGCTCGACATGACCTCCGTGGAGGAAGCCCGCAAGTCCGACATGGCCCACACGATTGTCATGGGGGCAGCCCTTTTGTTCGTCGGGTTCGCCGGAATACTGATGTTGTTCCTGGCCCAAAGCTACCAGGCGGCCAGAGCCTCCTTGTCCAA
Organism: uncultured Desulfobacteraceae bacterium; assembly: GCA_964575975.1. GTDB lineage: Bacteria > Desulfobacterota > Desulfobacteria > Desulfobacterales > SKZT01. Next base: position 20,619 of record CAZNTU010000013.1, read on the forward strand.
GATAAAAGCCTTTTCGGACACTTTGGTGGAAAACATGCCGATCGGACTGCTCGCGATCGACAACGACAAAAAAATAGCCTCCTTGAACAACGTGGCCGAAAATTTGCTGGGGGCGACTTTCGAGGACATTTCGAAAAAACATGCCGGAGAGGTCCTTCCGGAGAACCTTTGGAAAGAGTTGGAGAGTCTCGGGAACGGAGCCGGATTCCTCGAGAGGGAAATAGAATGCTCGGCTGTGGGTTGCAAGGATTTTATGACGCTGGAAGTCAGCGCCGCTCCCTTGAAAGACGAAAACGGCGCTATTCTCGGTTATGTTCTTTTGTTCAACAATCTTACCGAACTCAAATCGCTCAGGAAGGAAATCGCCAGGAGCCAGAGGTTGGCGGCGGTGGGACGGTTGGCGGCGGGCGTGGCCCACGAGATAAGAAACCCGCTCAGCTCGATCAAGGGGTTCGCCACCTATTTCAAGGAGCGATACCAGGACGTGGCCGAGGACCGGGAGACGGCCGAGATTCTTATCCAGGAAGTGGACCGCCTGAATCGGGTCGTGGGTCAACTGCTGGAGCTTGCCCGTCCCGTTTCCGTCGTGAAAAGCCGCGTTGCCGCGGACGCGCTGGTCAGAGACTCCCTCCTGGTGGTAGGCCGCCAAGCCGAGGAATGCCGCATCTCGGTGGAAAGCGAAATCCCCCCCGGGCTTCCGGCTCTACACGTGGACGAGGACAAAATCCGCCAGGCGCTTTTGAATTTGTACCTGAACGCCATCGACTCCATGAAGGAAGGCAACGGGAAAAGGATCCTGTCGGTCTCGTTGAATCACGCGAGGACGGAGAAAAAGATCGAGATACGCGTAACCGATTCCGGAACCGGAATCGGCGAAGGGGACCTTTCCCACATTTTCGACCCTTTCTTCACCACCAAATCGTCCGGCTCGGGTTTGGGGCTTGCCATCGTGCATAATATAATGGAGGCTCATCAGGGCGAGATCAAGGTTCAAAGCTTGGGCCGAAAGGGAACCACGATAATTCTGAGATTTCCAACGGAGGACGCTACATGAAAAACCATTCCGTGTTGGTGGTTGACGACGACAAGGCGCATCGGACAATGCTTCGCAAGCTGCTCGCGGGCTGGAGTTTCGAGGTCGAGGAAGCCGACGACGGCAAAACCGCCGTGGAAGCCGTGGAAGAGGAGCCGTTCGACTTGGTCCTCATGGACATAAGGATGATCAAGGTTTCGGGAATCGAGGCCTTGGAGCGGATAAAAGCTCTGAATCCGGCGATACCGGTGATTCTCATGACCGCCTATTCTTCCGTGGAAACAGCCGTGGAAGCTCTGAAAAAAGGGGCGTACGACTATCTGACCAAGCCGCTCGACTTCGACAAGCTCAAGATCACCATGGAACGGGCCATGGAGCACATCCACCTGAAGGAGGAGAACAGGCTGCTCAAAGAAAGCCTCGAAATACAGTTCGACCGCCGAAATATCATCGGAAACAGCCCCTCCATGGTTCTTCTACTGGAAACCGCGGCGCGGGTGGCGCCTTCCGAGGCCACCGTGCTCATAGAAGGCGAATCGGGCACGGGAAAGGAGCTGATTGCCGGGGCCGTCCATTTCAACAGTCCGCGCAAGAGCGGACCTTTTATAAAAATCAATTGCGCCGCGATAACGGAAACGCTGCTGGAATCGGAACTTTTCGGCCATGAAAAAGGTTCTTTCACGGGAGCCGACAGGAAGAAAGAGGGCAAATTCGTCCAAGCCAATCAAGGAAGTCTGTTTTTGGACGAAATCGGAGAGATGTCCCTGACCATGCAGGCCAAACTGCTTAGAGTGCTCCAGGATCGGGAGGTGACAAGGGTTGGAGGCGATTCCATAGTCAAAGTCGATGTTCGGGTAATCGCCGCGACGAACCAGGATCTGAAGGAGCGGATCAAGAACGGGGAGTTTCGGGAAGATCTGTATTATCGATTGAACGTGGTCGGCATTCGGTTGCCCCCGCTCAGACAAAGAAAGGAGGATATCCCTCTGCTTGCGCAGCATTTTCTCGACAAATTCTCCCAAAAAAACCGAAAGCAAGTCAAGGGGTTTACACCCAGGGCCATGAACCATATGATACGCCATGAATGGCCGGGGAATGTCCGCGAGCTGATGAACGCCGTGGAAAGGGGCGTCGTCCTGACGCGGTCGGAATTTCTCGACCACGAGGCGTTGCCTGTTCTGTCGGAGGGTTCGGGGGACGAATGTCTGTTGTACGAATCTTTCGCGGCTTCGGAAATGGCGGGAAAGCCTCTCGAGGAAGTCGAAAAGGAGGCGGTTTTGAGCACGTTGAAGGCTTGCGGGGGTAACAAAAGCCAAGCGGCGAGGCAACTGGGCATAACCCGTAAAACGTTGCATACGAAACTCAAAAAGTACGGGCTGATGCCTTGAAAATCGCGGATTTCTTTTTGGAAAACGATCTATTGCAGGAGAGATTCGAAGATGGACAATGACAATATTTTGGTCAAATGTGGAGCATGCGGAGCGAAAAACAGAATCCCGGTCGAAAAGGCGGGAGGTAAAGCCAAGTGCGGAAAATGCGGCTCGGCGATCGATACCGGCGAAAGCGCGGGCGAAAAAAGATCCGAAAACAGGGAGTCAGGAAACGTTTATCTTGTCCGCTGTCTTTCCTGCCGCGCCAAGAACCGGATTCCGGAAAGCAAGATGGGGGAGACCGCGAAATGCGGAAAATGCGGGGGACCCGTGGAGACGGCCGGGCTTATGTCTCCAAGGTCTGTCATGACCACGGACAGGGATTTCGAGGAAAAGGTGCTGAAATCTCCCGTGCCCGTCCTGTTTTTCGCGTTCGCGAACTGGTGTCCGTCTTGCCGGGCCGTTATTCCCGTGGTGGAGGAGCTGGCCAAAGAGTGGAAAGGGAGAGTCCGAGTCGCCAAAATAAATGTCGATCAGAATCCCATGACTGCGAATCGTTTCGACATTTTGAGCGTTCCCACTATTATCGTTTTCGACAACGGCGTGGCGAAGGACCGGCTGACAGGGGCCGCGCCCAAGCTCCAGATCGTGAGCAAAATGTCTCCTTACATATGAAGCCTCCGGGTCCGGAACGTTCGAAGGGCGACGAAAGTCCGAGTTTATTTCTCGCCGAGTCCCTTAAGGAAAGAGAAAAGATTTTTGTTTTTTTTCGGCTTTTCTTTTTCTTCTTCGCCGCGAGATTTTTCGACTTGAGACGCGGCATCCTCTCTTTGAGACTCGCGAACGGCGACCAACCCGCTCGACATCATGGCGTAAATCGCCTTGTAGACGTCGAACTGACTGTAATCGCCGGCCTCGACTATTTCCCGAACGGTTCTGTTATCGTCGATCAAGGACAATATTTTCCATGCCTCCGCGTCAAGATCTATGGTCCGCTGCCTCTTGATATTCTCCGGGATCCTGAAAAACACATGGTCGAAACTGATGTTTTTTTCGAACATCTTCATTTCGTCTATTCGGCAAGCGGCGTCGAATACCAGCTTGACAATATTCAGATCGAAGAAAATGGTATTTGCGGCGTTGATTTCCGCGTCGTCGAAATAGAACTCGCCGCTCTCCCATGAAAGCACGTCGAACAATATTTCGATCGCCTGCCTCTCTATGGCCTTTTTCAGGTCCTTTACAGCGGCCAATTTCAATTCGACCAGAGTTTTTCCGAAAGATGTCCCGTTTTTGTCGGCCAACTCGACAACGCGCGAAAGATCCTTCTCGGAAATGACTCCCTCCCGAACCAAGTATCTTCCGACCCGGTTCCTGTCGCTGCATCCCTTCACATAAACTATTCTTCCCTCCCGAATTAGGATGAAAGCCTTTTGGGTGCCGTATTCGAGCGTTAAAACGCCCGTTCTGTTTTCTTCGGTAAGAAATTGAAAAATCTTGCTGATGAAAAACGTATCGAAATGGCCCTTGAACGGCATGTCAACAGTCCCTATCATATCGAAAATTAAAGACGGCGTCAGAATATCGACAACCCATATCAGAATCGGTCGAATTGGTAAACAATTTTCAAAAAACCGAGAAAATCGATTCAACAATCCGCTCGTTCATGCTAAATGTGTTCGGCCGTTGCGATGGATGCGATTTTTACAACATGCCCCGCCGGACAGTTGTCGGAACATGGCAAGGTGCGGATTCGAACCGCGGGCGATTTTAGAATCCGCTTCGACAAAGGCGGGCATCGGCAGCAAGGAGCGAAACCTATGAAACTGGCACACTATACTCAATTCGAACCCAAACGCTTCGATTCGACAATTGCGCGAGGTGTTACGGGACGCGTGGCGATCGGGAGGAAGGACGGAGCGAACAACTTCTGCATGCGGGTTTTCGAACTCGACCCTGATGGTTTCACGCCGCGCCACAGCCACGAATGGGAACACGAAATCTTTTTCCATTCGGGAAAAGGCGAAGCGCTTTGCGAGGGACAATGGAAGGCGGTGACGCCTGGAAACGTTCTTTTTGTTCCGGGAAATTCGGAACATCAGATCAGAAACACGGGAAAAGAGCCTTTGGTGTTCGCCTGTCTCATTCCGTCGGGAGCCCCGGAACTGTAAAACATGGAAAAAAAGTTTAGAAACCCGCTGGTAACGGTGGATATCGTCATTGAAACCGGTGGCGGCGTCGTTCTGGTGGAGAGGGCCAATCCTCCTTATGGATGGGCGCTTCCAGGAGGATTCGTGGACTACGGCGAATCGCTCGAAACTGCGGCGCGAAGGGAAGCCGAGGAGGAGACGAGCATGAAAGTTCGACTGTTGGAACAGTTTCACTCGTACTCCGCACCGGACCGCGACCCAAGGCACCATACGGTCACCACGGTGTTCATAGCCCGCGCGGACGGCGAGCCCGAAGGAAAGGACGATGCCAGGCGCGCTCGAATCTTTGCCGAGGACTCGATCCCCAAGAACATGGCGTTCGACCACGGCAAAATTCTCGACGACTATTTCCGCTATCGGTCCGGCGAACGAAAAGAAAACATATTCGCGCCATAATCTCATAGGCGACGTAAAGGAGGACACCCATGAGAGAGAAGTCTTCCGGCATAAACACGCCTTTTGAAAATCTCGAATCCAAACTCAGGGAAAAATCCATCGCGCTCGACTCCTTTCCGGTGGAAAGGATATTCCTGGAAAAAAAAGCGGTCCCCGAGAATGAAGCTCTCCTGTTCGAGGCCGCCATGGCCGATGTGATTCCGATGGAAAAGCACAACATGGCCGAATTCGACTTCGAGCGCCCCGCCTCGGAATACCGCGACCAGCCGGACGACGCAGGAGAAACCGTCATCGAACTGAAGGATCTGGTCGAATTCGGCAAGGGATTCGTAGTGGAAAACACCCCCGAATATATCGAGGGAGCGGGTCCCGATGTCTGCGGAGAAGTCGCCAGAAGGCTCCATAGAGGAGAATTTTCCATCCAAAGCTACGTGGATCTCCATGGAATGAATGTGCATAAAGCACAGGAGGAATTCGAATCCTTCTTGAGAGATTCCGTGGCTTCCGGAAAAAGAGGCGTGCTGATAGTACACGGACGGGGACTTTCGTCCCCCGACGAGCCGGTCTTGAAAGCGAAGGTTTACAAGTGGCTCACCCGAGGTCCCTGGAGAAAATGGATAATCGCATTCTCGAGCGCCCGCGCCTGCGACGGAGGCGCGGGAGCCACCTATGTGCTTCTTCGTCGCAGCCCCGCGACCAAAAAGCATCGAAAAAAACCGAGGGGGTAGGCCAAGCGAAATAGAATCCGAACCCAAACAGTCTTTCAAACAAGCTTTTCCGCCACAACGTACAGCAACATGCCGACGATGACGGTCCCGCCCAGGGAGCGTGTCTTGACCGCGAAGAGAAAAGTGGGAACGGCGGCCCAAAACTCCGGCTTAAGAAGGGTGAACGAAGCAGGTTCTCCCCCGGTCAGCAGCGGGGGCGCGAGCAATGCGCTTAAAATGGCGGCCGGAATAAGATCGAGCCACTCCGCCACTATTGGCGGGAGACTTCGTCTCGCCAGAAAAACGAGGGGAACGAAACGGGGAAGGTACGTAACCAATCCCATGGCCGCCAGCAGCATCAGATAATCAGCGGTCGTCCCCATTGTTTTCCTTTCTCTTTTGCACGACGGTTCTCTTGAATGCGACCCCAAGCGTAGCGGCGACAATGGACGCCAAAACGATGTACCAATTGCCGGGAATCAGCATGGACAGGATTATTGCCGCCGCACCGGAAGTCAACGCCGCAAAGACATGCGGCCTTCCCCGCAGCTGAAACGCCAGGAGGCATATGAACATCGCGTACAGCGCATAGTCGATCCCGAAAGCGCCTTCCGGAATGAACCGGCCCCCGATCCCTCCCGCGACCGTGCTGAAAAACCATGCGAGGTTCGGAAGTTGATTGACCGTCAGAGCGCTGTTGTAGTCCCATCCGCCCTGCCTGAATCGCACATAGTTGACGGCGAAGCTTTCGTCCGTGACTCCGTAGGCGAACACGGCGAGTTTCAGGGCGCCGACTCGTTTGAAGAAGACGGAAAGGGACGAACTCATGAGCAGGTGGCGCAGGTTGACCGCGAAAGTGGTCATCACGATGGCCGCGGCCGAAGCCCCGGCAGCGATCATGGATACCGCGATGAACTGGGAACTTCCGGCGAACACGAGGATCGACATCATCCCGATTTCCAAAGGCGACAGCCCCGCTTTCTGCGCCAGCACCCCGAAAGCCGCTCCAATGGGCACATATCCGAGGCAAATCGGCCAAGCAGCCGCCGCTCCTTTTCTTAAAAACGATTTCTCCTCCATTTTTACCCACCATTTTCCGTCCTGTTCATAAGCGGGCGTACCTATCATATTTTTCGAACTTGCAAAAGCGCAATCCGCAACAGCTTGACAAGAATCCGATTTTTCAACAGATTTTCGTACCTTTAAAATCGGACCGACCTTTTCTTTCGAATTTTCCCGAAGCAAAAGGTCTCGATATTGTGCGACTTCAATGTTCAAACTCTCGACAAATCGCGCGGGAGGAAAAACAATTGCCGATCAAGGAACTTACGGAAAGGGTGGCGCAAAAGCACGCGCTGCTTGCCGGCATCAGGGACGAAATCTCCAAGGTGCTCGTGGGCCAACGGGCCCTTGTGCAGGGACTTCTCATAGGCCTTTTCACCAAGGGTCACGTGTTGATAGAAGGGGTGCCGGGGCTTGCCAAGACAAGCGCCGTGCGAGCCTTGGCCGCGACCGTCCACGCGGATTTCAAGCGGATACCATTCACGCCGGACCTGCTGCCCGCAGACCTGATCGGCACGGAGGTCTATCTTCCGAAAACAGGCGAATTCACGATCAAAAAAGGTCCGATTTTCCACAACATCATCTTGGCCGACGAAATCAACCGCGCTCCATCCAAAGTGCAGTCGGCCCTTTTGGAGGCCATGCAGGAGCGGCAAGTGACGATCGGAAGGGAAACTTTCGTACTGGACGATCCCTTTCTGGTGCTTGCCACGCAGAACCCGATCGAGCAAGAAGGCGCCTATCCCCTTCCCGAAGCCCAAGTGGACCGGTTCATGCTGAAGATCGTGATTATCGTGATCGACTACCCCTCCATGGAAGAGGAGAAGCAGATCATGAACCGCGTCGGGTTCGAAAACCCCTTCGACATCCGGCCGATTATCGACTCCGGCCGAATCAACGAAATCGCCGCTTTGATCAAGGAAATCCACATGGAGGAGAAGCTCAAGGAATATGTCGTTCACTTGGTTTTCGCCACTCGAAATCCCGCTCAATACAAGATAGACATCGCCAATTACATTCAGTACGGCGCTTCTCCGAGGGCCACGATCTTTTTGAGTTTGGCGGCAAGAGCGTACGTGTTTTTGCAGGACAGGGCCTACGTGACTCCCCAGGACATTAAGACCGTGGCGCCGGACGTCTTGCGGCACCGCATCATTTTGTCCTATGAAGCCGAAGCGGAGGACGTCACGACCGATTTCGCCGGAGGAAGCCGCGTTGAAAACGCTGGGGAAAATAAGGGACCTTATGGATATCGACGGGAAAGCCTTTTATTTCCGGCTGACTCTCGCTTTGAGAGGGTACGTCGAGGGAAAATATTCGGTAAACGCCGCCGAGATGACAACCGAGGAGCTTGCGCCCGTTTTGAAATCGCTTCGGATAGACGAGGAACTCGAAACCGGAGCGCTCTGTCTCTTCGACTACAGCGATCCGGTAAAGTACGCCGACGCCGTTGCCGAAAGAGCGAAAATGGAAAACCACTTCAAGTTCGTCCGGTATTTCGTCAAATCCACGGCCGAAAATTCGTTCCGACAAGACGCATCCCCGGGGGAGGCGAGAGTCGCGACTGGAAACGACTTGGCCGAGGGGAATTCGGAGAGCGCGTAGCATGTTCAGATTCGCGTCGCCATGGTTTTTCCTGCTCCTGCTCGCTCTTGCCGCGGCAATCGTTTCGCGTTCACGAAAAAGAACGCATCCGGCATTGGGTCTTTCAAGCGTAGGATCGGCAAAGATCGCGAAGGAATCTTTCGCTCTGAAAATCTTCAAGGTCCTGCTTCTTCTGAAGTACGGCGCCTTTTGCCTGATGGTCGCTGCGATGGCCCGTCCCCAGCTGGGGACGCAACAGACCGAAATCGAGACCAAAGGCGTCAACATCGTACTCGCCCTTGACATATCCGAAAGTATGAGGGCCATGGATTTCAAGAGGGGCGGCAGGAACACCGACCGTTTGGAAGCCGTGAAAGGCGTCGCGCGGGATTTCATAAAAAAAGAACCGGCGACAGGATCGGAATGGTGGTGTTCGGCTCCAACGCGCCTATACGCAACTCCCTCTCACAAGGGACTACGGCGCCGTCGAATACGTGCTGGAGCGCCTCGAGATCGGGGCGGTCGGCAAAAGGACGACTATCGGGGACGCTATCGGAATATCCTTGAAACGCCTCGAGGACGTCGAAAGCAAGTCCAATATCGTGATCCTGCTTACGGACGGACGCAGCAACAGCGGCAGGCTGACACCCGAGGAGGCCGCCGAGATAGCGTTCGCCAAGGGGGTTAAAATATACGCCGTCGCTAAGACCAAAGTGGAATTTACCGGGCGCGATATTCTTCCTTTGAAGAAAAGTTTGGACGCTCTCGAATCGGAAAAGACGATTCCCATGCCCATGTTCATTTTGTATCTTTTGATTCCATCGCTTTTATACTTCGCGCTTTTAGGATTTTTCCGCCTGACGCGCAAAAAGGACGATCCGGCGGAAACAATGGCCCGGCGGGCCGAAAAAGCTTTAAAAGAGGCGAAAAATTGCCGGGACGCCCCCGAAGATCGTCTTGTCTTGCTTTACCGGGCGCTGGTTTTCTCCATTTTAGCCAAGGGCGGCTTCAAGGGAGAATCCCTGACATATGCGGAAGCCAAGGAGATTTTGGCGAAGAAATCCGTGGATTCCGACATCGCCAGCGAGACGACGAGCCTTCTTATGAGAATCGAGTCGGTCCGTTACGGCGGCGCGACAAAGGAACCGAAAGCCATCGACGAACTTTGGCGCGACATCTCGAAAACGGTCTCAAATCTGGCGCGCCAATGAATTCGAAAAAAATGAAAAAGCGAAACTCGTCGAAAAGACCCGAAAACGAGGCAACGCCCGCACATGTCCGGTCAAGGCCGCCGATGCGATCATTCCTACCAACTCATCCAATGTTGGTAGGAATGATATTGGCGGTCGCGGTCTGGTTCGTCTTGTTTCCGCATTGTCGTGTTTCGGCCCGGGATTCTGCTTCGAGCCTCGATTTCCTCGACGGCCTCGCCCATTACCGGAAAAGCGAATTCGGAAGGGCGGCGGAGGCATTCGAACGCGTCGCGAACGGCAAGCTCTTCTACAATTTGGGAAACGCCTATCTGAAATCCGGCGAACTGGGACGGGCCGTTCATTGGTACGAAAGAGCGCACCGTCTGACACCCGACGACTCCGATTTGAAATTCAACCCGGATTACGCTCGCTCTCTTGTCAAGGACTCGCGGGAAGAAAAAAGGTCGGCGCTGGCGAGAGTGCTTTTCTTTTCTCGAGAGTCGTTCGGTCCGACAACCGTACAATACGGCGCGATATTCGCCAATCTTGCTTTCTGGATACTTCTGACCTTAAAAAGAATCGAGTCGATTTCCTGGCGGCGAGCCGCAGTTCTGAAGGTTTTGCGATATATCTCTTTCCTTGCGGCCCTCGTCTTTACCCTTAAGGTCCTTCCCGGCCACTATGTGGAAAATCATCGCAAAAGCGGCGTCGTAATTTCCGAGAAAGTTTCCGTCCGTTCAGGGCTTGAAGATGATTCCACGGAATTTTTCGTTCTTCATGCCGGAACGAAAGTAATGATCCAAAAAGAAGCCGAGAATCATTACCGCATAATTTTCTCCGAAGATAAATTCGGCTGGCCGAAAAAAAGGGAGGCAGCCATTATTTAGACGATAAATTTGCGCAACGGATAAGCCGATCGGGTTGGTCGCGGACGAGGTCGCATTGAAAAAAAGCGGTCGAAGGAATCGGCTGACAATCCAATCCCTCAAAACCAAATATCGGCATCTATTTTGTTGACTATCCCGACACAATGATGTTATGGATGAAAAAAAATACGGCAGGCTTGTTATTCACTTGGTGCGGCTTAATGGAGGATCGCTGATGAGACGGTTACTTCGGATGGTTCGGATATGGTTGGCGCTTTTGATCGTGTTTTGGGGATTTACCGCTGCCCCGATCGATTCCTCGGCTCAAATGGACTCCGTAAAGGTCGGAATCAACGTACCTCTTACCGGCTCTTACTCCGACCAGGGCCAGGACGAGGAAAAGGCCTATAAACTGGCGACCGAAAGGCTCAATTCCCGAGGCGGCTTGCTCGGCAGACAGATTGAGCTTGTGATAAAAGACACGAAAACCAACCCGAAGGTCGCGGAGCAAAACGCTCTGGAAATGATAACGGACCACGATGTCGCGATGATTACCGGCGGTTCGAGCAGCGACGCGGCGATCGCGCAAAGCGACGTTTGCCAGAAACACGGGGTTGTCTACATGGCCGCCCTCACCCACTCCAACGCAACGACGGGTCACATGCACAGGGGCAAATTCAGCACCGTGCAAAAAGCCCACCGCCACACGTTCAGGTGGTATTTCAACGCCTGGATGACCAGCAAGGCGCTTACGCCCTTCATGATCAAAAATTTCGGAAACAAGGCGAAATATTTCTACATCACCTCCGATTACACGTGGGGACACACATTGGAGGAATCCATGAGAAGGGCCACGGAACTTGCCGGCGCCGAAACTCTTGGAGCCGAACTCACGCCCCTCGGCGAAAAAAGATACGAGAATCTTCTTGAAAAGGCCGGCGATTCGGGAGCCCAAGTGCTGATCCTGGTACTTTTCGGAGAAGACATGGTTTACGCACTGAAACAGGCCGCGGACATGGGCCTCAAAACGAAAATGAACATCGTCGTCCCGCTCATGGAACTGAACATGGCCCACGGCGTCGGCAAAAAAGCCATCGAGGGAATCATATCCACCAAAAATTGGTACTGGGGACTTAAGGACAGATATCCCGGTTCCAAGGAATTCGTGGACGCCTTTTTGGAAAAGTACAAAAAAGCGCCGGGCTCCGCAGCGGCGTCAGCCTGGGTCGCTTTGAACGAGTGGGCTGCGGCTGTCGAACGAGCAGGATCTTTCTCGTCCGATGCGGTGATAAAGGCCTTGGAAGGGCATAAATTCGTTTTGTTAAAAGACGAAGAGGAATGGAGATCCTGGGACCATCAGGCTGTAAGCTCTGTCTATGTAGTGCGGGGAAAAGCGGCGAGCCAGTCCAAAAACGAATGGGACCTGCTCGAAATAATCGCGGAATACAAAGGGGTAGATGTCATGAGAACGAGAGAGGAAAACCCGGTGATTTTGGAAAAACTATCCTCGGAATAATCCCGACGAAGAATTTCAAGCTTCCTTGAACGCGAACGAAGCGAACGAAGCTTGATTAAAAATATGCGAAATCTTCAATGTCAACCATGAGTCGCAAAACTTAAATCAGAAAAAAACAGGAGGTCGATAATTGTCTTATACCCTCGGACAAAAACAGCTTGACAACATTGAAGGGATTCTCCACAAGGATCTCATTGATTTGGGAGTTCAATGCGTCTTCCTTATCGATATGGCCGGAAACATCATCGCCGACCTTCACAGCGGGGAAATGGTTCACGACGTCTATTCCCTGGCAGCCTTGGCCGCCGGCAACTTCGGGGCCGTAAGCGCCATGGCGAGAATCATCGGAGAAGACGAATTCTCTCTTCTCTTCCATAAAGGCAAAAACGAAAACATACATTTCAGCAAAGTTTCCCAAGATTTCCTTCTGATCACCATTTTCGGCAACCAAGTCTCGCTGGGCTTTTTAAGATTGAAAGTCACCGAGGCTATCGACAAAATCCAAGGAATATTGGAAACGTCCCAACCGGATTGATTTGTTTTCGATTTCGCTATAAAGGCGCTTGCTGGCAAAAAGATTATTCCACGTTTCATTTTTTCGGGTATTCGTCCATGGCATTCATCAATCAGAAAAGAAAAGAAGTTCAAGTCAAAATCGTATATTACGGCCCTGGAAGGGGCGGAAAAACAACGAACCTCGAATTTATTTATAAAAAGTTCAACGATAGAATCAAGACGGAAATGGTGGCTATAAAAACCCATGGAGACCGGACCCTCTTTTTCGATTTTCTTCCATTCAATATCGGCAAAATCAAAGGGTACGACATAAAAATCCAGTTGTACACCGTTCCGGGACAAGTCAAGTACAATGCAACCAGATCCCTGGTTCTTCGAGGTGTAGACGGGATTGTTTTCGTCGCGGACGCCATGGCCGTCCGCAAGGAAAAAAACTTGGCGTCCCTAAAAAATCTCCAGGAAAACTTGGAACTCTATAAAAAAAGCATCTTCAAAATTCCATTGGTCCTGCAATACAACAAGATGGATTTGGCCGAACAGGGTATCCCCTTGCTTTCATACGAGACGTTACAGGAAGACCTGAATTCCCAGCTTGACGCACCCGCTTTCAAAGCCAGTGCATTGAAGGGAATAAACGTTGTTCAAACCATGAAAAAAATCGTTTCCATGACATTGGTTTCCTTGCAAAAGGAACTCGAATAGGGAGGATTGTTTATGGCCGACAAATTCGACAGCTCCATTTCCGCCGAAGTGGAAAGCCGCTTGGAGGAACTTTTTATGGAAGACGAAGCGGTTTTTCAAGATTCCGGCGAGCCATACAGTTCGGGGAAAAACGAACTGCGGGACCTTAAGGCGATCGTTCTTTCCATCGACTGGGAAATCAACGACGAAATAATGACCAACCTAATGGAACAAATCAAAAAATTGGCGGTGTTCTATAAAAACGACCGTATTCTCACTCTGTTTCTGCAATTGCTTGGCGCTATCGGAAAATACATCAAGATTAAAAAAAGCGCTTCCCATCCCAATTCCATCAAATTGTTGAGTTCCATCTACCATTCGTTTGAAAAAGCGGTTCATTCCAACCTGACGGAAACGGACCGAAAAAAACTGCTACAAGACGAGGTTGACCGTTTCAACGAGTTGAAAAGCCAAATATCCATCAGAAAAGAGAGCGTTTCGACTACTAAGCCTCAAGAGACGGCAGGGAAAGTCCCGGCTCCGAAACCCGCGCCGGTATCCGAGCCGCCGGATAGAACCGAAATGCCTCCGGAATTGAGAGCCGTGCTTGAGGAAATCAAAGAGACTATCAAACAGGAATTCCAGTCGTTGAAGGAAGAGCTTCGGCTTTGGAGAGACCGTCGATAAATCCAAAGAACAAATCGACATTATCAAGAACAAACTCAATGAATATGGTTTCAGAGGAAAAAAATTACGGATAACCGAGGGCTTTGAAATGGAAATCTCTTCCGGCGAAATCTCGGCGCTTGTTTTCAAGCGAGCGATAAAAGGCGACCTTGGCAAATTTTCCTTCGATAGCCAAATGCTTGCCGTGTTTATGGCCTTGGACGGCAAAAAGCGTTTGGGAACGGTTGCAAAGGAAGTCGGTCTTAACTTGGGAACCATGAGGGCTGTGATTTCCAGATTGTTGCGCCTGAAACTGATCGAACTGGAAGAAGAAGCCATTGAAGTGCTCGACGGCGATTTTTTGAATTTTCTTAGAAACGAGCTTTCTTTGGCGATCGGACCATTGGCCGGCGTTCTCATCGAGGATGCCTTCGAAGATTTAGGCTACGGGATCGACCGGTTCCCAAGCCATCGCGCTGCCGAAATCGTGGAGCTTTTGGCACAGGACATTCAGCGGGAAGAAAAAAAAGCCGATTTCAAAATAAAAATGGTCAAGAAAATGAAAGAAAAAGGCTATTGAAATTTTCGTCGTAACCCTAACGGGCAAGGGCATCTCTGTCGTCTCCGCGACTGATTCGCGTACAGAATTCAAAGGAGTGCAATTATGATTGTCATTTGCGAGGAATGCGGTAAAAAGTACAGGCTCGATCCTTCGAAAATCAAGGGCAAGGGAGTAAAATTCAAGTGCAAGTCCTGCGATCATACAATCACTGTTTTCAACCAAGAAGCCGCACCCCCGGCCGAGGTCGTTTCCATTTTCGATTCGGCGGTCGAGGAAGCGGTCCTGCCGGACTCCAAAGAAAAGAGCCGCACCGACGCTCCCGACGAGGAACTTTCGGCGCTGGAATCGAAATCGACCGATGACGGCAAGAAACTTGCGTTTTCGAAACAGGCGAAAAGCGGGTCGGCGGATATGCTCCGAAAATCCTCCGGCATTGGAATTCGTACGAAAATGTTCGTTCTTTTTCTTATCATACCGATCTCGATCATTACTGCGGCAAGCTACCTCTATTTGGACAGACTGACGGGGCTTTCCGCTTCCCTGATTGACAAGAGTACCGGCCTGGTCAAGGAAATATCCAAAACGGTAATCGACGACACCGCTCGCGCCATAGCGCTGCAATGCGGCCTTTACCTCGACTTCCACCCCGATCTGACCCCCGAATTGTTCGACACGGACTTCACTTTCAAGCGACTTGCGCAGAAAAAAGTCGGCCTCACGGGATATACATTTTTGTTTTCTTCCGGAGACGGCTCATCCCCATCGACCATTTTGGTGCATCCCCGCCCTAACATTGTCGGCGAACCCCTCTCCAAAATTATGAAGGAAGAATTGGGCGGCAACTACTCGACTTTCGAAAGCATTGTCGCTCCGGTGGAAACGGGGCAGAAACTCGAATCGGCAGGCTTTTATTTGCAGAAAGACCTTGAAGGCAAGCTCCGCCAAAAGTATATCGCCGTCACCCCAATCGAAGAAACGAATTTGTTCGTCGCCGCCACCACTTACATCGACGAGTTCACGCTCCCGGTTTCGAACCTCGAAAAGGACGCGTTGAGAACAACAGAAAAAACCCGCACCTTCATTATCTTTATATTGGCCGGCGCGTTGGTTCTTATCGGGCTTGTCGTTTCTTTCTACAGCACGAGCCTGTCGGGCAGGATTAGAAAATTGACCGACATTGCCAACCATATCAGCGTCGGCGAACTTGACAAGGAAATTCCCGTCAAATCCGGCGATGAAATCGGCGCTTTGGCGGATGCTATCGCGAGGATGCAGGACAGCATCAGGCTTTCAATCGCAAGACTCAGGAAGAAACGATAAAATCCGGAAGTTATGAACTCAGGAGCGACATCATGGTTGTCATACCGAAAAAAAACGCCATATTCCAAAATCTGAACAGCTATTACATTAACATCCCGAAGCTGATCGAACATTTTCAGGGTGAATTAGGCGCCGGAAGCCTGCATTTCAAATCCACCATTTACGAGGGAGTGATATTTTTCGACGCGGAAAACATTTTGAATGGGTTCTATCTCGGGCAAAACGGCCAGATGGTGGAGATGCGCATGGACAGGCTCTTGGAAGAAACAGCCTTGAGCAATTTCCTTCTGAGTGTCTACCCCATGAACCCCGAAAACATTTATTTCTGGTCCCAAATTCCCAAAGCGAAACGCATCTACAAGGATTTGTCCTCCGAATTTACGGCGCTTCGAGGATTGGCAAATAAAATGAGCGCCGAAAAACTTACCGGATATATCGACGCGACAATCGGAGACAAGCTCTCCGGAGCGTTGATATTTTTCAAAAACGGGGAAAACTTAGGCGGGGCCTATTCTTGGAGCAACGGCGAGTTGGACTCCAAAAAGGAAAACTTCGAAAGACTGATCAACGAAGCCGAAAACCACGGGGCCGTATTTCACGTTTTCAAAATCGATCTTCAGAAACTATTCTCTAAAAAAGAACTTCCTTCCGACAAAGAAGACGGCGCGATCAAAACCGATAATGGAGAATTGCCGGGAATCGCCGATGTCCTTATTATCTTGGAAGGTCTGTTGAACATCTTCGAGAGGGTCGTAATCACGAATAAAAGAATCAAGGAAAATTTTTCCGTGCTTCTGAAAAAAAAATTTGTTCAGAAAATTGGCAGCTACGATTTTCTGGACCCGTTTGCCGCCGAATTCGAATATGTGAACCGAAAAGTCGTTTTCAACGGCAGCGCCGGAAGCAGGGAATTGGCCCAAGGGGTGGCCGAGTCGGTCGCGGAGTTGGCCGAGGAGCTTGGAGTCTTGCGGGATTTGAAAAAAGAGACCGCGCCATGGTCCGAGAAACATAGCCGCGACCTTTCTCTATTGAAACTCGAAATCTAATTCGACGACGATTCGTTTTCGCACATGTGCGATCTTCTATCCCAAATAGTCGGAGACCAATCCTCCAGGTGGCACGCTCAATTTTTAGACAACCTTCCGGTCGGCGTCTATCGCTCCACTGTGGAGGGAAGATTCGCCTTTTGCAATAAAACCCTGGCGAAAATCTTAGGGTATCCGTCCTCCAAGGAATTGTTCGAGGTTCCGATTATTCAACTCTATCGACGCAAACATGATCGTGGAAAATTCATCCAGGAAATAATTAAAAACGCCCGCGCCGAAAGCTATAAACTCGACCTGAAAAAAAAAGACGATACGCCGGTCGAAGTGACAGTAACATCCCGCGCGGTTTTCGACGACGAAGGACTTTTGGTTTTTATCGACGGTATCGTGGAGCAATTCGTCCATGAAAACGCAAACGGCTCCAAAGCCTATTCCGAACAAGCTGCCGCGCAGGACCGGGAGGACCTATACCAATCAATGACAAAATTCGAAGGGGTCAAGGAAATGGCCGGGGGCATTTCCCACAGGCTGAATCAGCCTTTAACCATTATTAACAATATCTTGAGCGAAATTTTATCGGAATTCGACAACACCGAAAAAAACTATCGGAAAATACTGAAAGTCCAAAAACAGATATTCAAAATCAACGATATCGCCAAAAAAATCGGAAACATAAAAAAATACCAGGCAGTGGATTACGTTGCCGGCATTAAAATAGTCGATATCGACAAAGCCATTTGATCGTGAACAGGAAACTTTCTCAGGGGTGACGCGATGATTAAAAAGGTACTGATCGTCGATGACGACCAGGAAATGCTTTTGGCCTTGAAGGAAGGCTTGGAGAAATACGACGACACGTTTTCGGTTCTCATGGCGGGAGACGGTACGATAGCCGTCGAAAAATTGAAACAAAACACCGTTTCCCTGGTGGTGACCGACTTGAAAATGCCGCTTATGGATGGTTTCTCGTTGCTGGCCCACGTGATGGAAAAATATCCGGGCATTCCCGTAATCATCATTACTGGCTACAGCACGCCGGAAATGGAGAGATTGGCGGCCAAAGGGGGGGCCGTTGGCTACATTGAAAAACCCTTCATGATAAACCATCTCGCCAAACAAATAATGGAGACCCTTCGAAAAGAGTCCGACGGGGGGACGCTTCACAACGTTTCCTCCGGAATGTTTCTGCAACTCATGGAAATGGAGCAGAAAACCTGCACGATCCGCATCTACGATAAAAAAACGGGCAAGCAGGGCATTCTCTTTTTCAATAAGGGAGTGCTCATGGATGCTAGAATGAATTCGTTGTCAGGCGAAGAAGCCGCGTATAGTATATTTTCCTGGGACGAGATCAATATCTTCATTCAAAACGAATGCCAGACGAAGCACAAGAATATTCGGAAAGATTTGCAGGCGATCCTCTTGGAAGCCATGCGACGCAAAGACGAGGGAAAGGTTGACGAACCCGACGAACCTTGGAAATCGACCGAAAACGAACCTTCTCCCCTGCCGGCATTTTCCCAAAGCGGCGGCGAGACCGCCGCTGTTTCCGCAGACATCGATTCCGTGAAAAAGCGACTGAAACAAGCGGCCGGAGACAGGTGCGGAATGGAGGACGTTTACCACGACAATTCCTGGAACGATTTCATCGAAATTTTAAAAAGGGCCGGGGAACTGTTCGATGCAGGCCCCTTCAAGCTCTCCTATGTAGACAGGGGCGACGCCGAAGATTTCATTCTTCTGCCGGGCGAACAGACGACGGTAATCACAGTAAACCCCAAATGCCCCCGAGACAGATTGGTACAGGCCCTTGCTCCCAAAAACGAATAACCTCTCCAATTTTCAATGTGCATAATGAAAGAATTATTCGAAGACATTTTGGAAATCGACAGCGTCGAAGGTGTAATCCTCGTTTCTTTTGACGGAGAAGTGGTATTCCGGGGATTCGTACGGGAAATCATAGAAAATGCCGAGAAGAATCCAAAAATGTTGTGGGCGGTTCTTGTGGACGCATTGAACGGCATCAGGGAGGTCGATGCCGTTTTCGAAAACCGCCGGCTTTACATCCGAAGAACGGATTCCGGATATTTTATGGTGATAATGGAAATCTACGCGCCCATTGCCATGGTCAGGCTTCATTCCGACATACTCGTTCCGAAGCTGAAAAAGAAAAAAGCCTCCAAGGGATTAATGGGATTCTTCAAAAAGAATTGAACGGCGATTTCACAATGAGGTGAATGTCGAAACGACGATAGTCCCTTTCAATTGTTCAGGCTGTGGATAGGCGCTGGAATCAAACCTCCCATCCTGATAAAACGGTTGTCCCCCAAGCCGTTGTTGACCGGCATGATGACCGATCGCCCCAACAATCCTCCGAAATATGCGTTGTCCCCGGCCTTTTTGCCGGGAACGGGAATGATACGGGTCGCCGTGGTCTTCCTGTTTATCACCCCGATCGCCATTTCGTCGGCGATTATGGCAGCCAAGGTTTCCACCGAAGTGTCGCCCGGAATCGCCACCATGTCCAATCCGACGGAACACACGCTGGTTATCGCCTCCAGTTTTTCAATGGATAAATAACCGGCGGCGGCGGATTCCGATATGTTCAAGTCCTCGCTGACGGGGATGAACGCGCCGCTTAGTCCGCCCACTTTCGAGCTTGCGAACGCGCCGCCTTTTTTGATTGCGTCGTTCAAAAGAGCCAGGGCAGCCGTTGTTCCAGGAACTCCGATGCTTTTCAAGCCAAGGCTTTGAAAAATCTCTCCCACGCTGTCTCCCACGTTGGGCGTGGGCGCAAGCGACAGGTCCACCACTCCGAATTTTATGTTGAGCGCCTCGGCCACTTCCCTTCCGATCAGCTCCCCTACCCTCGTAACCTTGTACGCCGTTGTTTTAATCAAGTCCGAAATTTGGCCGAGATCCATGGTGGAATCAGCCTCCAGCGCCCGGTCGATAGCCTTTTTAACGACTCCTGGCCCGCTGACTCCCACGTTGATCACCGCATCGGGCTCTCCTATTCCCAAGTACGCCCCGGCCATGAAAGGGACATCCTGCGGAATATTGGCGAACACGCAAAGCTTGGCCGCCGCGATGCCGTCGCGGTCGGCCGACAGGCTGGCCGCTTCCTTGATGGCTTTCGCCATCAGGTAAACGGCGTCGACGTTTATGCCCGCCCTAGTGGAGGCAACGTTCACGGAGGCGCAAACCCTGTCCGTTTCCACCAACGCGTGCGGGATGGCCTCTATCAAAGCCCTGTCGCCCTTTGCAATGCCCTTTTGCACGAGCGCCGAGAACCCGCCGATGAAATCCACCTCCACGTCGGCTGCGGCCGTATTCATCGTATGGGCTACCTGCACCAGTTCCGACGACGAAAACGGCGCCCCGATCACAGCAACGGGACTGATCGAAATTCTCTTGTTCACGACCGGAATCCCGAATTTTTCGCCGATCTCGTTGCATGTGCGGACCAGCTTTTTAGCGGTCGTGGTAATGCGCCGATGAATGTTTTTCCGGAAAGTTTCCAGGTTGTGGCTCGCGCAGTCGGTCAAGTTGATCCCCAACGTCACCGTACGGACGTCCAGATGCTCGTTCTCGAGCATTTCCAATGTCGATAGAATTTCTCTCTCGGTAAGCATGTCGCGCTTCCTCGCCGCTTTATATTCTGTTGATCATTTCGAAAATCTTGCGATGCTGGATACTGATGTCCAATCCCAGTTCTCCGGCCTTTTTCCTCAAATCAGCTTCAAAGGCTTTCTGGTCTATTTTCCACGGGATATCCACCTCGTAGATCATGATGTTCTTGTTGGGATCGTCCCCTCCCTTGAACACTGCGGAAAGGTTGGTCACGTTGACCCCGTGCTGCGCCATCACCCCCGTGATCGCCGCCACGAGCCCCTTTCTGTCGGGTCCTTTCGTGGTAACGACGAACGGTTCGCTTGCCGGGACTTGGTATACGGGCACGTCGGACCGGACCGGCTTTGCGAACACATAAAGGTTCAATTCGGACAGCGCTTCGTCCAATCGCAGGTTCAATTCCTCCGCAGACAACTCCTCGGGCGTTGAAGCTATGAAAACCCCCGCGAATTCGGATTGCAAAATCGTCTGGGTGACATTTTCCAGATTGCAGCCCTGCTCGAACAGCACCCTCGTCGTCGCGGCCAAAATTCCGGGCCTGTCGTGGCCCAGAACCGAAATGATCACTTTATTCATTGAAACTCCCGTTTCGTTTGCGCATCAAACAAATTTTCTTCTTTACACCATAACATCAATGGGATTCAAGAGACATTTGTTTTGGTTTGTCACGGCTGAAAGTCACGAGGAAGGAAAACGAACCGGGGTATTTTCTACCAATAGCCGTCGAGCCCTCTCAGGCCGTTCATGTAAAGGCGTCCGCACGAAACGAAAAGCGAGCGTTTGGTCGAAAGAACGGGAAGGTCGTAAGACTTTGCCATTTCCAATACGCTTTCGTCCGGGACCTTGCCCCGTACGAAAACCACCGCGCTGATATCCATGATCGTGCAAATACGAACCACGTCCACAGTGGTCAAACCCGTCAACAAAACCGCCCCCTTGGCCGTCGCCTGGAGCACGTCCTCCATCAAATCCGCCGCCCCTGCGGCAAACAAATCCTCTTCCAACTTGTGCTCGCCGTAGAGCACCCTTGCATCCAGGATTTTTCCGATCTCGGAAATCTTCATTCGACCTCTTTTCGATATAAACTTTTTTCGATTACAACCAATCCGCAGTTTCAAGAAATCGAATATATAATATCGGATGCGCCAAGATCAACAAAATATTAGAACCAAGCCCAAGTTCTCGCATTATTTGCTCCAAAAAAAGCATCATTCAATTGACTAAAACCTACAAATCCAATATGATCCAGTTTGCATGAACAAACTGTAGACGAAAGGCAAAGCCGCATTGCCGCCGCAACACAGGCTGTTTTCCGAATTGGACGAAATGAAATCGAACATCCAAACCGCTTCTTTTTCTCTGCTTTTCATCCTTCTTTTTTTATTGTCGATGACCTCGGGATGCCGAACAGGCGGAACATATATCCACGATGCCGTCCGCAAGGAATACGCTTGTTCGAGCATCGGCCATCATCCTTCCGATGCCGGAATCGGCACGAGGGAAAAAATAGGCGACAGCCCCGTCAGTCTCCAAGATGCGATCCGAATCGCGATCACCCACAATCCGGACAAGAAAATGGCGCTCGCCCGAATCGGACAAGCCGAAGCCGAATCGCGCATGGCGATCGTCCCCTTTTATCCTTCGTTCGGCTTCTACACGGAATATTTGGAGGGAGACGCCCCCTCGGCGTACCTGTTCAAAAAAATCGACCAGAGGGAACTCCCCCCCGACGCCGACTTCAACGATCCCGGAAAAATAAGGAATTTCGAATCGGGCGCGACGGCCCGTCTCAACCTGTACAACGGCGGACGGGATTGTCTCGGCCGTATGATCGCCGAAACCGGCGAAACCATTTCCCGTCTCGACCTCCAAGCGGTCGAAAACACGCTGGTCGCTTCTGTCATCGAAACTTACTGCAACGCTCTGGCGGCAAAATCCTTCATAGAAATCGCCGACGAATCCATGGAAACGGTCGAGACGCAACTGCGAATTATGGAAGTCCGATATCGCGCGGGCGGAGCGCTGAAATCGGACATCCTGTCCTTGGAGGTCAGGTCGGCCGAGGCCAAGGAGGAGGCGGTGGTCGCACGAAACAACCATCAAAAGACGCTTTCCGCTTTGGCCGCGCTTATGGGGATAGACCCCGAGCCGCCCCTCCTTCTCGATGAAAACGTACTCGTGTCGCCCCGCCTTCCCGAACACTATCCGGGCGGAATCGCCATGGCACTGGACCGGCGTCCCGAACTTCTCAAAGTCCGCCGACAGGTCGTCCAGTCCCGTATGAAAATCGACCGGGTCCGCGCAGAATATTTGCCCCGCGTCGATCTGAAAGGCAAATATTACCTCGACGACGAAAACCTCGGGTACGACCTGGGAAGGGACAACTGGACAGTCGGCGTGGTTCTCGATTGGGATATTTTCACCGGTTTTTCCACCGAATCGGAACTCTCCAAGGCGGAATCCGCGTTGGAGGAAATGCTGGCGGCCGACAGGAAGACGACTTTGTCGGTCAAAACCGACGTCAAAAACGCCTATCTCGACGCCGACTCCGCGCGAGCAAGGTTCGCATCGGCCGAGGCAAGCGTCGCCGCAGCGGAGGAATCGCTCGAGCTGGTCAAGAGGCAGTACGAAGGAGGATCGGCCACGATCGCCCGCTATCTCCAGGCGGAACTGGACCGAAACCGCGCCCGCGTCCGCGCGACCGCCGCGTATTACGACAGGGAAAAGGCGGTGGCGAACATCGGGAGGGCAGTGGGCTACTGGGCGACGGAACGGCCCGAATCCAACATGTTTCCGAAATTCGACGAAACCGAAGACAAGACCGAAAGCGAAAAAACACCATGAAAAAAAAAACGGCGATTCAAATCGCCATGCTTGTCGTACTGGGAATCGGAAGCTTTCTTGCTGCGGCATTCACGTTCGATTTCTTCGCCGGCGAACCGATCGCCCCCGGTTTCGTGACGGCCGGGGAAGAAACGAAGCCTGCGGATCCGGAACGTACGACCAAGGCCGAAATACGGAATATACAGGAGTGGTACGAAGCCGTGGGAACGATCCGCCCCAGGACCGAGGCCAAGATCGAAGCCCAGGTGATGGCCCAGGTGACCGATGTCAAGGTTAAGCCCGGCGACCGGGTGGGAAAAGGCGACCTTCTCGTGGTCCTTGACAACCGTCAACTGAACTCCAAACTGGACCAAGCCGGGGAAGCCCTGAAAAGCGCGATTTCGAGCAAGAACCAGGCGCGCCAGTCCGTCGCCTCCGCCGAGGCCGCTTTCGCCCAAGCCGAGGCCGACTATCGCCGCTTCAAAACCTACTACGAGTCCGAGGCCGCCACCAAACGGCAACTGGAGCAGGCCCGGTCCGCCTTTCTCCAAGCAGAGGCGGGCTTGAAACTGGCCAAGGAAGCTCTGACAGGAGCGAACTCCGGAATCGAGCAGACCCGCCAAGTCGTCAAGGAAGCCGAGATCGCGGTCGGATACACGCAAATCAAGGCCCCCGAATCGGGAGAGGTGCTGAAACGGTTGGCCGACCCCGGAGACTTGGCGCTTCCCGGAAAACTCCTTCTCGTCCTGCAAACGGCCGACGGTCTTCGCCTCGAGGCCCATGTTCGCGAGGGATTGATCCGACAAATTTCCATGGGAGATATCCTTCCTGCCGAAATAATGGCTCTCGGCAAAAGGATCGATTCCGAAGTCGAGGAAATCGTCCCGTACGCCGATCCCCAAACCAGAACCTTCCTGATCAAAGCCGCCGTATCCAACCAGCCGGGACTTTTTCCAGGCATGTTCGGCAAACTCCTGGTCCCTGTGCGGGAACATTCCGCCGTGCTCGTTCCCCGAGATGCGATCCGAAAGGTTGGACAGCTCGAAATGGTCGAGGTAAAATTCGAAAACGGATGGAAACGTTGTTTTATCAAGACGGGGAAGAATATCGAGGAAAAGGTCGAGGTGCTCTCGGGCCTCTCCGGCAACGAAACCGTCGCGCTCTGGGAGAACAAGCAATGACCATTGAGAACGGGGCTTCCGCCGAAAAATCCGAAGCCGTTCCCGAAAACGTCCTTGTCAAAATCGTCCGGCAGTTTTTGACTTCGCATCTGTCGCTCCTGATGATCGTCCTCTCCCTATGCCTTGGGGCGGCCGCCATTCTGGCGACCCCTCGCGAGGAGGAACCCCAGATCGTGGTTCCTCTCGCCGACGTATTCGTTCAAGCTCCCGGCGCAAGTCCCGAGGAAGTGGAGAAGCTCGTGGCGACGCCTTTGGAGCGGCTTCTGTGGCAGATAGACGGCGTGGAGTACGTCTATTCCATGTCCCGCCGCGATATGGCGGTGGTGACGGTCCGGTTCTTCGTAGGCGAGGACCGGGTCGGTTCGATAGTAAAGCTTCACAACAAGATCCAAATGAACCTCGACCAGGTACCAACCATTGTAAAAGGCTGGGTGATCAAACCCGTGGAAATCGACGACGTTCCCATCGTCAACTTCACCATGTTTTCGGAAATCTACGATGACGCGGACCTTGGACGGATCGGCCAGGAAGTTCTGGCGCGCCTGTCGGAAGTCGAAAACGTATCCCGCACCTCCATAGTCGGCGGCCGGAAACGCGAAATCCGCGTGGAATTGCAACCGGAGAGAATGGCCGGTCTGAACGTATCGATTCCGCAAATACAGCTGGCGATAGAGGGTGCCGACACCTCCGTCACCGCCGGCGATTTTTCCCGGTTCAACCTGGAAAGTCAAGTGACCAGCAACTCGTTTTTGACATCCGCAGATGACGTCGAATCGCTGGTGATCGGCGTTCACCAGGAACGTCCCGTCTACCTGAGAGACGTGGCCGAGGTGATCGACGGCCCCGAGGAATCCGAATCCTATACGCGCTTCGGCTATTCGCACCGTTATATACAGGAGAACGACATCGATGTCTCTCCCCTGCCCTACCCGGCCGTGACTCTCGCGGTCTCGAAAAAACAGGGGACAAACGCCGTGGACGTTGCACGGCAAACCATCGAGAAAATCGACGAGTTGAAAAAGACCGTGATTCCCGACGGCGTTCGAATCGAAATCACCCGCAATTACGGGGAGACCGCGCAGGAAAAGGTCAACGGATTGTTAAGTTCCCTCGCGTTCGCCGTCATGTCCGTGGTGATTTTGCTTGCGATCACCATCGGGTGGCGAGAATCGATGGTGGTCGCCCTTGCCGTTCCCATAAGCTTTTCGCTGGCCCTTTTCGTGAACTATCTCATGGGCTACACCATCAATCGGGTGACCCTGTTCGCCCTGATTCTCTCGCTGGGCCTCGTGGTGGACGATCCCATTACCAACGTGGACAACATCCAGCGACATATTCTGACGGGAATACGGAAGCCCTTGGACGCGACGCTGTTCGCGGTGAACGAAGTGCTTCCCCCGGTGCTCATGTCCACGCTCGCCATCGTCGTCTGCTTTGCCCCCTTGTTTTTCATAACCGGAATGATGGGCCCCTACATGGCCCCCATGGCGGCCAACGTGCCCGTCACTGTCGTCTTTTCCACGTTTTGCGCCTTGACGGTCGTGCCATGGTTTACCTACAACCTCTTGAAAAAGGTGGAAATCGGAGACCCGGAGAAAAAAAAGAAAGACAAGACCGACAAGCAACAGTCGGGCTGGATTGCGAAAACATACCGCGCAGTCGTGGGACCGTTTCTGCGATACCAAGGCTTGCGCTACGGCTTGGTTGTCGCGATTCTTCTCCTGTTGGCGGTCCCCGTTCTGCTGGTGATATTCCGCCTGGTTCCCCTGAAAATGCTTCCCTTCGACAACAAGGACGAATTTCAAATCGTGATCGACATGCCCGAGGGGACCACGCTGGAAACCACCGACGCCGTCGCTCGCGATTTCGAGGCGTATATCGCCAAGGTCGCCGAAGTAGACAGTTACGTCTCCTACGCGGGAGTTCCTTCTCCCATGGACTTCAACGGCATGGTGCGCCACTACTATTTGAGGGAAGGAAGCAACTTGGCCGACATTCGGGTCAATCTGGCCTCCAAGGCCAGGAGAGAAATGCAGTGCCACCCGTTGGTTCTGAGAATTCGAAACGATCTCCAGGAAATAGCGGAAAGAAACGGGGCTCGAATCAAGCTGGTCGAAGTCCCTCCCGGCCCCCCGGTGCTTTCCACCATCGTCGCGGAAATCTACGGAGATCCGGACAAACCGTACGACGCGCTTTTGTCCGCAGGAGAGCGAATCCAGGAGATCATGCGCGATGAGCCTTTCGTTGTGGATATCGACGACATGGCCGAAACATCCCGTGAACGGTTCGATTTTGCCGTAGACAAAGAAAAGGCGGCGCTCCACGGAATTTCCGCCGAAGCGATCATCCGCTCCCTTCGGATAGCGCTGAGCGGAGGATCCCCCGCCATGGTCCACGCTCCGGGGGAACGCGAACCGCTTCTTGTCAATACCATTCTTCCGCTGGAGCGACGTTCCAGCATCGCGGACCTTTCCCAAATTCCCATGAATACGGCGTCGGGGCAAATGATTCCCCTGGCGGAACTGGTCGAAATCCGGGAACTTCCATCGGAACAGCCCATCTACCACAAGAATCTGGAACGAGTTGCGTACGTGCTCGCGGAAATGGCCGGACGCGCCCCGGCCGAAGCGATCCTGGACATGCAGTCCTGTCTCCAAAAGGATCCGCTTCCCAAAGGAATCCGCGCCGAATGGGCCGGAGAGGGCGAATGGCAAATCACGATACAGATGTTCCGCGACATGGGTATCGCCTTCGCCGCCGCGCTTCTGGGAATCTACATCCTGCTGATCGTCCAGACCAACTCCTTCTTCATGCCGGTGCTCATCATGACGGCGATCCCGTTGACCCTCATCGGGGCGATGCCGGGATATTTTCTGCTGAACCTGGTGGCCAACGTCCATGTCGGGGGATTCGAAACCCCGGTGTTTTTCACCGCGACCAGCATGATCGGGATGATCGCTCTGGGGGGAATCGTCATTAGAAACTCCCTGGTGCTCATCGAGTTCATCGAGGACACGATCCGCCAGGGGGAAAGCTTCCAGGAAGCTATTCTTCAAAGCGGCGCCATCCGCATGAGACCTATCCTGCTTACCGCCGCCACCACGGCCCTGGGCGCTTGGCCGATCACCCTGGACCCGATTTTCTCGGGCCTGGCCTGGACCCTGATTTTCGGATTGCTCGCATCGACGCTGTTCACCTTGCTGGTAATTCCAGTGGCCTATTTCGCGCTGTACCACAAAAAATACGAAAACCGGAACCCTCTTTGACACTCGAGACGAATAAAGCTACATTGATCGTATGTCGATGCAGGGAACAAAGGAGAAAACAATGTCGCCGGAATATAAAACCAGGGAATTTACGGTGGACGAATACCAGCGGATGGTAGAAGCCGGTATTCTGCAAGAGGACGACATTGTGGAACTAATAGAGGGCGAGATCGTAGCCATGGCACCTATAGGAAGTTTGCACGCGGCATGCGTAAACAGGCTGCCCCGGCTGTTCGCCGAAATTTTCGGAGCCGAAGCCATTGTATCGGTGCAGAACCCCGTAACCGTCGGAGACTATTCCGAACCCCAACCCGACATTTCTCTGTTAAAATATCGCCCGGATTTCTACGCCTCTCGCCACCCGAGACCGGAAGAAATTTACATGGTAGTCGAAGTCGCGGACAGCTCTCTGGCGTTCGACCGGGAAATCAAAGTTCCCTTATAGTGCGATTCGTTCGCGATTTTCGACAAAAAGCCGGTAAAAAAGGACTCCCAAGTAATGATGGACAAGATTAAGAGTCCCTAACAAAATGCGTTTGGCATAGGCGATACCGTGATTAAATTCCCTTTAAGAACGAATTACTTAAGGAGGGTTTTCAATCATGGCCAAACCTATTCTGAGCGACGAGCTTTGGGATATAATCGAACCGCTTCTGCCGCCTCCCAAGCCGAGGCGATACCGCCATCCGGGCCGATACCCCATCGGGGACCGGGAGACCCTTACCGGCATTCTCTTCGTTCTGAAGACCGGCATCCTGCGGGAGGAGCTGCCGCAGGAGATGGGCTGCGGCTCCGGCATGACCTGGAGTCTGGGACCGGATCCACCATGTTTGGCCGACAAGATCGACTGGTCTCGAGCCTCCGTCGATTCGGCCTCCGTCCGGGCGGTCGGGGCCGGAGAGAAGGCGGGCCGAACAAATATACGGGGACAGGGCGTACGACTCCGAACTTCTTAGGAACGAGGCGAGAAAACGGGGCATCGAGCCCTTCCTCGCAAAGCGCAATGCCAGCCACGGCAGCGGCCTCGGGAAGGTCCGCCGGGTCGTGGAGCGCACGCTTTCTTGGCTCCACCGGTTCAGGCGGCTTCGGGTTCGCTACGAGAGAAGGGCCGACATACACGAGGCTTTCCTCACTATCGGATGCATTGTGATATGTCAGAGACTTTTGTTCGGGTAGAATAGTTTCCTTTTGTTAGGGACTCTAAGTTGCAGTCTCCTGGTAGCCCGCCTTCCACGGCTGCGCTACCGGAAATCGGCGCGATCCTCCCCTGGGACGAAGAAATAAAAAAAACCGAAATCTCGGATGAAAAACTACCCCATAGACATTCAAAAACGACACCGTAGCACAACATTTAACCGGACTTACGCGGCTTTCTTGCTTTTTTCCCGCTCGGCACGTTTATTGCTTATGTTTTATGCATATTTTTCGAGAGATAGAATGACATTGCTATCCATTTTTTCAGTGAGAATGTTTTTCAATGCTATCAACCAGTGGATACCTATCTTCCAGGTTTTTTTCAACTTATCGCCAAGAAGAGAAACCAGGCCGCACACATAGAGCCTGCCATCGTCGGCTTTCTCTCGGGAGGTCGCGGGAGAAGCCGTTTCGTCTTCTTTTTTCCGGCAGTTTCCCAGAGCCCGCATCCGCGGCGAGCCGACATTCCTGCTTGAACTCCAAGACCAGGATACGGGCGATCATGAAGACGTAGAATTGGATCTCGATTCCCCGAGGTTCCGTGCATCATAAACGGATGCCGTTCGGAGTCCTTTTGAAGAAGCGAAAGTGCAGTTCGATCTGCCGGCGATACGCGTAAAGCATGACGATTTGGCACGTACTCAAATCGTACCTGTTGGTTGTCAGGATGCAGGATTCCCCGAGGGAAGCGAATGTCACGACCCGACAGGGAACTTGAGCCGGATCGTTTCGAAACGCCACGATCGTATCTTCGATGCCGTCGAAGAATTTCGAAAGGCGTTCGGGAATTTCCACCGCCATGGATTCGATCGTGTCGTATAGCAAATTGCATTTGCTTCTGATGACGAAAAGCGCTCCCGCTTTCCCGATTCGCTTGAGCGTTTCGAACGAAACGTAGCCTCGGTCGCAGACGTAGGTCGCGCCCTTCTCGACGATGCCGCGAAGAAACGCCTTCTCCGAGCAGTTGCCTTCCGCGCGGAGAAAATGGACGGGAACCATGCGGTCGAGTTCGAAGGAAAGATGCATTTTCAACGCGTTCGCTCCCTCCTCGCATTTCGCCCAAGCCATTGTCGAGACGGCCGGAAACAGAGAGCCGTCGATCAACAGAATACGGCCGGGACTTCGAATTTCCGGAATCTCGAGAAAATTGCGGGACGACGGCAATTTCGCGAACATCCTTCGGAAAAAGTCGGGGCGATATCGCCGGAACGATTCGGAATACATTGATCGCGAGGCGACGACAAGACCAAGCTCCCTTGCGGCCGGAGACGTTTCAATCTCCGCGGTCAGTCCGGCCATGCTCTTTGCCTGGCAAATAATCCCGCAAATCAGGTTGATTGAAAAAGCTCCGAACGAAAGCTTGTACTTTCGGGAATCGACCGACGAGGATCGGACGGTTTCGTTCGATAATGGTTGCAACGGTTCGCGAATTTTCTCGAAAACATTTTTTTTCAATTTTGTCGTCCATAGCGCACGGCTAATTTGTTCTAAGCGGCCCGCCTTCTATGAATGGGCTGCCTGCGAATTTTTCGTCGTTTTCAAGCAGTCCGGAACGGCTCTCGTTTTTTTGACGAAGACCTCTCTCTTGAGCATGAAGGCCTGCCCGACGTGCGGA
>CAZNTU010000014.1:0-49542 GCA_964575975.1 uncultured Desulfobacteraceae bacterium
TAAAGTCTTATCAATGCCTCGGAACGAAACAAAGCTGTCAACATTGTGCTCGTAATTATATCGACGACAAGAGCGACGGCATGTTTATTTCGTTCCGTGGCCATAGAGAGCGGTCAAGAATTGCTATCCTCGTTTTTCCGGTGAAAGAAAACGGCCAGTCGCTTCGTCTCATTCTATAGCTGGATGCAGCATCGTTTCGTCTACTCAAACAAGGAGGTTCCCATGAAATTGACAAAAGTTTTTGTTGTCGCGCAACTGTTCATGTGTTTGGCTGCCCGGTGGGGGTACGCCATCGAGTCGGTCCCGGTCAACCCGCTTTTTGAACGCTATATGGAGCAATATGCGCCGTCCGCCCCTGGCGAAACCTGTTTTTCTTCCGGTTTCGCCGAGTATCCGTCCGGCCTCGTCCCCAGTCCTTTGCCTCCGGAGATCCATCGATTAGCGGACATTCCAGGCGAACTCGATTTTTCGGCCGGCGAGCCGTTGCCGGCGATCTTCGACTGGCGAGAC
Organism: uncultured Desulfobacteraceae bacterium; assembly: GCA_964575975.1. Taxonomy (GTDB): domain Bacteria; phylum Desulfobacterota; class Desulfobacteria; order Desulfobacterales; family SKZT01. Next base: position 511 of record CAZNTU010000014.1, read on the forward strand.
CCGAACGGCGACGGGGATTTTTCCGACAGCATTGCGGCCCCTGTCAGGGATCAAGGAAGTTGCGGATCGTGCTGGGCGTTTGCCACCTACGGCACGTTGGAGGCGGGCCTCAATTTGGCGCAACTTTTGGAGCCCGTGGAAAACGACTATTCCGAAAACCACCTGATTCACACCCACGGCTTCGATCGGGGAATCTGCGAGGGCGGCAATATGGATATGAGCATGGCCTATCTGGCCCGTAACTCGGGGCCGGTTTGGGAAGGGGACGATCCGTACGACCCGGCCGATCCCTCGACCTATTGCACTGCCTGCCGTCCGCGGTTTTACGTGGATCAAACGGTTTATCTGCCCGGCAGACAAAACACCCGGGACAATCGTTACATCAAGATGGCTCTGATGGAATTCGGCCCTTTATATACTTCAATGTTCATGGACGAGACTCTTTATTACAACCAAATTGAACGTACATACTTGAACACCTGCTTTTATTTCGATCCCGACGACCTGGAAAATAGCGACAAGCCAAACCATGCGGTCGTGATTGTCGGCTGGAACGACGACATGGTGGTGGCCGGTGCCGACAACCCCGGCGTTTTTATTGTTAAAAACAGTTATGGTGCGGGGTGGGGCGATTCGGGCTATTTTTACATATCCTATGAAGACGCGTCTTTGGCTAGAGACGGTCTGGGTTATTTCAAAGACGAGGACGATGCACAGCTTCCTTTCGACAAGCTCTATCAATACGATCCGCTGGGGATGACTTCGGGGATATTCTTTCCGAGTTCGAGTATTTTTTACGGAGCCAATGTTTTCAACGTTGACGAGGCCGGGTGGTTAAGGGCGGTGGGGCTTTTTATTTTCGAAAGCGACACAAGCTGCGAAATCAAGGTCTACCGAGAGGTTCGAAACGTTGACGGTCAAGTGCAATTCGACGATCCGGCCGTCGCCCGAGAGACTCTCCCCCTGGCCAGAGGCTATCACACCGTCAAACTGGATACCCCGCTGTCGATCGACGAGGGCGATAAAATCGCTATCCAGGTAAAATACAGCAACTCCGCTGGCGAGGCCAAATGTCCCGTGGAACACGATCAACCCTTCTCGGGTACCAGCTACAGCTCGCAAGCAAGTGCGGAATCCGGACAGAGTTATTATTCCAAGGGTGGTATCTATTTCAGCGACCTGACCGCCGTATCGGGCTTTGAAAATGTCAATATGTGCATCAAAGCTTTAGTGAAAGTGGAAAGCGCCATCGAGGTCGATCCTTCCCTGACTCTTTTTTCCACCACCTCAAGCCGGCAATTGGTGGCCGGATATGTACGTCGAGCAACGGGATTCCAGACCGTATCCTGGAGCAACCTGAAAACCGGGGAAAGCGGCCTTTTTTCCCTTGGAAGCTATTCCGGGGCGGACGAGGTCGCCGTGCCGTTTCAGAGTCAGATCAACTTGGGCCATTACGCCAACACCATCGAAATAGTGGCTGTGGACCGCCTTGGCCTGGAAATTGGACGGTCCGAGATCACTGTAACCCGGCTACCCTCGGGATACGAAACCATCGAGACGCCGATTTTAAAAACCGTTCAAATTCCGATTTACGAGCAGATCCCGATCTACAAAACAGTCACCGTCTATTGCTATAGTTGGGATCCCGTCCTCCAGCGGCTTAACAAAAAAGCCTGTGGAACGAAAGTGGTCGTCGACCACTATGAACCGGTGTTTTCCCATTACGAAACCACCATGGTCGTCGATGGCTATGAAACTACCCAGGTAGAGATTTGGGAGGATTAAGCGGCGGAAAACAGTGTCCTGGCGAGACGGCGCCTTAATGGCGCAGCCTCGCCCGCCACAGGCGGCCATTTTTCGCCGGAAACCGAGGTGATCATGATAACAGGCTTCGGCGATATAAAATCCGCAGTGGAATCCATGAAACCGGGAGCGAGGGCCTATGTTACCAAGCCTTTCAAGCTGGAGGAATTGCTTGCGCTGGCCCGGCAGATCATAGAGGAAAAAAACAGGGACGCCTCCGGAAAGATCAAGTCGGAATCGGATGTTTTGGCTCTTAAGATACACATCGGCAGCAAGCGCAACAACAAGCCTTTTGTCACCCTGGATTGCGGGTTGCTAAGCCACAACCTTGCCGAGAGCGAATTGTACGGCCACAAAAAAGGAGCGTTTTCGGGCGCTTCCGAAGGCAAGGTCGGCTTGGTCGAAAAAAGCGACCAAGGCACTTTGTTTTTGGACGAGATTGGAAATATCGACCTGGAACTGCAGAAGAAATTCTTGCGCTTCCTGGAAACCCGCAGGTTCAGAAAAGTGGGCGAAACAGCGGAAACCAAGGTGGATACCCGGATTGTCCTCGCCACGAACCTGGACTTGCACGAGGCGGCGCAGAAAGGCGAAATGCGAAAAGATCTCCTTTACCGCATGGATGTCATCTCGATCAAAGTGCCTCCTCTCAGGGAACGTCCCGAAGACATCGCCTTGTTGGCGCAATATTTTCTCGATATTCACAAAGATCGACGCAAGTCCATGAAACTGACGGACGACGCCCTCGATGCGCTTAGCCGGTACTCCTGGCCCGGCAATGTTCGGGAACTTAAATCCGTGATCAACAAAACGGTAATCATGGCGGACAACGAAGAAATTACACCCGATGATCTCCCGTCGCACCTGAATGCCCATAAAGAAGCTGCCGTCGTCCGCTCGAAAAGCCTTGCCGACATCGAGAAGGCTCACATTGTCGCAGTCCTGGAGGAAACCGGGGGGAACCAGAGCAAGACTGCGGAAATCCTGGGGATCAACAGGAAAACGCTCTACAAGAAAATACACAAGTTTCATATTTTTGCGTAGCATTTTCCTTTTCTGCCCGGCATCATCATAGTTCTCCCGTGTCGTCGTATTCGTGCTCGGCGACCTGCTCGTCGGCCGACCCGGCGGCGCATATCTTTTTCGTCGGGTTTCCCGAATCCTCTGAAAGTCAGGCCAAAGGGATTGCCCAAGCCGAATTCATGCTTTCTGCGACGGCTTTACGCTTTCGGAAAGAGCATATTAATGGATTGCCGTTATTTTTAAGAATCCCCGGAAGAATTATCGTAATTCCATGTGCCAGATAACATACAAAAAACATAGACATACGCAATACGACGGAGAGCCGGCGCAAATCGGCCGGCCGCGCACTCTTTCCGATTGGTTCGAGTTCGGAAGGCAGTGCTTTCACAAACCCGACGGCGTCAAGGCCGTCGCCGCGCTGAACAAAGTGACGGGGCTGCATCCGGGCTATCGTCATAGCGACGGGGACAATCCTTATTATTATTTGGGAAAAATCCACGAGGTCGAAACAAAGCTTTACCACGCCATCGTTTATTACACCCGGGCCTTGGCGGTCGATCCGTTGGACGAAGACAGCCTGATCGGACGGGGGACGTGCTACACGGTGACTCGTCAGCACGAACAGGCTATCCACGACTTCGAGAGCCTCCTCGGATTTCCGAAAACCTTTCGCAGGTTGCCGAACAAACACCTGTTCTTCATGCTGGCGGAAAACTGCCGCAGGCTGGAACGCTGGGTCGACGCCTTCTTCTGGGAAAAATTGGAATACGAAGCCGCTCCGGGCGACGAAGGATATCGAATGCTCTACGAATCCATGGTGGACACCGCGCACGGCAAGCAGGTAGCGGGCAATGCCTGAATCGAATCAAGGGGTTATGCCGCCGCTTGGCAAATGCCGCTCGATGTATTTTTTGACCATGCGTCTGTCGAGCCGAGTCTATCGGGCAACCGTCTCGTAGGCGCAGTGTTTTTTTACTCGCCGATAAAGACGGCGCGCGGGTAAAATTGTCCGTAGCACCGCATTCGATTTTATGCTAATTAGATTCGAACCGACGATAATGCGAACGTATAGGATAAAAGGTGAAACATGTCTACGGCGAGAATGAGAATATTCGAACTTCTGGAAAACGAGCGGCGCACGGCCATGGAACTTTCCCGGCTTGCAGGAGTCAAGGAAAAGGAAGTCTACAAGCATCTTACCCATATCGAGAAAAGCGCCAAGGCCAAAGGCAGGAGGCTAAAGGCGACACCCTACCGATGCAGGTCCTGCGGTTTCACTTTCAAGGACCGAAAACAATACCATCCGCCCAGCAGGTGCCCCTTGTGCAAGGAGGAAAGAATCACGGAGGCCGTGTTCGAAGTTAGCGGATAGCTGGATAGCGGTTAGATGTTAGCCGTAATCGGTTGGCTTTTAGGGGAGGAATCTGCGATTATCCCGACAAAAAAACAAACTGATTCTGTATGAATGGACCGATTTTATTTGCGGTTTCAAACCAAAGCAGCACCGCCAACACCTAACACCTAATCGCTGACGGCTAACATCTAAACGGAGAAAGGAAACAGACTGAATGGCGCCGCAAACGACCGACCTGCCCCGCCGAAACGGCGCGGAACACAAAGACCAAAACCGCAATGATTACGAGTCGCCGATGTCCCCCTATGCGGAGGCGAGCGATCTTCTCTTGTCCGTCATGAAGGAAACGGGGCCGCGCTCTTCCTTTTTCGACACGGCCCGAACGCCCCTGATCGACTTTATGACCATCGGAGATCTTCTCCAATTGTCGGGCTACGAAAACGACCAACCCTTGTTCGGGACTTTGTTGTGCATGTTCGATTCGCTTCGGGAAGGAAGCCTTTGCATGGACATGGACGAAAAAAACTTGGCGAAGCGTCTCCAAAGCTTTTCCGACCCCGAATCCGCGACTGTATTCGCGAAAGCCTTTCTGGCGAATCTGGCCCGGAACAAATACGAACGAATGGTCTCGAAGAACGGCGACGAATACAAGCCACTTGTGGTTTTGGAAACGAAAAGCAGGAAACTGTTGTATTTCCAGAAATATTTCGTCTACGAGAGCCGGCTGAAAAGCAGAATAGACAGGCTTCTCTCGAAAGCCGCAGAAGAACCCGTGAACGAAATCGGAAAGGAACGAATCGGCAGACTGATCGACACGGTCTTTTCCCCCGGCTTGTCTTTGAAGACATCCAAGGACGGCGTTCCGATCGCAAGGGACCCGGTCCAGGAACTGGCCATGAAGCTTGCGCTAAGTTCCGGCTTTTGCATCGTCAGCGGAGGGCCGGGCACGGGAAAGACATCATTGATGGTCAATATTCTCCGATGCCTCGTTCGAGCGGGAACCGAACCGTCGGAAATATTCCTGTGCGCCCCCACCGGCCGGGCCGCGCAGAGCATGTCGCAGGCGGTCTATTCCGGAATCGAAACCATCGACTCGCCGGAAGAACCCGACTTGGCGCTGCAAAAAATCAGAGCGGCGACCCTGCACAAAACCCTTCGCTTCAAAACCCGCGCGAACGATTTCCATTACAACGAGCACAATCCTCTTCCAGCCTCGGCGGCTGTTCTGGACGAAGCTTCCATGGTGGATGTGGTCATGATGGAAAAGTTTTTGCGCGCGATCGATCTCGAACGCACCCGCCTGATCTTTCTGGGAGACAAGGACCAGCTTCCATCGGTGGAAGCCGGAGCGGTTTTCGCCGAAATGATCCCTCGTGAAAGCAAGAGCGAAGCCTTTCGAAAACATCTGGTGGTTTTGGAGACCACATACCGGTCCGGCCGCAATCTTCAGGAATTGGCGACGCGAATCAACGCCGGCGAATGCCCTCCCCTTTCGCCAGTCTCTCTGGAACAAGCTCTCGATTTCGAAAACGACGAATGGGGGTTCATCGAAGCCGAAACGGCGGGACAATGGAAAAAAGACCTGATGCTTTGGGCCGATTCCCGCCTGCTCGACCATCCTGCGGAAACCGGCTCCAGGGTAAAAGCAACCGGAACAGCTTCCAAGGTTTCGACTTTGCCGGACGAATTGTCTCCGGAAACCGTCAGGTGCTTGGATTACAAAACCTTGATCCAAATAGCGTCTTCAACGCCCCCGGAAAAACTTGCCAAAAAGGGCGGCCCGTATTTCGTCCTTCTGGACGCCATATTTAACAAGGCAGAGGCCTCCCGAATACTCACTTTGGTGAAACAGGGAATTTTCGGAGCGGTCGAAATAAACCGGTTCATGGGGAGCTACTTGAGCGCAAGACTGAAATCCCCCGACCGGGGCGCCAAAGGCGTTTTTTCCGGGGCGATTATTATTGTCGCGCGAAACGACTATTCCAAGGAGCTTTTCAACGGCGATTCAGGCGTTGTCATCAGGGACCCGGACGGAGTATACCGGGCCTGGTTCCGCCGTTCCGACTCGCACATCGGTTTTTCCATGGACCTGTTACCCGCCTGGGACCCTGCCTTCGCGCTCACGGTACATAAATGCCAAGGCTCCGAATTCGACGACGTACTGGTGGTACTGCCCTCGGACGAGGATCACAAGTTGCTGACCAGGGAAATGATCTACACCGCCGCAACCCGAGCGAAAAAAAGAGTTTTCGTCTACGGGAAACCGTCCGCATTCAAAACCGCCTTGAAGCGGAAGATCGCGAGGGAGTCGGGGTTGTCTTTGTGGGGGTAAAGGGGTAGTGTTCAGTGGTTCAGGAGTCCAGTGGTTCGGTGTTCGTGAACACCGAGCCACCTCGAGCTAAATGTCGTAGTAGCTCCGGTACCATTCCACGAATTTTCCTATGCCGTACTCGAGCGGCGTGTCCGGTCTGAATCCCGTGTCCTGCGCAAGGTCATCCACGTCGGCGTATGTAGAGCAGACATCTCCGGGCTGCATGGGGAGAAACTCCTTTTTCGCCTTTTTGCCAAGGGCGTTTTCTATCGTCCCGATGAAATCCATCAGCGGGGTCGGGTTGTTGTTGCCGATATTGTACAAGCGGTAGGGAGCGGGGCTTGCGGAAGGGTCCGGCCTGCTCGGGTCCCAACCGGGATTTCCGGACGGAATCCGGTCCATTGCCTTGACCACCCCCTCCACGATGTCGTCGATGTACGTAAAATCCCTCTCCATATTTCCATGATTGAAAACCTGGATGGGCTCGTCCTTCAAAATGGCGCGAGTGAACAGGAAAAGCGCCATGTCCGGTCTTCCCCACGGCCCGTATACGGTAAAAAACCTGAGCCCTGTCGATGGAATTCCATAAAGATGGCTATATGTATGGGCCATGAGTTCGTTGGATTTTTTCGTGGCGGCGTACAAGCTGACCGGATGGTCCACGTTGTGGCGAACGGAGAACGGCATGACGGAGTTCAGCCCGTATACGGAACTGCTGGAGGCGAATACCAAGTGAGGGACTTTGGAATGACGGCAGCCTTCCAGAATGTTCATGAAGCCCGAAATGTTGGATTCGACGTAGGCGTAGGGATTTTCGAGGCTGTATCGCACCCCCGCCTGGGCGGCCAGGTTGACGACCCTGTCCAAGCGATTCTTCTGGAAAATCGCTCCCATGGCGTTCCTGTCCGAAATATCGACCCTGTGGAACTCGAATCCGTCGAAAGGCTCGAGATGCGTCAAGCGCGCCTTCTTAAGCCCCACATCGTAATAGTCGTTCAGATTGTCGATACCGAGCACCTCGTGCCCGTCCTCCAGAAGTCTCTTCGCCAAATGAAATCCTATGAAACCTGCCGAACCGGTAATTAAAACCTTCACGAATCTTCCTCCGAGCAATTTTGTTAAAGGGTCGATGGCCCGCCGACGAGATTCTTATGGACCTGTTTTTTGATACGATTGACATGACCGCGACCGAGCCCCTTCACTTCGCACGACAGTTCGAAGAACCTCCTGATTTTGTCGTCGGCGAGAAGGCCGAAACAATCGACGACGGCAAAAGGCTTCCCCACCATTTCGAAGATTTCGTCGGGAGTGAGATTCCTGTAGGCTTCATGTCGTACCGCCAGAATGACCGCGTCGGCCCCTTCAAGCGTCTTTCCCAAATCCTTGTCCACATGAATTTCGGTCAGCTTCTCCTGGTTTCTAAAAAAGCGGGACAGGGAATGGCCGGGAGCGGGATAGGAATCCTGCTTTTCCAATTCCCACCAGTGTTTCACGTACGGGTCATGCACGACCACCTCTCCCCCCATTTCCGTCAATTTTCGCACGACAATCTCGGAACCCGAATACCGGGTGTCGCCGACATCCTCCCGGTAGGACGCTCCCAAGAGCGCGATCTTGGAGGCGGCCACGATTTTTCCCATGTTGCGGAGAGCGTCGCGCACTAGTTGCGCCGCCCTGATTCCGCGCGTGTCGTTGATGTCGATCGCTGCGGGAGTGAACTTGAAAATGTCGTCCTCGAACCCCATAAGCGTGTGATAGGCCCAAAATCCCAAGCCGCCGTCCTTCGGAAGACAGTATCCGCCTATGCCGGGTCCGGGAAATATCATATTGGAATGGGTCGGCCTGACCTTTATCGCCTCGATTATTTTGATCAGGTCCACGCCGTTCCTTTCCGCGAAAAGGCTCCACTCGTTCAAAAAGGCCAGGATACACGCGCGGTAGGAGTTTTCGACGATTTTGCAGGTTTCGCTTTCAATAGGCCTGTCAAGAACGGTGAGGGGATATTGGTCCACATTGAGTATTTGGGAAAGGAAAAGTTCGACCCGCCGTCGCGACTCCTCGTTCACGCCGCTGCAAACCCTCCAGAAATCCCGAATGGACGACACGTAGTTTTTTCCGGGCATGACCCTCTCGAAGGAGTGGGCCAACAGGGGGGTTCGCCCCGATCCCTCTTTTCTCGAACGCCTTTTTCACGGTCGGGTACGCGACGTACTCGGTGGTTCCGGGAGGAACGGTGGTCTCGATCAGCACCATGCAGTCGGGTTTTATTTTTTCTCCGATTATCTTTAGGCTCTCCTCCAGGGCGGCGATATCGGCCCTTCCTTTGCGCACGTCGCCCAATTTTTCCTTGTGATAGTCGCACTGGACGTCCACCACTACGACATCGGCCAACGACAACGCGTCGTAGGTGTAGGTCGCGACAAGAGTCCGCTTTTCGAGGACGCAACGTCGGATCAGAGGGGCGACCTCCGGGTCTTCGGCCTCCACCGGCGCCTGACCCCGGTTCAAATAGTGGATTTTCCAAAAAGACCTTGGGGACGGTCTTTGCATGCCGATCACGAATTTGGCCGGTTCGCCGGAACCCCGGTCGACCGAGTCCGCTATCACCCCCGCCATTACGGAACCGACGAAACCGACTCCCATGACCACGACGATTTCGCGTCCCGTCGAACGCTGCTGTCCGACCATGCTTTTCAACCGTTCGTACTCGTTTTCGAAATCGGCCTTCGAGGGGAGAACGAAAGCTTCCCCGTTGGGACAAACCGAATACTTGACCTCCATGTCCTCGGCAATTGCGCCTGTCTCTATTGTCATCGCAAACCTCCATTTAATTTTTCAATTCATTGAATTAACGGTAAAAAATTGCGATTCCAGCGCCAATTATCCCTTGTCGTTTCATATGTATCCTTTTTCGGCGAGGTAGAGAAGAATCTGTTGAACGGCTTCGTCGGGGGAAATATTCGTGGTGTCGATTTTCACTTCGCAGGATTCGGGAATCTCGTAAGGGTCGTCGATCCCGGTGAAACCCTTGATCAATCCCGCGCGGGCCTTGGCGTACATTCCCTTCCGGTCCCTCTTTTCGCACTCTTCTATCGGGGTCGATACGTGTACCTCGATAAAACCGCCGTATTCCTCGATGGACTGCCTGATCTCCCTTCTGGTGGACGCATAGGGCGCGATGGGAGCGCATATGGCGATTCCCCGGTTTTTTGTGATCTCGCTTGCGACAAAACCAATCCTGCGCACGTTGATATCCCTGTGTTCCTTGGAAAAATTCAATTCGCTGGAAAGATTCCTTCTGACGATATCGCCGTCGAGAAGGCTGACCGGGCGGTCGCCCAGTTCTAGAAAACGGGAATGAAGGACCTTGGCGATCGTGGACTTTCCGGCGCCGGACAAGCCGGTGAGAAAGACGGTGAACCCCTGCTTGCGCGGCGGAGGAAAAGCCTTGTGAAGCTCCCTGACGATTCCGGGAAACGTGGCCCATGCGGGGACTCTCCGTCCCGTCTTGATTCTGCCGCGTATGTCGGTCCCCGAAAGGGAGATGAACTGCACCCCTTCCGGAACCTGGTCCGCAGGCCGGTATTCGTCCTCGAACGGCAGGTACACCATCTCCTCGAAAGGCACGCGGACAATGCCAAGCTCCCCGCCGCATTCCTCGGCGACCCGGCACGCTTCCTCGCCCGCGTAAAGAGGAAGGCCCTCGTTATCGGGGTCGCCGTGATTGTTGGAAACGATGAAGTGGGTACATCCGAAATTCTTCGATATGACGGCGTGTAAAATGGCGTCTCTGGCTCCTGCCATGCGCCTTGCCAGCGGAAGAAGATTCAATGTCATCGTATCCGGCGGATAATGTCGCGCGACCTCCCGATAGCACCTGACGCGGGTGTAATGGTCGAAATCTTCGGGTCTCTTGACCCCCGCGATGGGCAAAAGAAGCAAGCTGCCTCCCGTTTCCCTCATGACTCGGATCGTCATCTCGTAGCGTGGACGATAAATGGGGCTTGCGGTCTGGTACGAGATTACCTTTTCCCTTTTGAATTTGCGGTTTATTCCCCTGATCTCCGCCGGCGTCATTCTGTATTGCTTGAAATCGAAATGCACGGGAAAGTTCAAAACCTCCAGATCGCCCCCTATATAATAATCCCCGGTCTTGTCGAACAGATATTCCACGCCCGGATGCCCATTGTCGGAAACGCCGTAGACTTGCAAAGCCTCCTTTTGCTTGTCGATCTCCCAAATGTCGCTTATATGCAAAATCGCCAGCAGGAAACCTTCGGCGTCCCGGAGAGCGAGAGACTGCCCGGCTTCCAGGTTTTTCGCCGTCGTTTCCGGCAAATCGAGACAAACAGGTATGGGCCACAACGTCCCGTCCTGAAGCCTCATGCGATCCAGAACCGATTCGTAGTCGGAACGGTTCATGAACCCCTTCAACGGAGAAAAGATTCCCGACGCAAGACATTCCAGATCGCAAAGCTGCCGTTCGTTCAAAGTGGCGTCGGGCAGCTTCAAAGCGATTTCCTTCAACAAATTGTGCCTTTCCTCGCCCACCAGAAGATCGACCAGCTCCCTCCCGTGGGGTTCGACTGTACCATTGTCCATGGATACCCCTGTCGTTTGTCTCAAAGATAATAAATCACTTGGATTTCGTTCTCGACTTGAACACGAACTCGTCCTCGGAAACATAGCCGAGTTCGCGTCTCGCCAAATTCCCGACGTATTCCAAATCCTTGTTCAGCCGGTCGATTTCGTAAAGCAGGGTCTTGTTCTCGACCCGCAAGCTGTCGTTTTTTTCAATCACTTGGCAATATTGATCCTTCAAACTATCAAGATCCTTCAGCCCGCCGTCGCCGAAAACTCCCACGCCTAAAACCGCGAAAAGCACGATGCTCCCCGCGAACGTCAAAAGTATTTCCTTCGTGCTCAAGCCCTTGTCCTCCGACATTTTATCGCCGCGTCCATGAAAATCTTCAGCTCTCCGCGATCGAACAGGGCGGAAATAGCGGCAAAAACGAAAATACCGCTGAAAATGCACGCCGAAAGACCCGCCGCTCTCCAGAGGAAACCATCGCGGACCAATGGCGCGAGACAAATGTTCAAAATCGATATGGTTGCGCTCATCAAGACCGTTGCCGCAAGAGTATGCGCCGAGGAACCTATTACTTCCTTCCATCGAATGATGCCGCCCAACTTGGCTTGCAAAGCGCGGGCCAAAACGAGAAGGTTCAAAACGGAAGCTGCGGAAGTAGCCAAAGCAAGTCCTTTATAATCCAAATACTTGACAAGAACAAGAGATAAAATCGCTTTGGCGAAAATGGAAAACAAACCGACACGCAAGGGCGTACGCGCATCCCGCAACGCGTAGAAAGTCGATACGACGATTCGGGCCGTCGAAAAAGCCCACAAACCCAGCCCGTAATACAACAAGGCGGCGGCCGTGGATTCGACGCTCGCCGCGTCGAACTCGCCTCTCTCGAACAACAGGGAAACGATCGGCGTCCTTAATACGATCAATCCCGCCATGGAAGGCACGGTTATAAAAAGAACCGCATTCAAGCTCGAAACCAGCGTATTGGACAACGCTTTGTAATCTTTGACGGCCGCTTCCTTCGAAAGTCTTGGAAGAAGAGCTATGGCGGCCGCCATGGCGAAAATCCCCAACGGAAACTGCACCAGCCGGTCCGCGTAATAAAGATAGGAGATACTGCCGTCGGAAAGAAAAGACGCGATCAACGTGTCCAAAAGGACGTTGATCTGAAATACCGACGCTCCCAAAGCGGCGGGCAAGGTCAGCAATCCGATTTTTTTCAAGGCGGGATGGAAAAGCCGCGCTTTTTTCCAGAACAAAAACCCGTGTTTGAGCAAGTAAGGGGCGTGGAGAACCAACTGAAGGACTCCGCCTATCATAACTCCGGCGGCAAGCCCGTTTACCGGCTCGTTCATCCGGGGCGACAGAAAAAAAATCCCCCCGATCATGCAAACGTTGATTACCAAGGGAGCTATGGATGGCGCGAAAAAATGGCCGAAAGTGTTCAAGACTCCCATGCATACGGCCGAAAGGCCTATGAAAACGACAAATGGAAACATGATGCGCGTCAGGGAAACGGTCAGGGACATTTTTTCGGGAATTTCGGCGAACCCTGGGGCGAACAACGCGACCAATGCCGGGGCGGATGCGATACCCGCCGCCGAGGCGAAAGACAAAACCAGAAAAACGGTTCTCAGGGCAGACCGCGCCAGCAAGAACGCCTCCTCCCTCTCCCGGTTCAAATGCTCTATGAAAATCGGTACGAACGCCAAGTTCAACGACCCGTCGGCGAAAAGCTTTCTTAAAAAATTCGGAATTCTGAAAGCGACAAGAAAAGCGTCTGAAACAAATCCCGCCCCCAAAAACCAGGCCATGGCGGCGTCCCGCAGAAACCCGAAAATCCTGCTCAAAAAGGTCAGAAAGCCGATCAAACCGGCGCTTCTCGTCACGCTTGCACTTTGACTTTTTTCCATGGTTCGCATCAATACTCGATAATTTGCCTTGACACAAGCGCAAACCTTCTGTTAGAAGAAAGTTTTCTAATTCGTCTAAACTTTTTAAAGTTTGATTTTACTTTGACACGAAAGGAGCTTTAGCAAAGGTGGCCAACCATAAGTCAGCGCTGAAACGCGCCCGTCAAAACGCCGTAAGGCGCATGCGAAACAAGTCTGTGAAAACCAGGGTCAAAACGGCAGTGAAGGATGTCCGGACCGCAGCCTCCGAAAAATCGGTCGAAAAGGCCGTCCAACAACTCGACGAGGCCAAATCCGTCATCGCCAGAGCCGCGAAAAAAGGCGTCATTCACAAGAAAACCGCCTCGAGAAAAATATCCAGGCTTGCCAAGCTGGTCAATTCGATTTCCGCTTAAAACGGTTTGCCGGCTTTCCCGCGCCGGCAAACCTTCAGTTCCACTGAATCTTTTCAAGCCGTATCGCATCCATATCAATCCGTCCCAATGTCCGTAACCCGATTGTAGACCATTTCGGCCATTCTTTTGGACAGTCTTTTAATCGCCCCAAGCTCCAGCCTTTCGGTCGCGAGCTTCTCCGAAAGCACCTCGTAGGTTTCGTCGTCCGATATGCGCCGCACGGCCCACAATTCGTTCCCATCTCTGTCGATCAATTTCAGATCCACGTAGAGCCGCACCCGTCTTTCGAGAGGAGCCTGGCTTCCGCTCCTGGCCACCGTCTCGGTGCTCAATCCGACGATAGTCCCCAAAAAAATCCCGTCGGCGGCTTCCTTTTCCACCACGTCCACCTTGCCGCTTCTAGTGAACTCGTAAATGAAATCGTTGGTGACTATCCTTTCGATGCCGGGCTCCGACGTCAGGTTATGGAACATGGGGACGAAGACCTTCGTAATACCGAACGGAAGCCCCCCTCCCCCGCTGAACCGATACCCGCAACCCGACAAGCAAACTATGAAAAACGCCGCCGAAAGCACGAACAGTTTTCGCATTTTCTTCCCCGACAACCGTTAAACGACTATATTGACCAGCTTGTTTTGCACGACAATTACCTTTTTTATTCGTTTGCCTTCGAAAAACTTCGACGCCTTCTCGTCCTCGAGCGCAAGCTTCTTGATTTCCTCTTCGGTCGCATCCGCCGGGACCGAAAAACGGCCTCTCAATTTTCCGTTGACCTGGATTACGATGGTCAACTCCTCCTTGACCAAGGCGTCCTTTCGGTATCCCGGCCATTTCGCCGACAGCACGCTGGATTCCGCGCCCATCGCCTCCCAAAGTTCCTCCGCGACATGGGGAACGATGGGGGACAGCAACAGGACGACCGTCTCCATCGCGAACCGAAGCACCTCGTCCCTATGGGGCCGCTTTTGGTCGGACGGCTTGCCCTCCCGTTCGGATTCCATGGCGTAGAGCGCGTTGACCAATTCCATCACGGCGCTGATGGCGGTGTTGAAATGGAAGCGCTCCTCTATGTCCTCGGTCACCCTTCTGACGGTGTCGTGGGTCTTTTTGAAAATCGCCTTGAGTTCGTCGTCCAGGTCGCCGAGACCGCCGTCGTATGGTTTGACGTTCGCTATCTCCTCCAGGCATCCGACCGCGAAGCGCCAAACGCGGCTGATGAACCGGAAACCGCCTTCGACCCCCTGCTCGCTCCATTCAAGGTCTCTTTCCGGGGGCGCCGCGAAAAGACAGAAAAGACGCGTGGTGTCGGCGCCGTATTTCTCCAGAAGCACGGCCGGGTCCACGACGTTCTTCTTGGATTTGGACATTTTTTCAACGCGGCCGATAAAAACCGGCTTTTTGCAGATGGCGCACGCTTTTTCCTCGCCCGCGCCTTCGACCTCCTCTGGAAAGAGGTACCCGTGTTCCGGGCAGGATGCGCTTTCCTTGCAAACCATGCCCTGGGTCAGCAGCCGAGTGAACGGCTCTTTGTAGTCGATCAGCCCCATGTCGTTCAGTACGCGCGTATAGTATCGGGAATAGAGCAGGTGCAGAATCGCATGCTCCACGCCTCCGATGTACTGATCGACGGGCATCCAGTAATCGACGGCTTTGCGGTCGAAGATTGCGGTGTCGCAGTGGGGGCTGCAATAGCGCTCGAAATACCACGAGGACTCCACGAAAGTGTCCATGGTGTCGGTCTCTCTTCGGGCGTCGGGCCTCTTGCAGACGGGGCATTCCGTTTTCATGAAGTGCTCGAGCGCCGGCAGAGGCGACTTTCCGCCCTCCAGCAGATCCACGCCCTCGGGAAGCACGACCGGCAGGTCCTTTTCGGGAACCGGCACTGTCCCGCAATCCTTGCAATGGATAATAGGTATGGGAGCCCCCCAATATCTCTGTCTCGAGATTCCCCAGTCCCTCAGCCGAAAACTCTCGGTCTTGCGGCCCAGTCCCCGCCCTTCCAAATCCTCGGCTATCCGGTCCATGGCCTCCTTGTTCGGCAACCCGTCGAAACGACCGGAATTGGCCATGACCCCCTCGTCCGCATACGCCTGCTCCATGGTCGAAGGATCGAGTTCCTTCCCTTGCGGTTTGACCACGACGACAATGTCCAAGCCGTATTTTTTCGCGAATTCGAAATCCCTCTGGTCGTGGGCGGGGACCGACATGACCGCTCCCGTGCCGTACTCCATGAGGGCGAAATTGGCCGTATATACGGGAATTCTCCTCTTCGACATGGGGTTTGCGCAATAGGCCCCGATGAAAACGCCCTCCTTTTCGTAATTTTCCAAGGCCTTCGCGGATCTGTCCTGCATCGCCATCTTTTCCACGAAACCCAAAACCGCTTTTTCCTGCTCCGTTCCCTTGGACAATTCCAGCACAAGCGGGTGCTCCGGGGCCAATACCATGAAAGTGGCTCCGAAAACAGTGTCCGGGCGGGTCGTGAAAACGGCAATCTCGGACGGCGACCCGGCGGGAGGGTTCTCTACGGGAAAACGAATTTCCGCGCCCACGCTTTTTCCGATCCAGTTCCTCTGCATGGTGAGCACCTTCTCGGGCCATCCCGGAAGCTTTTCGCAATAATCCAGCAAATCCTGGGCGTAGTCGGTGATCTTGAAAAACCACTGCCACAGTTTTTTCTGGCGCACCGCCTTTCCGCAACGCCAGCACATCCCCGCCTCAACCTGCTCGTTGGCCAGGACTGTCTGGCAGCTCTCGCACCAGTTGACGAAAGCCTCCTTCCGATACACCATGTTCTTTTCGTACATCCTTATGAAAAGCCACTGCTCCCATCGGTAATATTCGGGCTTGCAGGTGGCGATCTCCCTGTCCCAGTCGTAGCTGAAACCCATGCGTTTCAATTGTTCGCGCATGTTCGCGATATTGTCGTAGGTCCATCGGGCAGGGTGCGACTTGTTCGCGATCGCGGCGTTCTCCGCAGGCATTCCGAAAGCGTCCCAGCCCATGGGATGAAGCACGTTGAATCCCCGCATCCTCTTGTATCTGGCGACCACGTCCCCTATGGTGTAGTTTCTGACGTGTCCCATATGAATTTTACCCGACGGATAGGGAAACATTTCCAACAGGTAATATTTTTCCTTTTCCGGGTCCTCCCCGACTTTCATCAGTCCGCTCTTTTCCCAGCAGGCCTGCCATTTCGTTTCAATCCTGTTCGGATCGTATTTTTCATCCATTACCGGTTCCAACCTCCGAAAAAATCCGATTTTTTTGATTTTCAATTCTTGATCGCGTTTTCCAACGGCCGATCGAGAAGTTTTCTTGTGCCACAACGGAATAAAAAGATCAAGACCGAGAAAAGATTTGACTTGTACCGCGCAATTGCATATGCAGCGAGATATAACATTTTTGTTGTGCGGGAACGAAGCTTGGAGTATTGTACCTTATTTTACGTATAATGTTCATAAGGTCGATCGATTCAAATGTGCCGTTAATTATTTATCAATCGAAGGAGGTCGGGAAGAATACGTTTTTTATGACCACGAAAATTCTAATAAACGCGGTAGATCCGGAGGAATGCCGGATTGCGAACGTAAAGGACAGCAAGCTCGAGGAGTTTCAGATCGAAAGCTCGGGAAGGGAGATTATCAGGGGAAACATTTACAAGGGAGTGATCACGCGGATAGAACCGGCCCTCCAGGCGGCGTTCATCGATTTCGGGGTCGAACGCCACGGTTTTCTGCAAAAGCACGAAATTCACAGCGACTACTTTTTGGACAACCCTGCCGGCGACCGCTCCCTGAAAAACATCCTGAAAAAAGGGCAGGAACTTCTCGTACAGGTGACGAAAGACCCATTGATGGAAAAAGGGGCCATGTTGACGACCTTCGTTTCCCTTCCCGGAAGATACGTCGTGCTCATGCCCGGGAGCAAAAACAGGGGGGTCTCGAGGAAAATCGAGGAGGAAAAGGAGCGCAAGAGGCTCAAGGACATCCTGAACACGTTGAAAATCCCCGAGGAATTCGGAATCATAATCCGAACCGCCGGCAAGGACATTTCGAAAACCCTTTTGGACAAGGATGTCCGCCAACTTTTGAGGCTATGGAAAAGCATCATGGAAAAAGCCGTGAAAGCGCCGTCGCCCAGCCTTCTCTACAAGGACCGAAATCTGGTTGTGCGCGCCATACGCGACTATTTCACCGACGACGTCTCCGGCATCCTCGTGGACGACGAGGCCGTATTCAACGAGGTCAAGGACTTCGTGAAGATCACCTCCCCGTCGCATACCAAAATCGTGAAGTTGCACAAGGGCCCCAAACCCATATTCACCAAATACCAGCTCGAAAACCAGATCGCTTCCATTTTCGAAAACCGCGTGGGTTTGAAATCCGGAGGGTCCGTCGTGATCCAGCAAACGGAAGCCCTGGTGGCCATCGACGTCAATTCCGGCAAGGGAACCCACAAGAATTCCATCGAGCAGACGGCCCTGATGACCAATATCGAGGCGGCCGAGGAAATCGCGAGACAGCTTAGGCTTCGGGACTTGGGCGGCCTGATCGTAATCGATTTCATCGACATGAGAGACTCCAAAAACAAACTGGAGGTGGAAAAGGCGCTGAAAGAACACGTCAAAAAGGACAAGGCGCGGACCAAGGTCGGGCGTATAAGCCGGTTCGGCTTGATGGAGATGTCGAGACAGAGAATCAGGCCTTCCATCGAGTTCGGAAGCTACGGTTCGTGCAAGTATTGCCAAGGCAAGGGACTTACGCCCTCCACCGAAACCTTGAGCGTCAGATTTTTGAGGAAGCTTCGGCTCGAGACTTTGAAGGACGACATCGTTTCCGTGAAAGGAAGGGTCCCTGTGGAGGTGGCCGACTACATCCTGAACAAAAAGAGGAAGGAACTGATCGAACTTGAACTCAGGAGAGATTTGTGCATCGTCATAGAACCCGACTCCGCAATGCTTCCCGAAGACAGCGCCATTGTGTGCGAGCAGGGAAAGGAAAGGACCGCCCCGCCACCGGTCTCGAGCCAGGAACAGAAAAGCGAGGTTGACGACCGAACCCCGGTCCGGTAACGATCGACGCTCGAAATGTCCTGTAAAAATCGAAAACGAACGTAACGATGTCCCGCGAAAATATCGAACCCTCCAATGGAGGTTTTCCTGTTTTATTGCTTGCGGCGGTCGTGTTGGCCATCGTGGCCGCCGGATGGTATTCCCGGCCGATATAGTCCGGAAAAAAGTCCGAAACAACCACGGCTCGCGGCCCTGCGGCCGCTCCGGAAACCGGGTGGCCTCCTGGAATCGTTCGCATGCCGGTCCGCGTGGAAGAACAAAACGTGAAAATCTTGATATAAGGTTTGACGAAAAATCCCGTATCAAGTATATGAGCGCAAATTTTTTCCGATCGCGCTTTATTTTTTTGCGCTTTTCCATTATGCGTTTTACCATGTTGTTTGCATTCGTTCGGAAGAACGTTCAACAATAATTCTGCAAGGAGGTTTTATCTTGGTTGACATCGTTTACGCAATGGGCCAGGGAGGCGCTGCCGGACAGGGGGCGCAGGGAGGATTCGCCGCGTTCGTTCCCCTTATCTTGATGTTCGTCATTTTTTATTTCTTGTTGATCAGGCCTCAGCAAAAAAAGACGAAAGAACATCGGGAAATGATCGACAATTTGAAGAAAGGCGACAGAATCATAACCGCCGGCGGGATTTACGGGCGCATCACGGGGATAGAAGAGTCCACGATTACTCTTGAAATAGCGGACAAAGTTCGAATCAAGCTGGCCAAACACAATGTCGGCGCGTTGGTTTCCGCCCAGTCGGTTCCGGCCGCAAAAAACGCCAAATCCGAAGAAGAAAAATCCAAATAGGAATTTTCCTTTTATAAAAGCCCCTTTGAAAAAGGCAAACGCGCGATCCTTGACGTTTTTTTTTGCGCATCCTGCTCTTCAAGGGGCTTTCATATGGTGTGGGGGATATCGTTTGAAAACGATATGCGTCGTCGAATCTACAACCTTTGATATTGATCGAAAGGAAAAGAACCATTGAAAAAGATATCGTGGCGACTGGTTTTGATCCTGGCGGTTTTCATCGTCGCGCTCGTATACATGCTTCCGACCATTGATCCGTCAATATGGCCCCGTAAGAAGATCAACCTGGGTCTGGATCTTCAAGGCGGAATGCATCTTATTCTCGAAGTCGAAACCGGAAAAGCCGTCGAAAGCACTATCGAGAGATACCGCCAGGAAATTCGGGACATGGCCAAGGATAAAAAACTCCCGAGCGTGACCGTCGATACCCTTGGCGGAAAGCAGTTGGCCGTGATAATAGCGGAGCCGGAACAGGAAAAGGAATTCCAGGAATTGCTCGACAAGGAATTCCGCGATCTTCGGCTTGTTTCCCGTACACAGGATGGAGATTCCGTGAAAATCGCGCTCGATCTTCCGGACGGGGAAACGGACCGAATCAAAACCATGGCAGTCCAGCAGGCGCTCGAAACCATTCGCAACCGGATCGACCAGTTCGGCGTCAGCGAGCC
The DNA here is from genome assembly GCA_964575975.1 of uncultured Desulfobacteraceae bacterium. Classification (GTDB taxonomy): domain Bacteria; phylum Desulfobacterota; class Desulfobacteria; order Desulfobacterales; family SKZT01. Next base: position 20,438 of record CAZNTU010000014.1, read on the forward strand.
GGACATTCGCTTGCAGGGCGAGGACCGGATTCTTGTTCAGCTTCCGGGCGTCAGCGACACCCGCAGGGCCAAGGAGCTTATCGGCAAGACGGCTCTCTTGGAGTTCAAGCTGGTCAAGGACGACGCCGACCCGGAAGCGGCCGTCCAAAACGGACCGCCCCCCGGAAGCGAGCTTCGCTACCAAGTCCGCACGGACCCCCAAACCAACAGGGAAATCAAGACTCCGTTCGTTCTCCAAAGCAGAACCCTTCTGACAGGCGCCTATCTGACCGACGCGCGGGTCCAGATCGATTCCCAGTTCAACGAACCTTACGTCACGATCAACTTCGACAAGAAAGGCGCCAGGATCTTCGAACGGGTAACAGGCGAGAACGTACAAAAGCGCCTTGCGATCGTCTTGGACAACAACGTTTACTCGGCGCCAGTCATCCAGGAGAGGATCGCCGGCGGGGAAGCCCGAATTACGGGGTATTTCACCACCGAGGAAGCGCGCGACCTGGCGATCGTTCTGCGCGCGGGCGCTCTGCCCGCTCCCGTCGAAATTTTGGAGGAAAGAACCGTCGGACCATCCCTGGGAGCCGATTCCATCAGGAAAGGACTGTTTTCCATGGCCGTGGGCGGCCTTCTTGTCGTAGTCTTCATGGCAATATACTACAAAGTTTCCGGAATCATTGCCGATTTGGCCCTGATTTTGAACATCCTGCTGATCGCCGCCGGGCTGGCCGCCTTTCAAGCCACGTTGACACTTCCCGGCATCGCGGGCATCATTCTGACCATCGGTATGGCCGTGGACGCCAACGTGCTCATTTTCGAAAGGGTGCGAGAGGAACTGCATATCGGAAAAACGCCCAGAGCAGCCGTGGACGCGGGCTTCGAAAGAGCGACCCTGACCATTCTGGACGCCAACGTGACCACCCTGATCGCCGCGCTCGTGTTGTTCCAGTTCGGCACGGGACCCGTGAAAGGCTTCGCTGTGACATTGAGTCTCGGCGTCATTGCCAGCCTCTTTACCGCCCTGATCCTTACGCGGTCCATTTTCGAATACCTTTTGATCAGTCGCAAGGTCAAAACTTTGAGCATATGACACGTTGACGTTTCGGACAGCTTCCTTACAGAGGCTCGAAAAGCATTCCTCAACGCGACAAGAACAATGATTTTTCGGAGGAACCGATGCAATTCGTAAAACCCGGCATAAACATCGATTTCATAGGCAAAAGGAAAATCGCCTATGCCGTTTCCTTTCTTTTCATTATCGTCAGCCTCGGCTCGTTGCTGATTCACGGAGGCCCCCGGTACGGAATAGACTTCGCGGGCGGCACGCTTATTCAGGTGAAATTCGGCTCCCCGGTGAAAATAGGGGATGTCAAGCAGGGCCTTGCCAATTTGAACATAGGAAGCCCGTCCGTTCAGCGGTTCGGCGAGAGAGACGAAAACGAATATTTGATCCGCACGGACATCTCGGAAACCGAGAGCGGAGACTTGACCGAACAGCTGCAAACCGGTTTGAAAGAGGCGACCGGCAGCGAAGTCGAAGTCAGGAGGATCGAAATGGTCGGCCCGCAAGTAGGAAAGGATTTGCGGGAAAAAGCGCTGTTCGCCATGTTTTTCGCCCTCCTGTTCATCACCGTCTATATTTCCGGGCGTTTCGAGTTGAAATGGTTGCTGAGCTTCGTGATGGCCGTGGCGCTCGTCGGGGCGGTCTACCTATTCTCCCTCTTCAAGGTCAGCATTCCCTTTCTGATCGCCGCCGCACTGATCGTGAGCCTCGCCCTGTTCTGGTTTCTCGAACTGAAATACGCCATGGGCGCCATCGTCGCCCTGATTCACGACGTCCTTATAACCATCGGCGTATTTTCCATCTTCGACATCGAATTCACCCTTCCCATAATCGCCGCCTTGTTGACGATCATAGGGTACTCCCTGAACGATACGATCATCGTCTTCGACCGCATCAGGGAAAACCTCAGAAAATTCAGCCGAAAACCGTTGGCCGCCGTTATAAACCGAAGCGTGAACGAAACATTGTCCCGGACCCTGTTGACATCCGGGACCACCATGATCGTGGTACTCTCCCTGTTGCTTCTGGGCGGGGGGATCATCCACGATTTCGCGTTCGCCATCACCATCGGCATCGTCGTGGGAACCTATTCCTCCGTATACGTGGCGAGTCCGATTCTGCTGGCTTGGAGCGCCAGGAAAAAAGCGGAATGACTTTGCGGCGATCGCGACGCAGAGTCATCCAGGACCTGAAAAATTGTCGAAGAAATGCCAGAAACCGTTCCGGAAAAAGTATTCCCATGGTTTGCACTCAAGAGCGTGCCGAGGGTCGGGAATATTCTTTTCAAGAGGCTGATCGACCGTTTTTCGACGCCCGAGAATGTTTTCGCCGCGTCCGTGGAGGAATTGTGCGGGATCGAGGGCATATCCGTCGGGCTGGCCAACCTTCTGAAAAACCATAGGATCGGGGCGGAGGTCAAAAGGGAAATCGATCTCGCCGTCGAGAAGGGTTTCGAAATCGTGACCTTCTCGGACGCGGACTATCCTCCCCTTTTGCGCCAAATCCCCGATCCGCCCCCCTTTCTGTACGTATCGGGGAAACTGGACCCGAAAAGCGACCATATCGGCGTGGTGGGCTCCAGAACCCCTACCTCGTACGGAATGTCCGCCGCGAAAAGGATCTCGAGGGACTTGTCGTCGTTAGGATTCACCGTGGCAAGCGGCATGGCGAGGGGAATCGATTCTTCCGCCCACGAGGGCGCCCTGGCCGGAGGCGGAAAAACCGTGGCGGTCTTGGGTAGCGGCCTGGAAAGGATTTATCCGCCCGAAAATCGAAAACTCTTCCGGGAAATTTCGGAAAACGGCGCCGTCGTCTCCGAATTCCCTCTCCAGTCCCCGCCCGAGGCACACCATTTTCCAATTCGCAACCGGATCATCAGCGGAATGTGTTTGGGCGTGGTGGTGGTGGAAGCCGCCAAAAAAAGCGGAAGTCTGATTACGGCTCGTCTTGCCGCCGAACAGAACAGAGAGGTGTTCGCCGTGCCCGGCAGCATCAAATCCTTCAAAAGCTCCGGCGCCCACAACCTGATCAAACAGGGCGCCACGCTCGTCGAAAGCGCCGGCGACATCGTCGAGGAGCTGAAACCGCAGATGCGCCGCGGTCTTGAATCCTCGGACGATGATGTGTATCATGAAGGCGCGCCGAAAAACGCGGCCGATTTGGACCCGGACGAGCGAAAAGTCGTTGGCAGCCTGGAGCCATACCCGATTCACATAGACGAGCTGATCCGTAAAACCGCGTTGGAACCGGGACGGCTTTCCGGCATTCTTTTGAAACTCGAACTCGAGGGATTGGTCGAGCAATCGCCCGGAAAATGCTTTTCGTTGAAAATCCGCGGCTGAAAAACATTCGCTTCCGAAAAAACAGAACCTCGGGCGCGCGAAATAACGTGCCCGGAAACAACGTGTAAGGAGTCGTCGTGAGCAAACCGCTTCTTGTCGTCGAATCGCCGACAAAAGTCAAGACATTGCAAAAATACCTGGGCAAGGATTACACCATCGCCGCCACTATCGGGCATATCAAGGACTTGCCGCCGAACAGTCTGGGCGTCGACGTGGAAAACGGGTTCGAACCCCAGTACAAGAATATCGCGGGAAAACAGAAGATAATCGCGTCCTTGAAAAAGGCGGCGGGTTCCGCCGAAGACGTGTACCTTGCGCCCGACCCCGACCGCGAAGGAGAGGCCATCGCGTGGCACGCCGCGGACATCCTGAAAAAGAAGGGGCGCAGGTTCCATCGCGTTCTTTTCCACGAACTGACCGAAAAGGCCATCAAACAAGCCATGTCGTCCCCCGAGGAACTTCACGCCCACAAGTACGAGGCCCAAAAGGCCCGGCGGGTACTCGACCGGTTGGTGGGATACGAGGTTTCCCCGCTTCTGTGGAGAAAAGTCCAAGGCGGCCTGAGCGCCGGACGCGTGCAGTCGGTGGCCCTTCGAATCATTTGCGAAAGGGAGAGGGCCATCCAGGCCTTCGAACCCGAAGAATACTGGAGCATAACCGCCCTTCTGGAGGGCCACTCCCCTCCCCCGTTTTCCGCGAAACTGGCGAAACAGGACGGCAGGAAGATCAATATCCCCGACGAAAAAACCGCGGACGAAATTCTGCGGGAACTGAAAGCGAACCGGCCGTCGGTGGAAAAGATCAACCGGAAAACGATCAAGAGAAATCCCCAGCCCCCTTTTACCACGAGCAAGCTCCAACAGGACGCTATTCGAAAACTGCGGTTTTCCGCGAAAAAAACCATGACCGTTGCGCAACAGTTGTACGAGGGCATCGAGCTGGGTCCCGGGGAATCGGTGGGATTGATCACGTACATGAGAACCGACTCCGTCCGTATCTCCCAGGAATCGGCGGAGGAGGCTGCGGCTTTTGTCAAACAAAAGTTCGGCCCCGACTATTCGTTGGACAAGCCTCGTTTCTACAAGAACAGCAAGAAGGCGCAGGACGCCCACGAAGCGGTTCGTCCGACATCCGTCTTCCATACGCCCGATAATGCGGCCCCGTATCTTACCCCGGACCAGAGGGCTCTCTACGAATTGATCTGGAAACGATTCGTCGCCTCCCAGATGGCACAGGCGCAAATCGACCAAGTGACGGTCTCCATTGCATGCGGCCGCTACACGTTCACGGCTTCGGGCTCCAGCGTCAAGTTCCCGGGCTACCTGGCCCTCTACAACGGGGAAGACCAGGACGGCGCGGCGGACGGCCCGAAGGAACAGCTTCCGGAACTTGCCGAAAACATGCCGCTCAAGGTCCACGAGTACGACCCGAAACAGCATTTCACGCAACCCCCTCCCCGCTTTTCCGAAGCCTCGCTGGTCAAGGAACTGGAGGAAAACGGCATCGGACGTCCCAGCACCTACGCCACGATTCTTTCCACGATTCGGGACAAGGGCTATGTCAATCTCGACAAAGGATATTTCAGGCCAAGCGAACTGGGCTTTATCGTAAACGACCTGCTTATCCGCAACTTCCCCGAGATCTTCAGCGTGGATTTCACCTCCAAGATGGAGGACAACCTCGACATGCTGGAGGCCTCCGAGGCCAACGCGGAGGATGTCCTCAAACGCTTCTACGACCCGTTCAAAAAGAATCTGGACGCGGCCGTGACCGACATGCTCAGCGTCAAAGGCGTCGGATTCCCCACAGGTTTGAAATGCCCGGAATGCGGGTCGGACATTCATCTGAAAATGGGTAAAAACGGCCCGTTCCTTGCCTGCAACGCCTATCCCGAATGCAAATTCACGCGGGACTATGTCCGGGACGAAAAGGGAAACATTAAACCCGTCGAGCCCGCTATCGAAGAAAACTCCGACCGCGCCTGCGAAAAATGCGGCAAGCCCATGGTGGTCAAATCCGGAAAATACGGACAGTTTCTCGCCTGCACCGGCTATCCCGAATGCAAGAACACCAAGTCCCTGGACCCCAAGGAAACCGGGAAGGCAACTGGCGTGGGTTGCCCCGAACCGGATTGCGACGGCGAACTCGTGGAAAGAAAATCAAAGCGGGGCAAGGTTTTCTTCGGATGCAGCCGTTTCCCCAAATGCAAGTTCGCCACTTGGGATACGCCCATGGACAGAACATGCCCCGAATGCGGCTCCAAGTATCTGGTGAGAAAGTCGTCCAAAAAGCTTGGAGAATATCTCGCGTGCCCGGACAAGAATTGCGGCTACAAGGAACTGGCCGAGAAACAAGAGAAAGATTCGCAATGAACTGCATCGACGCGATCGAAGGTTCGGTAAAGTCGATCATCGGGAAACTTCACAAGGTCTTTCTGGAGGACAGACTCGACGACGCCGAATATATCCGGAATGTGAAAGCCGTCTTGCGCGGCACGGACGAGTTCGTCGAAAGCAACAAGGAACTCCTGGTCGATCCCAAAATCCTTCGGCAGGTACTCTACGCCTTTTCCAAGGAACTGTGGCTTTCGGCCTTGAAAACCAGGCTTCGCCAGGAGTCGGAATCCGAAGGAAGAGAATGGGACGGCGAAGAGAACGACGAATATTACGAATATTATTTCGATTACATCTACGCGCACAGCATATACCCGAAATAATCGGAGCATGAAAAAAGGACTGGCAAAGATGCCGTTGGAAATCGACAACAAGAAAGAGAACGAAAAACCCGAATCCATGGACGATGAAATGGAAATCGACGAACTCGAAATCCAATCCGAAATAGAAAACATCATGGAAAAAGTCGATGTCATTCTGAAAAAAATCAAGGAAGCATACCCCAAGGAACAAAACCCTAACCTCTAACTCGCGCAAAAAGGCGGGCTGTTTGTTCAAAAGCCGCATAAAAAACAACCTTCAAACGAAAGCGATCGCGTTCTTTTTGCTGTTGGCCCTTGTCCCCTTGGGGGTGGTGGGCGTTTTTACCATAAAAACGGCCGAGGACCTTATCATCGAATTGGTCGATAGTCAGCTTCTGAACGTGGCCGACGACAAGGCGCACCTTCTGGAACGATGGCTCTCGGAACGAAGGGCCGACCTTCTGGTGATCTCCGGGTCTTCCATACTCGAATCCATGGACCCGGTCCGGATAGCTTCCTATCTCGACCTTGTCGTCGCCCGATACCAGGTCTACAAGGAAATCTCGGTGATATCGCCCGACGGAAAGGTCGTGCATGGCAACCCGGATTCGAAATTCGGAACGGAACTGAAGGAGTGGCTGAAAGCCCCCGCGAACGAGTTGTATCTTTCGGGGATAACCCTGCGGTCCGACGACCGGGAATCCAATTTCCGCATGGCCGCCCCCGTATACGGCCGCGACGGATCGATCAAAGGGGTCGTGTGCGCCACCGTGGGCACGGGAACGATCCTGAACATCGTTTTGAACGTGAGCCTCGGCAAAACAGGGGAATGCTACTTGGTCGACAAGGATGGCACTTTTCTGGCTCACAAGGAGCGCGGGAGGATATTGTCGGAAAGCATCGCGCAGTCGGGGAGCTTCAAGAACATATTCGCCACGGGCGCCAGACAGAGGATCTATCTCGACTACCGAGGCGTCGAGGTCCTGGGAATCTCGCGCAAGGTGCCCGGAACCGAGTGGTATCTTGTCGTCGAGCAGGACAGGAACGAGGCGTTCGAAAGCGCCGACCTGCTGAAGCAATACATCGGCGTCGTGATGCTTTTTTCCTTCGTTTGCGCCGCCTTTCTGGCCTGGGCCGTCGCCCGCCACCTCGTGCATCCCATCGCCAAGCTGAGCATGGCGGCGAACAGCCTGGCCGGCGGCGAGTTCGACAAGGCCGCGGTCCATACGAACCGCACGGACGAAATAGGCGCCCTTTACCACGCGTTCAACGATATGGCCGTGCAACTCAGGGAAAGGCAGCTCTCCCTCGAAAATGAAGTGAACCTCAAAGAATCCGAGCTGCACGAAACGGACATCAAGCTGCAACAATCCAGAGAGGCGGCTGCCAGGTCGGAAAAGTTCTCCGCTCTGGGACGGCTCGGCGCCGGAGTGGCTCACGAGATAAGAACCCCCCTTACCTCCATCAAGCTGTTCCTGGAATCCGTGGAAAGCGAAATCGAGATATCCCCCGAATACGAAGAGGACTTCGGCGTCGCCATGCGCCAGATAAAGAGGATAGAGACCACCATCAACCGTTTCCTGGACTTCGCCAAGCCCCAGGAACTCGTGTTTTCCAACGTCGATATCCGCCGCCTTCTGGAAGACGTCCTTTCCGTGGCAAAGCCCATGGCGAACAAGCAGGAATGCTCGGTGCGCGCGATCCTGGACGACGATCTGAAAAGCGTCAGGGGCGACAAGAAACTTCTGGAGGAAAGCTTCATCAACTTGCTGGTCAATTCGCTGGAGGCAATGGAAAACGGGGGGAGGCTGGAAGTGACCGCGAAAATGGACCGTTGCGAAACGGACGGCGAAAAGGTATGGTGCGTCAGAGTGGATGTTTCCGACACGGGACAAGGGATCGCGGAAGAGAACATATCCAACATTTTCGACCCGTTTTTCACCACCAAAGCGTCCGGCACAGGCCTCGGGCTGTCCCTTGTCCACAGCGCGATTCAGCGTCACGGAGGGACCGTGGGCGTGCGGAGCGTCCCGGGCAGCGGGACCGTGTTTTCGATATTGCTCCCCGCAGAGCCAGACGAGGTTTTCAATGAGTAACGCGGAAAAAATCCTGATTATAGACGACGACGAGGGCCTGACCCATTTTCTGAGCCGTTTCTTTTCCAGGAAGGGCTACAAGGTGAAATCCTGCGCTGACGGCCTGAAGGCTCTCGAAACGATTTCCCGCGAACCGTTCGATCTGATTTTGCTGGACTACAAGATTCCGGAGATCAACGGCCTGGATACCCTCAAACGGATCAAGGACTCGCAGGTCAAGACGCCCGTCATCCTCATGACCGCCTACGGCACGACGGAAACGGCCATCGAGGCCATGAAAAGGGGCGCGTTCGACTACCTGCTCAAGCCCTTCGACAGGAAAGAGCTGAGCAAGATGGTTTTCGACGCGCTCGCGATCAACCGCCAGATGAAGGAGATCGTCAGCTTTCCCCGGCCCCCCGGCGGTCCATCCCCCCCCGCCGCGACCAAAGGTTCCCTCAGCATCATCGGGAGCGGCAGGAAAATGCAGGAGGTGTACAAGCTGATCGGCCAAGTGGCCGAAAAGGACGTCCCTGTTCTGATAACCGGGGAAAGCGGCACGGGAAAGGAACTTGTGGCAAGGGCGATCTATCATCACAGCCTTCGCAAGACTCGACCATTCATGGCCGTCAATTGCGCGGCCATTCCCGAAACCCTTTTCGAAAGCGAGCTTTTCGGGTACGAGCGCGGAGCCTTCACGGGAGCGGACCGCACCTACATCGGAAAAATCGAGAGGTGCGACGGAGGAACCTTTTTCCTGGACGAAATCGGAGACATGTCCCCGTCCACCCAGGCCAAGCTCCTGAGAGTCCTGCAGGAGGGGGAATTCGAAAGGCTGGGCAGTTCCGAAACCGTCAAGGTCGATGTAAGATTCATAGCTGCCACCAACAAGGACCTCAAAAAAGAAGTGGAAAAGGGACGGTTCAGGGAAGACCTTTACTGGCGGCTCAAAGTCATTTCCATAAGCCTGCCGGAGCTGAAGGAGCGTCGCGAGGACATTCCGGAACTGGTGGAGTATTTCGTCCATCGGTTCGGAACGGAATATTCCAAACCGGTCCGGTGCGTATCCGACAGGGTGATGGAAAGGCTCGCGGCATGCTCCTGGCCGGGAAACGTCCGGGAACTGGAAAACTGCATCCGACGAGCCGTCCTCCTCTGCGCCGGCGAGGTTATCGCGGAGGAAAACCTTGTCCTTCCGGAGCAACAACAGGGGAATTCCCGACAAGGCCCGGACCGGGAGAGCCTCCATCAGAAAATCAAGACCAAAATGGACGAACTCGTGACCGAGATCCTGCGAAACCCCGACGGCAATGCGCACGCGAACGTCATCGGACTGGTCGAGGAGACTCTCATCAAAAAGGCCTTGGAGGAATGCGGAGACAACCAGGTGCAGGCGGCGAAAATCCTCGGCATCAGCCGAAACACGCTGCGCAGCCGGATAAAGAAATACGGCGAATGAAAAAGACGGAAATGGATACAAGGGAGCAAACGGAAATCGCCAGCGGCTTTCCGGCGCTGGACGAGATGATCGACCGGCTTCGGATCGGCGACAACGTGGTCTGGCAGGTGGACGACCTCGAGAACTATTCCGTTCTGGCCCGTCCCTTCGCCAACTCGGCCTTGGCAAACGGCCGCAAGCTGATCTATATCCGGTTCGCCCTTCACCCGCTGATCCTCAAGCCCCGGGAAGGCATGCTCATCCTGAAGGTGGAGCCCAGTCACGGATTCGACAGCTTCAGCGTCCAGGTCAACAAAATCATAGAGGAGCAGGGACCCGGCGCCTTCTACGTTTTCGACAACCTCTCGGCCCTGGTGGACGAATGGGCCACCGACCATTTGCTGGCCAACTTCTTCCAGGTGACTTGCCCCTACCTTCGGGAGATGGACACCGTGGCCTATTTCGCCCTGACCCGGGGCCAGCACTCGCACATCGCCGTGGCCCGAATACGGGACACCACGCAGGTACTGATCGACGTCTATTACGTCCAGGGACAGCTCTACATACAGCCCCTCAAGGTATGGGACCGGTATTCCTCCCGGATGTTTCTCCCGCATCGGCTCCAGGGCGAATCCCTGATCCCCATATTCCAGAGCGTGGAGGCGTCCGCCGTCCTGGCCCGCGCAAGCAAGCAGCCGCTCAGGCGCAAGGCGGACTCGTACGTTCCCTGGGACGCCGTGTACGAAAAGCTCTCGCGGGCCGGGGAGGACGGTCTCGCCTCCCCGGAAAAGGCGCAGGAAATCGGCGAGCTGAAGCAGGAATTCCGGCGGATGATGATCGGGGACCATCCCCGGTTCAACCGCCTGTCCGACGAATATCTGACTTTGGAGGACCTGTTCGGGGTCAGAAGACGGATGATCGGCTCGGGCCGAATCGGCGGCAAGGCCTCGGGAATGCTTGTCGCGCGCCGGATTCTCGTGAAGGAACCCGGGGAAATCGATTTCTCGAAGGTGCTCGAAGAGCACGATTCCTTTTATATCGGCTCGGACGTCTTCTTCTCCTTTCTCGTGAACAACAACCTCTTCCGCCTCCGGATGCGCCTCAACCGAAGCTCCCAGATATCGCCGGAGGAGTTCGAAGAGGTGGAACGGCGTTTTGTGGCCGGCAAATTCTCGGACGAAATCATGGAGCAGTTCCAGGACATGCTGGACTATTTCGGCCAGGCGCCGATCATCGTCCGTTCCAGCAGCCTTCTGGAGGACGGATTCGGAAACGCGTTCGCGGGCAAGTATCGCAGCGAGTTCTGCGCCAACCAGGGGCGTCCGGAAATGAGGATGGAAGCTTTCCTGCGCGCCGTGAAACTGGTGTACGCCAGCGCGGTGAACCCGGACGCCCTTGCCTATCGGAGGCGAAACGGTCTGGGAGAGTCGGACGAGCAAATGGCCATTTTGGTGCAGCGGGTTTCGGGGTTCCGATGGAAGAATTGTTTTTTCCCCCAGCTTGCCGGCGTGGCCTTTTCGCACAACTTGTACCGCTGGACCGACCGGATCGATCCCATGCAGGGCATGGTGCGTCTCGTGTTCGGGCTGGGCACGCGCGCCGTGGATCGGGTCGGCGGAGACTACCCGCGCATCGTAGCCCTCAGCCATCCGGACCTGCGCCAAGAGACCGGCAAACAGGTAGCGACCTACTCCCAGCGCCGGGTGGACGTTCTATACTTGCCCGCTAACGACTTTTCCACCAAACCTCTCTCCGAATTGATCGCGGGCGCGAATTATCCAGGCCTGCATCTTTTCGTGTCGGTGCTCGAGGACGGATATGTCAGGGACCCTGCGGGAGCTTTTCTCGGAGAATTGAAAAATCCGGTCCTGACTTTCAACCTTTTGATAGAACGCACCGATTTCATCCGGGTGATGCGGGAAATGACCTCGAAGCTGGAACGGGTCTACGGATATCCCGTGGATACGGAATTCACGGCTTCGATAGGAAAGGACAACAAGATCGGGGTCAACCTGCTGCAGTGCCGTCCCATGAGATTGCCCGGAGCAAAGGCGGGCAACGCCGCCGCGCCCCTAAACCTGCGACGGGAAAACGTTCTTTTCCGGGCCACGCGCATGATTCCCGGCGGCGTGGTCGAACAGATCCGCTACGTCATCTACGTCGATCCCCGCGCTTACGCGGAAAAGGCGTCCTTGGACGTGAAAAAATCGCTGGGGCGCGTCGTGGGAAAACTGAACGCGCGAATCGCCTCCGCGGACGAGAAGATGATCATGATCGGACCGGGCCGATGGGGCAGTTCGAACATCGACCTCGGAGTGAACACCTCGTATTCCGACATCAACAACACTTCCGCCCTCGTCGAAGTAGCCCTGGAAGCGGCCGGCCACGTCCCGGAACTTTCCTACGGCACCCATTTCTTCCTGGACCTGGTGGAGTCCCGGATCATTTACCTCCCCGTCTATCCCGACAATCCCGCGACCGAATTCAATTTCGCCTTCTTCGACGGCTCTCCCAACGCGTTGGCGGAACTATTGCCGGAAGCCGCCAAGTACGAGGAGTTCGTCAAAGTCATCGACGTTCCGACGACCGCCGGGGGAAGGCACGTCAAAGTAGTGGCCGACTCCGAAATTCAAAAGGCCGTCTGCTTCGTCGACGAAGACGGGAGGAGCTAAAAGCCAAAGGCTTGAACGGCGCTCGCCTCTTCGAAAAACGTCGGACCTGCCCGACACTGCCCGCAACTGGGTAGCGCCGCCTTCCACGGCGGCGCGGCGCCTGGTGGTTCTTTCAAAAAATCTGATCGCCGAGTGCCCAACATCTCATCATCCTGTTCAGGATTTGCACAGACAAATCATCCTAAAACCGGCCTCTTTAGCTTGAAAACCGGCTGCCGTTTCTTCGATAAACCATGCAATTTCAATGCGTTATAAAAACATTCCTCCCGAAGCCGCGCATTGGCCCGCCTCTTGCTCGTCCTCTTCTTAACCTTAATTTTTCAACCTCAACGACAAATTTAAAAGAAAGAGGAGGCAATTCCGGATGTCGAGTCAAAATCCTTTTGAAATCGCAAGAAAACAGATCGACGCATGCGCCGAAATTCTCGGGTTGGAACCGCATGTCCACGAGTTTCTTCGCAATCCGATGTTCGAAGTTCACGTTTCCTTTCCCGTGCGCATGGACGACGGCGCAAGGAAAGTGTTCCAGGGGTTCAGGGTACAATACAACGATTCCAGGGGTCCCACGAAAGGCGGAATCCGGTTCCATCCGGACGAGACCATCGACACCGTAAGGGCGCTGGCGGCTTGGATGACATGGAAATGCGCCTTGGTCGATCTCCCTCTGGGAGGCGGAAAAGGCGGCGTTATCTGCAACGCCAAGGAAATGTCCCAAGGCGAACTGGAACGTCTAAGCCGCGAATATATCAGGGCGATCTACCGCTTCATCGGACCGGACAAGGACGTCCCGGCGCCCGACGTGTACACGAACCCGAAAATAATGACCTGGATGATGGACGAGTATTCCAAGATCGCCGGCAGCAACAAGTTCGGAGTCATCACGGGCAAGCCGGTCAACCTGGGAGGGTCCCTGGGCAGGGGCGACGCGACCGCCCGAGGCGGAATGTACACCATCCGCGAAGCCGCCAAGGAACTGGGCATTAATCTGGAAGGAGCCACCGTCGCCGTCCAAGGCTTCGGAAACGCCGGAATCTACGCGGCGTGTCTGGCGCGGGACCTTTTCGGGTGCAAAATCGTGGCCGTCAGCGACAGCAAGGGCGGCGTGGTCTGCGAAAACGGAATCGACCAGGACGCCGTGTGCTCGTACAAGGAAAAAACCTCGTCGGTCGTCAATTGCCCGAAAACAAAATACATCTCCAACGAGGAACTCCTGGAGCTGGACGTCGACATACTCATCCCGGCGGCCCTGGAAAACGCGATCAACGAAACGATCGCCCCCAACGTAAAAGCCAAGATCGTCGCCGAACTGGCCAACGGTCCCACGACGCCCGAGGCGGACGAAATCCTCTACTCCAAAGGCGTGCACGTGATCCCCGACTTCCTGTGCAACGCGGGCGGAGTCACCGTTTCCTACTTCGAGATGGTCCAGAACTTCTCCATGTACAGCTGGGACGAGGAAACGGTTCACGAGCGGCTGGACAAGAAAATGACCGTCGCCTACCATTCGGTGCTGGAAACCTCCAAAAAGTACGACATCAACATGCGCAAAGCCGCGTACGTGGTTGCCGTCAACCGCGTCGTGGAAGCGATGAAGCTTCGCGGCTGGGTCTGATCCTTCGCGGATCGAATATCGTTTAAACGGCGGAAGCCGGAAAGATCGGAAATCTATCCGGCTTCGGCCAAAACAAGGAGGGCGTGGAAATGAGAATGGATTCGCTTCAGATGATGGAAAGAATCGACGAGGTGGAGAAAATGTGCGACAGAAACAATCCGATTTACGAACAAATCAGTTGTTTCAGCATCGCCTTGTATGTCCTTGGCTGCTTCGACTCGCATGATCTCATATCCGTGGACGATTTGGACGATTTCGACGCGGCGGACTTTCTGAAAGAGCATTTCGAGGAGATAGCAAAAACGGACATGGCCCGGGGATACAAAATGACAGAGGACGACGAACGGTATCTCGTCGTACTGGGCGATCCCGAACTGCCGAAACATTTCGCCGTCGTTGTCGATTTGGATGGCGAAAGGCCGTTTTTTTCCAAACTGAAGTACTTGGGGACCGGCTACGACAGTCTCGAGGAGCTGATCAACGAGTACCAGGACGAGGGCGTGACGGGCTACGAGGACATCCATTATTTCAAACTGAAGGAAAACCGACGCTCGCGGGCGTACATTGTCGAAGAGGAAACATGGACGGAACCGGCTCGGCGCTATGCGGCAAATATGTGACGAACCTGCTTGACATTGGACGCGCCATCGCGAACGAATACCTGCTCGACGACCTTCTGAAGCTCGTCGTCCTTGTCGCGACGAAATACATCGGTGTCGATGCGTGCTCCCTGTGGCTCCTCGACAGGGAAAGAGGGGACGTGCTGAGGCTTGCCGCCACGCAGGCCATGGACATGGAGCATGTTCGAAACCGAACCCTGAAAATGGGCGAGGACGTCGTCGGACGCGTGGCGATTCTCAAGCAAGCCATGGTTGTCGAAAACATCTTGAAAGACCCTGCGTTCAAGGAAAAGGAGATGGCCGAAAAGCTGTCCTTGGTGTCGATGCTCAGCGTGCCCATGCTCGCGGAGGCAAACGAAATCGCAGGAGTGATGAATGTCTTCGCATGCTCGCCGCGCCGATTCTCGGAATCCGAGATCGCCCTTTTCCAAGGCGTGGCCAACCAGGCTTCGGTCGTCGTACGTAGCGCGGAACGCATTGTTCGCGCTCGCGTGATCGAGGAAGAGCTGGAAACTCTGAAAAAGATCGAGCAGGCCAAAAAAATCGTCATGGAAAGAAAAAACCTCGAAGGCGGCACGGCGTTCGGATGGTTGCAAAAAACGAGCAAGGATGCGTGCAAAAGCATGAGGGAGACGGCGGAGGCAGTGCTTTTGGCGCATCGATCCTAACGTTGACAAAACATAAGTTCCCGGCTTACCATCGCTAAACCCGCTGTTGCGAATCGCGAAAAATCTTGGAAATCGCCTATGCGGGAGAACAAAACGAAAGCGAAAACAAACTATGGCAAGCGCGTTTCGGGAACTGAACCGTAAAAAACTCGTGAATACCCCTCCATCATTCGTCGAATCGTCGATTCAGTACGAAGCGATCATGGGTTCGGCGGCGTACGGCGTTTCGAACAACCTGTCCGACATGGACATTTACGGATTCTGCATCCCGCCCAAGGAATACGTGTTTCCCCATCTTCGGGGAGAAATTCCGGGGTTCGGTTCCAAGGGTCCGGCGTTCGACCAGTTCCAGCAGCATCATGTCTTCGACGAAACGGCTTGCGGCGGGCGGGGAAGGACTTACGACATCTCCGTCTATTCCATCGTGAAGTTCTTCCAGCTCTGCATGGACAACAATCCGAACATGATCGACAGCCTGTTCGTCCCAAGAAGGTGCGTTCTATTTTCCACCCCGATCGGAGAAACAGTCCGCGAAAACCGCCGCCTTTTCCTTCACAAGGGGGCGTGGCACAAGTTCAAAGGGTATGCTTTTTCCCAAGTACATAAAATGAAAACCAAAAAGCCCGAAGGAAAGAGGAAAGCCATTATAGAGGAATATTTCGCGTCGAAGGAACGCGAGCTGGAAGCCCTCTACACCGCGAGCACGCTTCGGAAAAAGCCGGACGAGAAGAGAATCAAGGAATTGCTGCTGAACTGCCTTGAACACCACTACGGCAGTCTCGAAGCGTGTATAGTCAGAGAGGACGAAGCGGTCGGGGCATTGAGGGAAATCGACGCCGTTCTCGACCGTGTCAGGGGAATCCTCGGGCGACATCCGGAAGAAAGGCGCGAAGAAGATTAAACCGAAGGACAAAAACATGGAAGAAAAAATCAAACTGGGAGTCAGCGCCTGCCTTTTAGGGCAAAGGGTTCGCTACGACGGAGGTCACAAGCACGACCGATTCATCACCGACACCCTCGGACAGTACGTGGAGTTCTGCCCGGTCTGCCCCGAGGTGGAAACCGGCTTGCCCGTCCCCCGGGAAGCCATGCGCCTCGTGGGAGATCCGGAGAACCCGAGATTGACAACCATCCAAACAAAAGTGGACCTTACGGACAGGATGCAGGGCTGGGCCGCGAAAAGGGTCGTGGAGCTTGAAAAGGAAAAGCTCTGCGGCTTTATTTTCAAGAGCAAGTCCCCCAGCAGCGGAATGGAAAGAGTCAAGGTATATTCGGACCGGGGCATGCCCGCCCAGACGGGAGTCGGGATTTTCGCGCGCGCGTTCATGAACCATTTCCCGTTGATTCCGGTCGAGGAGGAGGGCCGTCTTCACGACCCGAAACTGAGGGAGAACTTTATCGAATCGGTTTTCGTCATGAAAAGATGGCGCGAAACCATCGAGAACAACCGAAAAATAGGCGGGCTTGTCGATTTCCATACGCGTCACAAGCTTCTGATCATGTCGCACAGCCCCGGACATTACCGGGAAATGGGAAAACTGGTGGCGGAAGGAAAGAAAGTTTCCATCGACGAACTGTTTTCCCGCTACGAAAAGCTCCTTCTGGAAGCGCTTCGACTGAAAACCACGGCGAAGAAAAACATCGACGTGCTTCAGCACATTCTAGGCTACTTTAAAAAACGGCTTTCGGCGGACGAAAAGCAGGAAGTCCTGGAGATCGTAGAGGAATACCGCGAGGGAAACGTCCCGCTGATCGTCCCGATAACGCTGATGAACCATTTTGTCAGAAAATACCGGGAGCCCTATCTGGCCGATCAGGTCTATCTCAACCCGCACCCCTTGGATTTGAAGCTTCGAAACCACGTTTGATGGCACGGGAAAGAGAGGAAAAATATTGGTTGATGAAATCCGAACCCGAAACATTCTCGATCGGCGATTTGATGAACAGCCCCGGCAAGACCGCGTCTTGGGACGGAGTCAGAAACTACCAGGCTCGGAACTTCATGCGCGACGAAATGAAGAAGGGCGACATGGTCCTTTTCTACCACAGCGGCAAAAATCCGTCAGTCGCGGGGGTCGCGAAGGTCGTTAGGGACGGCTACCCGGACCATACGGCGTGGGATGGAAACGGCGGCCACGCGGACCCCCGAAGCACGCCCGAAAATCCGGTCTGGTACATGGTGGATATCCAATTCGTGGAAAAATTCGAGATTCCGATTCCACTGAAAGAGTTGCGGAAGATCGAAGGGCTCGAGAACATGATGCTGTTGAAAAAGGGCATGCGCCTTTCCGTCCAGCCCGTGAGCCGAAAGGAATTCGAAACGATTCTGTCTTTGGTCGGGGCGCACGCCTAAAAGCTCGCCCATGCGGTCATTGATCGCAGATAGCCGTCGCCCTGGCCCGCGCGGCTCGCAAATCCGGAAAGCTCGTGACTAAAACTGCGGCAAGCACAAGCATTCCCCCGGCTCCCTGCGTCGGATTGAGCGTCTCCCCCAGCAAAAACCAGGCTCCGGCGGCCGTGACCACCGGAATTCCGTTGATGAACACCGCCGCGCGCGCGGCGGGAATTTTGGTGAGAGCGTGATTGTAGCACAAAAAGGCCGCGATGGTCGCGAAGACGGTCAAATACGCCAGCGCCGCCAAAGAACGGCCGGAAATCGCCGCCAATTGCAAATCCGGATATTCCCACAGAAACGCCGGCGCGAAAAACAACGACCCGTAAAACGTTTGCATGGTGGTGATGTCGAAGGAGGAATACGTCTTGCCCAAACTCCGGGCGCATACGATGTATAGCGCCGCCGAGACAACGGCTCCGAACACGAGCAGATCCCCCAGCAGGGCCCCTTTCAAGTCCCAACCGAATTCGGGGTCGCCCGTCACGAGCAGCCAAATCCCCGCCAACGAAATGAAAATTCCGAATATGCTCGCGACTCTCGCCCTCTCCTTCAACAGCAGCGCCGCCAGCGCCAGCACCGCCAACGGAACGGTGGCGATGATCAGGGACGCCTTGGGCGCCGACGTATACTGAAGTCCCTTGGTTTCGAAAACAAAATACAGGCAGGGTTCGAA
Source organism: uncultured Desulfobacteraceae bacterium (assembly GCA_964575975.1). Taxonomy (GTDB): domain Bacteria; phylum Desulfobacterota; class Desulfobacteria; order Desulfobacterales; family SKZT01. Next base: position 38,685 of record CAZNTU010000014.1, read on the forward strand.
CAAAGCCGTCAAAAGGATTGTCCAACGGTCCCTGGCCGAAAAACGGGGAAATCCCCTTTTGAAAACCAAAAGCCCGAAAAACGAAGCGCTGACGAAGAACCTGGCGAAAATCAGCGTGAAAGCGGGTATGGTCTCCAAGGCGATTTTCGTGGCCACAAAGGACAGCCCCCAAAAGATAATCGCCGCCATCAATGCCGCATACGTGGCGAATGCATCTTGCTTGTTCGACATTTGTGGAATTCGGATGAAAAAGTTCAAATTGCGCGGTTGTTTGGAAAGCGGGGCGATATGAAACCGCATTCGCCGGTTTCCATCGCCCTGGTCGGAACCGTCAAACTTCGGCTTGCTCAGTATCGACCGACAGGTAGAATCGATACCCTGCGGCGAAAGCCTAACAACCCCTTACTCTCCAGCAACCTCGCGTCCGCAGTGCTTGCAAACCGTGGCCCTGCTTTTGATGATCTCGGCGCAAAAGGGGCATTCCCTCGTGAAAGTCCTCTCGTGGATCTTCTTCACCGCCAATTCGGCTTTTTCCTGAAGAATGTCGTTGCCGAACTTGTAGCTGCGAATGGTTTCGACGGCATCCAGATTTCCGTAGTCGCCGACGATTTCGGCCGCCTTGACCCTTACGCGAGGAGGTTCGGTAGGATCCAGCAGCATCCGGACCACGCTCACCCAATCCTCTTCCGTTATGCAAGTGGCTAATATGTTGAACCCTTTCTTGGTGTTCTCTTTCAAGACTTCCTGCTGCGCCACTACTTCCTCGTCGATGATCTGGCCGGTTCCTCCCAGGGGACTGAAAACGGGCATGCATTCGTACTGCTCGGTGCCCGGATAACAAAGACAGCGATAGGAAGCCTTATGGGAATAGTTTTCCTCGAGATTCTGCCACCCCTCTATATATAGGGGACACTCGTCGTTGAAGCACAGGTAAAGGTATGGCGTACCCCATCCGAGACCGTCGCTGAAAGATATGGGAGGGACTTCCCAAAGGCTCATTTCGACTCCGCAGTGCGGACACTTGGGCTTGTCCTGGGCCATTATCTTTTCCAAAACTTGTTCCTTGGTTTCAAAAGTCATCTGTAAACCTCCAAAATATTATTTCTCGTTTTCTATTTCCCTCGTTTCCGCACTCGCGATCCGGCGGAGCATGAAAAAAAGAAACGTTTGTCAAGCTGCACAGCCTACTGATCTGTCGAGCTTGTCGGCTCAAAACGCACTCGACAAAACTAAGCCGGGTTTATGGGATGTCAACAAACGCGACAATCGATTTGTCCCTTTCCCTCGCTCGCCCCGTTCCCGATCTTTTTTGCCTTGACCTTCGACCTTCCTTTCAGTTAAGGATCGATCTTCGACATGTCCGGAAAAGGAAAACGCACGACGGCACAAACAGCCGAGAGGAAAATGGAAAACGCGTATTTCGCGAAGCCCCGGCAAACGGCGTCGAACTTCCCGCTTGCGAAACGCACATTGATCTTGAAAAAATTTCGCCGAACAGTAAAATACCCATTGAACCGTAAACGGAATTTTATTCGACCGCGAGAAAAAAGGCCTCGTCTGTCGCGCGAAAGAAAGGGATTGGGTCTATTTTGAACATCGACAAAATTCTTTCCAGCAGGCAAAACCTGGTGCGGATTCTCGACAACCTCAAGGAGGGAATCATCGCCCACGACCTGTCGAGGAGGATTTTTTTCTTCAACAAGGAGGCCGAGAAAATCACGGGGTACTCCCGCGAAGAGGTATTGGGAAAGGATTGCCACGAGGCCATGGGGGGCCCTTTCTGCGGCGAAAGATGCTCTTTTTGCGGCAAGAAACCCGATTCGACCGAAAAGACGGAATATTCCCAGAACATCTCCACCAAGGACGGCGGCGTCAGAAGCATTGACATGACCGTGACGAAGATGCTCGACGAAAACGGTAACTTCTTCGGAGTCTTGGCGTCGTTCCGGGACGTGACCGAACTGATCGACCTTAAAATCCGGAGCGGCGAAAGCACCAGATTCTCCAACATAGTCGGCCACGACAAGAAAATGCAACAGCTCTTCGCCCAGATAAAGGACGTGGCCGCCTTCGACATCCCCGTCCATATTTTCGGAGAAACCGGCTCCGGAAAGGAGCTTGTCGCCGCCGCCATTCACAACGAAAGCCCCCGCTCCAACGGCCCGTTCGTCCCGATCAACTGCGGCGCGCTGCCCGAGGAACTCATCGAAACGGAGCTTTTCGGCCACGTGAAAGGTGCGTTTTCCGGCGCGATCCGCGACAAGAAAGGCCGCTTCGAGCTGGCCGACAAGGGGACCGTCTTCCTTGACGAAGTGGCCGAACTTTCCCTGCGAATGCAAGTCAAGCTTCTCCGGTTCCTACAGGAAAAGAAGTTCGAGAAGGTGGGCGGGGAAAAGACCATTTCCGTCGATGTCCGAATTATCAGCGCGACCAACAAAGACCTGAAAAAGGAAGTCAGGAAAGGCAAGCTCCGCGAAGATCTCTTCTTCAGACTCAACGTCATACCGATCATCCTTCCGCCCCTTCGCGAAAGAAGAAGCGACATTCCGCTTCTCATCGACCATTTTCTCCGCCAAGCCGCCGAGGCCACCGGCTCCAAGACCCTGAAGTTCCACAAGGAGGCAATCCCCTTCATGCTCAACTACCGGTGGCCGGGAAACGTCAGGGAACTGGAGAACGCGATCCAGTACGCCATGGTCAAATGCAACGGAGACTCGATCATGCCCGACGACCTTCCGCCGGAAATCAGGGAATGCAGACTCGCCTGCCCTCGCCCGGGTCCCGCCGACAAGACGGACATGGAATCGATCCAAAAGGCCCTCGAAAAGGCCGGCGGAAACAAGGCGAAAGCGGCGCGCCTGCTCGGCGTGGGGCGCGCGACTCTTTACCGAAAATTGAAGGAAAACGGAGGATGAAAATGAAAAAAGTCGCGATGTTCGTCTTCAACGGCGATCCCATGTGTTTTATCCACGTTCTTTTGAACGCTCTGGACATGGACAAGAGCGGGGACGAAGTCAAAATCGTGATAGAAGGCGCGTCCACGAAACTGGTCCCCGAATTGGCCAAGGAGGAAAACCCTCTCCATTCCCTTTGGGAGAAGACCAAGGAAAAGGGACTCGTGGAGGGCGTCTGCCGCGCTTGCTCCAACAAGACGAAAACCCTCGACGCCGCCAGGATGCAAAACCTGAAAATCCTGGACGACATGTCGGGCCATCCCGGCATGGCGGGCTATCGCGAAAAGGGCTACGAAATCGTCACCTTCTGAAAAAAAACCGTACAAGCCATGGAAAAAACGACAAAAAAACTGAAGAAGGAAGTGTTCGATCTTCTTTCCCGCGAGGATTTCAAGACGTCGCTCGGGAAAATCGAAAATTTCCCGTTGAAACAGACGGTCGGCCCGCTGTTTTCGTTCTTCTACAACAAGGACGCCCTTGTCCGATGGCGGGCCGTGACGGCCATGGGGGCGGTCGTGGCGAAAATGGCCGAAACCGACGTCGAGTCGGCCAGAGTGGTGATGCGAAGACTCATGTGGAATCTCAACGACGAATCGGGCGGCATCGGGTGGGGCTCCCCCGAGGCCATGGGGGAGATACTCGCCCGAAGTCCCCGGCTCGCGAACGAGTTCAGGAACATTCTCGTATCGTACATTCGCGAGGACGGAAACTACCTGGAGTACGAAATGCTTCAGCGAGGCGCGGTCTGGGGAGTCGGGAGGCTCGCCCGCGCGCGCCCCGAAATCATGGCGGACTGCCCTCCCCATCTCGCTCCCTACATGTTCTCCGACGACGCGAATCTCAGAGGCGTTGCCGCCTGGGCAGTCGGCCCCCTCGACATCGCCCCCGTGAAATCCCGTTTGCTGGAACTCCTCGAAGACCACTCGAATATCGAAATCTTTATCGACCAGGAACTTGTCCGACGAAAAGTGAGCCGGCTGGCCGCCGAGAGCCTGAAAAGCGACCATTGAGCGGGATGCGAACGGCTATGAACCGTTGCTCGTTTGGCCGACTCGTTCCCACGCTCCGCAGGGAACGAGCCCAACGAGTTTAACGCGTTCAAAACGAACCTGACAATCCCGAATTTGGAATCGGACCTTATTTTATAATACGTATCGGAATTATATGGAGGTAAGGGGAAAAATACCCGCATATTTTCGAAAGCGAAAAAATGCCAATGAAAGACGAAACGTCCATAAACAACGAAAAGGAACAGCGATTAGCGCTTCGATTGAAAGGACGACGCCGAATCCTCGTTTGGGGCGAAATGGGAGCGGGAAAATCGACGCTGGCTTTCAAATTGGCCCGAAATTGGAGCCGTTCGGCCGACGGATGCCAAATTCTGTCGCTCGACCCCGGCACTCCCCTTTTCGGAGTGCCGGGAGCGGTCTGTCGCGGATGGTGGCGCGGAGACGATTTCCATTGGGGCGATTGCCAGGCGTTGTGTACGCTTGACGCCGCCCGTTTCCGCCTGCCGCTTGCCATGGCGACCCGCCGCCTGATCCGAATCCTCGAGAGAACGGGCAAGAATGTCCCTGTCGTGATCGATCCGCCGGGAGTCGCGAGAGGAGCAAGCGGCGCCGAACTCCTGACCGCTCTTGCGGAAATTCTTCGCGTGGATGCCGTGCTGGCGCTCCATCGGGCCGGAGAACGTTCTCCGCTCGAGCAGGAATTGGCTTCGCTTGGCGCGGAGACGATCCATGTCTCGTCCTCCCCCGAGGCAAGGCGACCTTCCCCGACCGAAAGAATAAAGCGGCGGACCTATATGTGGGACAGCTTTCTTTCCGACGCCGTCCAAGAGACGATCTCCCTCGGCCGAACGCTTGTTTTAGGCACGCCGCCGCCCAAGGAAGAACCGGAGGCCTGGAAAGGCAGGCAGGCTGCGTTGCTTTCCGCCGGGGGCGAAACGCTCCGCATGGGGGAAGTGCTGGAACTGTCCGGAGGCGAACTGACGATGCGGTTGTCGCCCGCGACGTCGAAAGCGCCCCCCGCCGCCGTCCTGCTCCGGGACGCCGCGCGAAACAGGGAGGGCATGCTCGGAACGCTCCCTCGCATCTTTCATGACGCGGGACGCCGGCGCATACCGGATGAGATGAGACCGCACGCTTTCGCCTCGAACGCCGGCAGCGTCAGCGTACCGGTCTCCACTCAAGTGGGACCGGCATGGGCAGTCCTCGTCGGCGGCGTTTTCGGGGATCCCCTGCTCCACGTGCGAATCCGGAATCTCAAGCAAAGCTTCCTCTTCGACTTGGGCGACCCCGCGCGCCTGCAAGCCAAAGCGGCCCACCAAGTCAGGGCCGTGTTTCTGAGCCATGCCCACGTGGATCACATCGGCGGATTTCTTTGGCTGCTGCGCTCCAGAATCGGACCTTTCGAGCCCTGCAAAATCTTCGGTCCCCCGGAAACCGTCGCCCGCATCGAAAATTTCCTGGGCGCCGTCACCTGGGACAGGATCGGCGACGACGGCCCCGTTTTCGAGGTGTGCGAAATCGGCGACCGTTTTCTCAAGCGCGCCAGGCTTCAACCCGGAAAGGCAAGGATCCCTCTGCCGGAACGGATCGTACAGGACGGAACGATCCTGGCCGACGAAAACTACATCGTCCAAGCCGTCGTATGCGACCACGACATTCCGTCCGTCGCCTACTCCCTCGCGTTTTCGCGAGAAATCGCCGTGAACAAGAACGAACTGGAATCCACCGGCCTGCCGCCCGGCCCTTGGCTCGGCCGCCTGAAAAAGGCCGTCCTCGCCGGTACCCCGGAAACTGAAATCCAACTTCCCGACGGGACGGGAAAGTCTGCGGGAGAACTGGCGGAAAAACTCATAGAAGCCTATCCCGGAAAAAAGCTCGTCTACGCCGCCGACATGGCCGACACCCCGGAAAACCGCCGAAAGCTGATCGCGCTCGCCCGTTCCGCCCACACGCTGTTCTGCGAGACCGCGTTCACGGTCGCGGACCGGGACAAGGCCGAAGCCACCCAGCACCTCACGACCCTCGCGGCCGCAGAAATCGCCCGCGCCGCCGGAGTCGAGCGCCTCGCCCCCTTCCACTTTTCGAAACGCTACGAACACGACCCCGACGCGGTCTACGACGAAATCCGAAAGATGGCCTCATCGGTCGAGATTCTCGGTTGACTTCGCAATTATTGGAATGATATGGTTTTCGGCTAAAAATAAACTTCGGAGGATTCGAGGCGCGATCATGACAAATTACGAGTTCGTTCGCTATCGCCAAAAACTTGGTAAAACCCAGAAGGAAACATCGCAACTCCTCGGTATTTCGCTCAAAGCCGTAACCAGCTACGAACAGGGGTGGCGGAAAATACCGCCGCATGTGGAAAGGCAGCTCTTTTTCCTGCTGGCCAGAAAGTACAAGGCCAAGATGCCCCAGGAACCTTGCTGGATTTGCAAGGACTGCCCCGTGGAACGGAAAAAGGCGTGTCCCTCCTGGGAGTTTCAAGTCGGACATATGTGCTGGTTTATTTGCGGAACAAAATGCGAAGGATGTGCGCAGGACACTTGGGAAAAGAAAATGAAAATCTGCAATACATGCGATTTTTTCAAGGATTTTCTGGAGATGATCGATTCCGCCGATCCAAACCCGACTCCATCACCCTCCTGACAACCGAAGAACCACGCCGCTCCGAATCCAACGCGGGCGAAGGCGGCCCCTAAATCCGGATCGACCCCGCCTTGCTGGCGGGGTCGATCCTCGATTCGTATTCCAACTGCCAAACGGCCGCGAAAGCGCGGCAAACCGTCGGTCGCGCCGTCGTCCTTCTCGCCGATTACAGCGCGGGGAGCAGATCAAGCATTCGCTCGTCTTTCGACCCGTTGAATTGAAGCGCTCCGACATCGCCGGTCGCCGTAAAGTAAATATAACTTGCTTCCTTTATATCGGACGCAAAGAACACCAAAGGATCGACCACCTGTTGTTCATGCGCCTTCAAATTCAGCTTTTTCGACTCGACCAACGCCCCGCCGTCGGTATATGCATTGAGAGTCGCCTCGATCGCTTCGTTCCCGTGGTTGACCATGACAATCGAAGTCCAACCGTCTCTTTCCAGCCTGGGCAAAACGCCTTGTCTTCTTCCCAACCCTGCAAATTCGCTCCCGCCCATGCGCTGTCCTTTTCCGACAAGCATGAAACCGGTGATTTTTCGGGAACCCTGTATTTGCACGTGATCGGTTTCCGGGGGAAGCCGCAACGATTCTCGCGTGCCAATATATTGTTCGCGCTTTCCCAAAATCGCCGTTTGCTCTTCCAAGGCCTCGCCCTGTGCCGTAAAAGGTTTTATGGTCAGGTCGCATGGCAGTTCCGACGTGTTATAGGCCACGATCCCGGTCCACCATGGCGATTCGTCGGCGATCAGCGGATAGGAAAGCACATTGGCGGCGTTCTCCGAAAGCGAAATCGCCCCGAACGAATTTTGGTCCAACCGCCCGAAGACTTCCATGGCCAAAACTCCAGCGCTGTTTTTAATCAAAGCCGACCTTGGCCCGTCCTGCTGTTTAGGCGTATCGCCGAATAGACTTCCAATAGTAAACGCCTTATGTCCGAACGCCGGCAAAAGGATTGTTTTCCTTTGCGTATCGTCGAACTCGATTTCCAGATTTTTGTCCTCCGGGCCGGGATTGAGCAGCGCGATTCCGGTCATCCAGATTTCATCCGAGGCGATATGCGGAATATGGACGTCTTCCGTCGGAGCAGCTTTTTTGGCGGGTACTGCCGAGGTGGAACCGCCCGGAAAGAAGTACTTTGCATATCCGACCACCACCGAATCGTAAACCGGTTTCTCCGACTCGAATACGACATATCGAATCGAATCGGCATTCTGGAAATAATCTTCGACGGAAACCGCAAGCCTGGAATGCGGATTCAGGTGGACAAGGCCGCTTTCCGAGACAAACCCTCCCTGCTGGTCGTAGCCCCTGAAAGTGCCTTCTACTTTTCGATCGTCGGTGATGTTCACAATGCCAATCTCGGTATTGTACTCGCCTGCCGTCGCGATATGCTGGAAGAAGAGAACCGGTTCGCCCTCGTAACAGCTTACGACACCTCCATCCCAATCCAACATGCCCTTTTCCAGATTGTAGATGTAAACCGACTCGTATCCGACGGAATCCAAAAATTCCGCGGCATGCCGGCTGCGGTGGCCGCTTCTGCACACCAGGAGAATGTCGGAATCCGCAGGCAGATTCTTATAGTTCTTGCCGAAGTCTCCCGAATTCCAGGGCATATTCAGAGCATTTTAGATATGGCCCTCGCAAAATTCCTCTGGTTCTCGTACGTCCACTACGATGAGATCGGGATTTGCGACAGCCAACGCATGTGCTTCCGAAACCGACACCTCCAAATGCTTCGAATCGATCTCGTACACGCCGGCATCCAAGTATATGCTCGCCGAGTTTTCGCCGATCGTGAAAACGTCGGTCTTTCCGGTCCTGTCCGCATCGGAGTCCATCTCTTCGTCCCCTTGGCCCTCCAAGGTGAAAACATACGGAGACGGAACGTCAAAGAAAATGTAATACTGCCCGTACTCGACATCGGCGAACCTGTAAAAGCCGCCCTCTGCTACAGTGGTCGCAACCAGAGTGCCGTCGGCTTGATACAGTTCCACTTTCATGCCGGAAACATATTTGATCGAGGTAAGATATTCCTGAATGCCGTCTTTGTTCAGATCGTTCCAGATGCGCCCACCGACCGTGCCGGCGAGCATGCCCGAGTAGGAAAAATAAGCCGTGAGGCTCTTCGCGCTGTCGATCGAGATATTTAAAGGATTCTCGGCGCTGTCGACACACCCTCTCCAATATAAGAAGGTGTACCCCTCCGCAGGGATTGCTTCGACAGTAACATCCGTCTGCTGGGAATACTGGTAAACTTGCGGGTACGAATTCGGGGAGACGCCATCGACCTCCACCCTGTTGCCTTCTCCTGCGCTGACATTCACGGTCAGCTTCAAATCCGCCTCGCCTCATCCCGCCGCCGCATCGCGGAGCCCAAGCCCACCCCACAAAACCAGCATTCCAACAACTCCGACAACAAGCATACGAGTCCGTCGCATCCAATGCATCCTCATGTGTTCTCCTTATTGATTGTATCGTTTTCAACAGAACGCCGTTTCGAAACGGCGCGCACAATTATCGTTCCTGCTTTTCCGCTCATACATGCGATTTGTATTCTAAATGGAATTGTCTCCGACAAAGGATTTGTCCGACGCATACTTGGATCTTGCATCCCACCGTAGATGCCACATTGTGGTATATATTTTTCGACTTGTCAACCGCTTTTTATACGGCCTTTTTCCATAATGCCATGGAGGGCCGGAATATCGATACGACCAGCAATTCTAATTTTGGCCGATCTTCAAAACGCATCCTTGGGGGCAGGCCATTTTTGCACCCTTCTCAAAAACAATGCCCAAGGCGTGCATTTTTTTGTGGGAACAAGTTCGGTTTTCCGGTAAAGCACATTGAAGATATGCAAATTTTGACAAAATGACACGGTTGCGCTCTTGCCTTTGGAGTCCGAAACCGCCACCGGCTGTTCGTATGCCTTGCCCAAGGAGATTTTGCCGACGTGCTTTTCCTTTCCAAGCGCCTTGCAGGGATAGTTTCCATGCTCGCGAACGATGAAGAAAGCGTCCCGCGCGGCGATTCCGCAGGTGAAGTGGACCGTGCGGAAGTTGCGGTCGGCGACCCGCGCGTCTCCCGCCTCGACCGTCGGCAGCGCCAAATTGAACAGGGATCTTTCCTGCGCATGGCCGTCCTCGCAGGGAAAACGTCGATCGGAAGGCGAAGCGACGGATCGTAGACCACGAGCGATTTGCCCGGGATTCAATATTCGATCCATCATCCCGCAAGCCATTACGGGGACGGGACTTTTCTCTACGAACAGGCCGAACAAGGCTTTCAGCATTCTTCGCCTCCAGATACGTTTTTGGAATCGTATTGTATCTATCGGCGAGATAAATATCCAGCATTATAAAATGAATTATATTTATTCTATAAATATCGATTTAGCCATACCTTGTTTTGGGGCGGTTCATGGCTAACGTATATTGACGGGTCGAGCCGAGAAAAAGGAGCGGAGGTCGCTTTGATCGGCCGAAGGCCTTAACAATTTGCCGACTGCCCACGGAGAGCGCATGGACTTTTCGATTCCCGACGAACTGACCGAAGAAGTAGTACGATTCAGAGAATTTTTAAAATCGCGGGTGCTCCCGGAACTGCCGGTTTGGAACCAAAACCGGGAAATACCCGCTCGATTTTTCGCGGATTTCGCCGCCGCAGGCTGGTACGGAATCTCCCGGGCCGACAATGTCCTTGTTCGGCGATCGGCCTTGCGGCAGGCTCTGATTGCGCAGGAGCTGGCAAAGGTGTCGCCGGGGTTGGCCGTGGCCCTGCTGGTTCAAATCGATCTGGGATTGCTGGGGCTGTTCCTTTTCGGTTCTGACGATCTGAAGCGCCGGTATGGGGGATCAGCCGCCGGGGGAGAGACGCTGATGTGCCTGGGGAACACCGAAGGAACGGCCGGCAGCGACGTGGCCGCCATCGAGGCGAGCGCCCGAAAGGTAGATGGAGGCTGGTTGCTGAACGGAACCAAAGCCTACGTGACCAACGGGTACATTTCCGACCTGGCGATCGTCACGGCCGTCTCCGACCCGCAGGCAGCAAGGAACGACCGAATGTCCATGTTTCTAGTGGACCTGCATGCAAAGGGCGTCAAAAGAAAAAAGCTGAACAAGCAGGTTTGGATTCCTTCGGATCTGACCCGCCTGCTGTTCGGAGACGTTTTCGTTCCGGAGGACCACCTCGTAGGCGTTCAAGGCAAAGGTCTCCGGCAAGTCTTGACGATATTCACCAA
>CAZNTU010000015.1:0-33883 GCA_964575975.1 uncultured Desulfobacteraceae bacterium
GTCGGCCTCGTCCTTGGCGGGAACTACCGCCGCCACCGGCCCGAAGGTTTCCTCGTCGAAAGCGGGCATGCCCGGGGCCACGTTCGTAAGCACCGTAAGAGGATAGAAAAAGCCGGAACTGGCGGGCATTTTTCCGCCCAAGAGAAGTTTCGCGCCTTTTTGGATACTATCGGTCGCCTGCTTGTGAAGCTTCTCCCTCAATTTATCCTTCGCTTGGGGGCCGATCTGGACGTCTTCCAGAAGCGGGTCCCCGACGATCTTCTTTTTCATTTCCTCGACAAGCATCTCTTCGAACTCTTTGCGGACCGGCTCCACCACGATGAATCGCTTGGCTGCGATGCAGCTTTGTCCCGAGTTCAACAGCCTGCCCGCGACGCAGGCCTTGACGGCTTCCTCCAGATCCGCGTCTTCCAAAACGATGTAGGGATCGCTCCCTCCCAGTTCCAAAACCGTTTTTTTGAGCACGCTCCCGGCCTTCTTCGCCACGGTCCTGCCCGCGCTCCGGCTTCCGGTGAGCGTAACGCCCCTGACAAGCGGATTTTCGATCGCTTTTCCGACTTGGTCGGACGATATCAACAACGAGCGAAAAGCTCCTTTCGGAAACCCGGATTTCCGGAAAACGTCCTCTATGGCCAGGGAGCATCCGGGCACGTTGGAAGCGTGCTTCAACAGCACCGTGTTTCCCGCCATCAAAGCGGGCGCCGCGAACCTGAACACCTGCCAGAAGGGAAAATTCCAAGGCATGACCGCCAACACAATCCCTATGGGCTGGAACGTCACGAAACTGCGACGGGCTTCGGTTTCCACGTTTTCGGGTTCCAGCAAACGGGAGGCGTGTTCGGCGAAAAACTCGCAAACCCAGGCGCACTTTTGGGCCTCGGCCCGCCCGTCAACGACAGGCTTTCCCATCTCGACGGCCATGAGCTTCGCGTATTCGTCCTTGCGCTCGTTCAAGATCGAGGCCGCCTTTTTCATTAGCTCCGCCCTTTCGGAAAAGGTCCGCCTGCGCCAACTTTTAAAGAAAGCGTCCGATTCCCGGACGATATTTTCCACCTCTCTTTCGGATGTCTCCGGGTAGGCCTTCAGCTCTTCGCCGGTCGCGGGATTGATCGCTGTCATCGCCATGAATTAACCTCCGTTCGTTGTTTGGATTTTCGGTGCTTTTCGGGATTACGACGTCTGCGTCTTCTTTCCGGCGTCTATTCCGGCCCACTCGCAAATGGATTCCGTGGACCGAACGATATGCATGCCGTGATCGGCGAACCTTTGAAACGCCGCGTCGGCCTTTTCCGTGTAGTCGATCGCGCCGGGAATGACCACCGGGGACGAACAGTCCTCCAACAGGTAAATCTTTTCGGCAAGTTCGGGCTCGCGTCTCGCTTTTATTTCCGAAAGCAGGTCGTCCACGGTCCACGCGACGCAGTGGCTTTTCGCCTGGCCCGCGATCACGACCGCGTCGTATTCGAGGATTTTCTGGATCAGAGCTTCGTTTTTCCCGCCGATTTTTTTCGAATCGGGCCCGAAGAGGACCTCGGGGCTAAGGACCGAGTAGTTTTCGGTAAGAATGTTTTTGCCCTTGACCTGAAAATCGGGCCTCGCGCGGCGAGCGATGGAGTGGAAAAACACGGCCTCTTCCACCGAGGACACCACGGCATGGCCTATTCCTCCGAAGATAGCGTGATAGGGCCAGACGGTCAGTTCGTACTTGCCGCTCTCCGCCAGTTTCCTCGTGTAGTGCTCGAGATAGCGTCGACCGTAGGACGCATCGATTTCCAGCGTATCGGCGATTTTATCGTTGAATCGCCATACGCCTTTTTCCACGTCCTCCGCCGTCACGGTCGTGAAGGGATCCGGATGCTCCCCGTGTTGATCCACGAGGAAAATGCCGTGAAAAACCTGCATCGCCTCGTGAGTGTCCATGGTCAGACAGATTTTCGTCAGGTGGTTCAAGTTGCGGTAGACGAATTTGCACAGCCTTTTGTTGTCCTCGACCGCAGCCTTGCCCGAGCGTCCAGCCACGAACAGTTCGAACCCGGGCGTGCAAAAGGTGTTCTGCACGTCCACCAGCAACAACATTATTTTTTTCCGGTCGCGAGCCGCCGGCTTGAAATCGTACCTGTCCCGCCATTTTTCGGCATCCTTCGCCCGCTGCTCGTAATCGACTTTCCAGACGCTCCCCACTTTTTCCGACTCGAAATGGCTTGGAACCGGAAGATCTTGCAATGCCATGTTGAATTCGTTCCTCCTTTTTTGTTTAACTTTTTAAGTTTAAACAGCGGAAAAGTTATTTCAAGAGGCGGATAGAATCTCCTCGCCTTTCGAACAAAAATGAAAGATAGAATTGCGGCTTGAACAACCTTTGCGAGCTTGACAAAGCCGTTTCCGAAAAATTAAAACTATACGCGGAAGAACCGGAAATCCCGATCGTTTTGACTGCGGATTCCGTCTGTTTTCAACCTTTGCAACGACACGGGAGCGATAAAATGAGCGAAATCAGAATGACAGGGGAAATCAGGACCGACTACGACTGCGAAACGACCGGACTTCCGGCGGAACGCTGGGGCGAGGCGGTCTTCAAAGTCGGAGACGAGGAAATTGTCCTGGAGGTGAGCGTTGAAGAAAATACGATCGTCGCTATCATGGCGGGCGAGGACGCGGCGTGGAAAGGAACGTTGGAAGGCTTGAAAAAGCTGTTGAAAGGCGAAATCCAAGGGCGTTGATACACTCGCCGATCAGTTCGCCAATTTAAGCGAGGCTTGCGCGAATCCGCCGGAGAAATCGAAGTCTCGAACCGCGAAACGTGGCCGTGCGCCACTCGTTTTTTTCTCCTCCGCCGATCAATATCGCGCGCGCCAATTTTCGGAAGGGAATTCCGGTTTTTGATGCGTCGCCGCCAGAGAACCGCCTCCGAACGTCCAGGGATTGCCCCATTTCACCGGCGAAGACGCCATTAGACAATCCTGGCGCCTGTCGGCGGGATCGTCCGTGTCCGAAACCACGACGCTGAACCCGAAATCGAGATCGACCTTCCATTCGAAATCCGACGGCGCGATTTCTTCGAAGACTCCGATCGGAATGCGTACTTCCATCGCATATCCATCCTTGGTTCGCGACACCGCCCCCGTAATTCCGATTTCTTGCTTCGCTTTATCAGGATAAAGCATCCGAACAAACACGGCGTCTCCCGACGAAGGCACCCCGACGGCTATCTGCCGGATCGAACCGTCCGGCTTCTGGCGAAACGGCCAGCCTTCGACATCCCACTTCACCAATGAATCGGCGAAATCGAACCATAGTTCCAGATGATCCCCGGTGAGCATTCTATCCGAGTTTTCCACCGGCACGACCGTTTCGTCGGTTACGGCAAGGCCTACATAGAAGGCTTGGTCGTCCCACAGCGCGGAGGCGGAAAAACTCAGGTCCGACGCCCCGGACCAGTTTTCCGGTCCATACGGGATCGAAGATGCTTCCCGAACATGAGATTTTCGAGTCGTTTTCCAGTCCGCTTCGTTCAAGACCCCGTCGATCGTCAACGGGGCCGTGGCACGGCTGGCCGCGAAATGCTTGAAACGCACTTCCCCCCGCGCCCCCCGCTGCTGTTTATACGCGTAGGTTCGTATCGCATCCATCGTGTTCAGATTGATATCGTACGAGAACACGATTTCGGACCCGATCTGGTACGAGCTTTCGGTGTGTCCTATTTCGCGAAACGCCCCCTGCTCGTAACGGATTTTCCGAAGGACCTCCCATCGCCAGCTCGAACCGCCGTAACTTCCGAAAGCGATGACGCCGTTCCGCGAGGTCAAACCCAATTCCGGTTCGCCGTATCCTCCGCCGCACGCCAAGCAGGGAACGTCTTGCGCATTCAACGCCAACTCCATTCCTCCGCCGGGGGCGCCGAAGCCGATCGCCAGGAATTGGTTTTCATTGCGAACCTCCGCCTGCGGATCGTCCATATTGGCGGCGACAGGGAGGAAGATGGCGGCCATATCGTCTATGCCGTCGAAGTTGAAATCGTCTCGGACCGCGTACTCGGATCGCAATTTGACCGGATATCGATACGACTTGGCCTTCAAGTCCCGTGCGACCGATTCGGAGAGGCTCTCCAGCGAACCCTCCAACGGGTTTACGGACGATTCGTCGCGCGTTCGGGCCGTTTTGGACCGGGTCAGGACGGCCTTTTCCGGAAGATAATATTCTCCGTCCGGAAATGAGGTGATCTCCCAGAGCAGCGTATCGTCGGCCCGTAAAGTCAAACGGGCCCTTCCGGCTTCTCCGCTATAGGCGCTCGTGAATTGCACTTCGGCGCGGTTTTCCGCCACGCTTCCCGCGATCGTCATGTCGTCCCCTTCGATGCCGCAGTCGATCCGGGCGGCGTTTTCCGTTGTTCCGCAATGATAGCCGGAAAGCTTCTCGCCATCCACTCTCAAATCCAGGCTGAAAGACAACTCCGTGTCTTCCCCCGCAACCCAGTCGCCCTGAAAATCGGCCGCCTCTCCAATTCCTCCTCGCATCGCAAGCAGGAACATACTGATCGCCACAATCCGCACGAACTTCGGTGTATAACGCATGCTCGCTTCCTCCTGTATGGGCTATGTCGGTTGAAAACGCTCGTCAAATCCATTAAATTCGACGAATAGCAAGAATGACAGCATCTACGCAACATATTTCGACATCGGCGAATCCATCCACGGCGAACGTCTCTAAATTTTGGAAGACGAAAAAACCCTTTGCAAATATTAGATGTTTGGTTTAAAAGAGGCAAAAAACAGGTGGATCGAACTTGTCGGCAAAGAGGACAAATTCCGCGAAGACCGAAACCGTTCGATTACCGTTCATTAGAAGAAATGGGAATCCGAGGCGGTTCATGCGAGTTATTATCCGGTTGCCAATGATAATACTATAAACGAAGAGCATACGATGGAAACGACTCCCGAAATACTCCAATCGAGACTTGGCCACAAATTGGTAGGCGATATTCGAGGTATTTTTTATGTTCCTCGATACCAGCGCGGTTATCGTTGGGATGCTTGCGACGTGCAACGTTTGTTGGACGATATCTGGGCCTGCGACGGCAAAAACTACAGCTTGCAACCGATAGTCGTAAAACCTCGCGGCAGGGATCTCGACGAACAAAACCGCGAGTGGGAGCTAATCGACGGGCAGCAACGGTTGACCACACTGTACCTGATTTTTCAATACATCCGACAGGAAGGCTGGAAAAAGATGGGCGCCCCCTACGCGATCAGGTATCAAACCCGTCCCGGCAGCGAGGAATATCTAAAGACGCTCGATCCGGCAAAGCGGAACGAAAATAGCGACTATTTTCACATCTACCAAGCATACGAGCGCATTGGACAGTGGTTTCGAGAGAAAGGGGACGAGTTTGCCCAAGAGTTCTCAGCCTGCAAGCTTCATGAGTATTTGTTTAAAGCCGTGCGGATCATATGGTACGAAGCGCCGGGCAATCCGGACGACGACGAGAAGGATTCCATGGCTCTGTTCAGGCGACTGAACGTGGGGCGAATACCGCTGACAGACGCCGAACTGGTCAAGGCGCTGCTTCTTTCCGGCGTTCGCAAGGATAAAGACGAGCGCGCTCACGAACTCGCGGCGCAGTGGGACCTTATCGAGCGCGACTTGCACGACCCGGATATCTGGGCTTTCGTAGCCGGCGCGAACACGAGCGAAGATTCCGAAAAATACCCGACTCGCATCAGCCTTTTGCTCGATACCTTGGCCGACGCGAAGGTCAAGCCCAAAGGAAAACGTCCTCGTTACCATACATTCGATACTCTTCGCGGCGAAATCGAAACGGACGTCAAAGAGAGAACCTCGAATTTCTGGAACAAAGTCGTCGAACTTCACGCCCTGATTCTGGGCTGGTTCGGCGAACCCCGTCTTTACAACAAGATCGGCATGCTGGTGGCTACAGATACTTCCCTGGGCGAACTAGTGGAGCTGGCCAAAAAACGAAGAAAAAAGGATTTTGAAAACGAGCTGGACAAGCTTATCCGTGTCAATATCGGCCTTACCGAATCCAAGTTGACGAGTTTGAGCTACGACGTGACAAGCAATCGTCCCAAACTCTTAGACGCTTTGCTGCTGATGAACGTCGAATCCGTGTCCCGCGCCGGGCAACGCTTTCCCTTTCGTCGGCATGTCGGAAGAACGTGGTCGCTTGAACATATTCACGCGCAGAACGCCGAGCCTCTCACGGACAAAAAACAATGGAAGGCTTGGCTGGAATCTCACATGAAGGCTCTAAAATCGCTCTCGACGGAAGAGGATGCGCGCGACACCCTCTTGCAAGACATGGAGACAGCTCTTCGGGAAATCGATACGGCGACCAATTTCAAGCCGACGTTTCAGAGTCTTGCCGGTCGTGTCTTCGACGTTTTCAGTGCCCGCCAAGGCACGGAGCAACCGGCGACGAACAACGACGTTCATTCGATCGGCAACCTGGCGCTGCTAACCAGGGACGACAACAGCGCTTTGAGCAATTCGGTGTTCGAGGTAAAGCGACAAAACATTCTAAAGATCGATCGCAGAGGCGGCTATATCCCTCTATGTACCCGCAATGTGTTTCTGAAATACTATACCGGCGCGAATGCGCAACAAGTTCACTTTTGGAGTCCGCAGGACAAGGAAAGCTACATCCAAGCCATTGTCTCCACGCTAAAGGACGCAGGCTATCTCAAACCCGAGGAGAAATAAGCATGAACCAAGCCAAAATGCCTAGCGAAACCTCTTTCGCCGGATTTTTCGGGCAACGAACCTCCGACCGGCCGGTTGTCGATCGGATTGAAATACCTTTGATTCAGCGGGACTACGCGCAAGGCAGAAAAGGGAAGACCGTGGAGCGCATTCGCGGCGACTTTCTCGATGCCATCGTCGCCGCAGTTCAGCCCGAGGGAAAACCGATCAGCCTGGATTTCGTTTACGGGGACGTGGAAAATGGCGCGTTCTGCCCTCTGGATGGACAGCAGCGTTTGACCACGCTTTTTTTATTGCACTGGTATTTGGCGTGGCGCGCAGGCATGCCGATCCAAAACCAGCCCTGGACGAAATTCGCCTATGCCACGCGTCCAGGCGCCAGGCTGTTTTGCGAGCGCTTGACGGAATTTCAACCCCTTGCCGGAGAAGAACGCCTTTCCGAGTGCCTTACGGATCAGGACTGGTATCTTTACACTTGGAAGAACGATCCTACCATCCAATCCATGTTGGTCGTGCTCGACGCCATTCACTCGCGCTTTTCCAAGTTCGACGACGATACCTGCTCCGTCGCATGGCAACGCCTGACAGACCCGCTGCAACCCGCCGTCAGCTTTCACGAGCTATCCGTGGAAGCCAATGGCCTGACGGACGATCTGTATATCAAGATGAATTCCCGAGGCAAGCCGTTGACGGCGTTCGAAAATTTCAAGGCGCAATTCGAAGATGTTTTGAAAGACGCGCATTCCGAAAAAAAAACGGACGAATTCGCAAAAAAGGTCGATATCGAATGGTCCGACTCGTTGTGGCCCTACCGGGGCGAAGACAATCTTATCGACGACGAATATATGCGTTATTTCCGTTTCGTCACGGAGGTTTGCGCCTGGCGCGACGGCCTTTCGTTCGCCGACGAAACCCGAGCCGAAGACTTGGCGGAGAAGGTATACGGCAAAGAAAACGCGGGCGCTTCCGAAAATCTCGAATTTATGTTCCAGGCGTTCGATGTCTGGCACGAGAAAAAAATTAAAGAAGAATTCGAAAGATTCTTTACTGCAAAACCCGGTGTCAACAGCGACCCGCTCCTTCTTTTCAATGCATTCGACAACGCCCCCGGGAGCGAAAGCCCGGTGGACCTGTTTGCCGCGTGTTGCCGCCTGTACGGCCAATCGCCATGGACCTTTGCGCACACCTTGCTGCTTTACGCCATGCTGTTGTCGCGCATCCATAAAACCGAAAACTTTCCGCGCCAAGCGCGCATTCTTCGAAATCTAATCGAAGCTTCGGGCGGAGGCCGTATCCGCAGGGACGACATGTATAAACTCCTGTCTGAAGTCAAACGTCTCGTGGTCGATGGCGCGTTACAGGACTTTACCGCATTCAATCGCTATCAGGTTGCCGACGAAATCGAAAAAGTAGCGTTGCTGGAGCGACACCCTATGCTTCGCGATACGCTGTATCGGCTCGAAGATCACACATTGCTGCGCGGCTGTCTTTTCGCGTTCGATTTCGATCGGTCGATCGACCCGCACCTCTTTATTAACCGGACCGAAGCGTTTCATGCATTGTTCGACGATCCTTCCTGTTGGAGGGAATTAACCGGAGCCTTACTAGCTGTCGGCGACTATTCGCGTCAAAAGAATCGTTGGACTGGCTATCGTTTTTCCGATTTCGGCGCGATAAAAGGCGAAACACCGTGGCGCGACCTGTTCATGGACAGCAGAGAGCCGCGTCTTGTCAACGCGCTGACAAGCCTGCTCGATCGATTTGCCGCAGCCGGCAAAAACCTTGCTTGCCTGCGAACAATCCAGGAAAATTTTCTTCGGCAATGCGAAGCGTCGAAAAAGCTGGATTGGCGTTACTATTTCGTGAAATACCCGGTCATGCGCGAAGCCGCATCGGGTCGATATGCCATCAGTCCCAGCGGATACGGCGTTTGCATGCTTAAAAATCCGAGCATGCGCGGCTATTATCGCGACCCTTATCTGTTGGCCGTTTGGCATGCAAGCGAATTGGGCGATGTTATCGCCGACCCTTGGTTTTCCGGGTACGAAACAGAACCCAGGCGGATGGTTTTGAAAAACTGCGGGATGAGCATCCAGTGCGTGGACGAAGGCTGGATGATTTCAGAAATGCCCGCCGACCTGCCCTTAAAAGCATCCCTCGATCAAGTTTTCTTGAAACACAAAATTGGCGAGGACCTTTTGTGCGCAGTCCCTCGGGATTATGGCATCGACACCGACGACCGAGTGGAATTGGGAGCGAAATTGTTGATAGATTTGGCAAATGCAGGTGAGGCAAACGGGACGTAACCGCCCCATCGGTCCTATCGATGTCGATACCGGCGGAACCTCCACGTTTCGTCCGGGTCCGGCAAGCGTCCATACGCAATCCAGGCGAACCGTCTTCACAGAATATCGTCGATCTTGAACCCCTTGTCGGGAAAAGTCGCGGAACGTACGATCTCCGCTTTCCGGTATATTTCGATGCGATTGTAGCCTTGCCGCGAAGGATTGGTGAATACTTCCACGCATTGTTCTTCAAGGTTTGCAAGCCACGTTTCCCGGATACCGGATTTGGCGTAAAGGGGAAGCTTGACTTTGCGATCGAAAGCCAAAGAGGTGTCCGCCACTTCGACAAGGAGCCGGACGTCTTCCGGACGCGGGAGGCGTTCGGCATAGAAGTCCGCCCGAGGCTTTAGCAAGGCGATGTCCGGCTGAGGTTCGGAGAATTCGCCGATAAGTATGGGATTTTGCACGGCCACGATCACTTCCTTTCCAAAAATTTCGGTGAACAACCGAGTCAACTTGTTCACGCATGCCGCGTGAAGACTTCCTATTGGAGCCATGGCGACAATATCCCCTTCAATGAGTTCCACCCTGTCGTTTTCCGTAAGGATGCCAGCTTCGATCATTCGGTGATACTCGTCAATTGTAAATTCCCGGGTTTTGTATTCCGTCAACATGCCTGTCTCCCATGTCCATTATACACAGCCTCGGTCGAGCCTAAGAGCCTGTTCGAAAACCCGTCCGTGCTTCGAGAGGGCGGTCTCCCGAGGGTAGCCGGACCATCCTGGTCCGGCGCCCCGAAGGCGACTGGATTGTCCTGGCCCGGCGTGCCGAGGTCCGCGACAGTGTCCGACCTTGCGCGGCATCGGACCAGAGCTGGAAGCTCTGGTTACCTTGTTCCGCCTTGTTACCGGGCCTGCTCCAGGTTTTTCGAACAGGCTCTAACTGTTTAAGGACGGTGTTTATGGCATCTTTTTCGGTTTTGGCATTCAAGGCAGCCTTAATCCTGTCGATTGCATCCCGATCCAATTCGGTTGTTTTTTTAACATATGTCATGAAGCGCCTCCCAAAAAACTCAAACTCATACAACCATATAAAATAGGATTTATACAGATATGTTGCCGCCAATGGAACCGCAAGTCCAGATTCGCTTTTTTCAGGTAAAATCCTGATCGTTTAGAGATTTCACATACTTCATGTATTTTTCAAGCGCCTCCTCCTTGTCCCCGATCTCGAGCCGATATCCCTTTTCCTCCCAGTAGTCTTTGCGCTTCATGACGCAGGAGGGGTGGCCGACCTCCACTACGTTTCCCGCGTCGTCGACGATCATGCACGCCTGTTCCTTAACGCTTTCTTCCGCTTTGGTTTCCATGGTCCGTCTACAGCCTTTCCCTCAATTTGTTCACGATCTCCTTCGCCAGCTTCGCTATGGCCCTGCTTTCCGCGGAGACCAAGTCGTCGAAAGTCGGTCCCGCCTGTTCGACTATCGACGTCGATACCGGCGGAATCTCTCTGTTTCGTCCGGGTCCGGAAAGCCCCCATACGCAGTCCAGACGAACCGGTCCTCCCGGAATGCCCTCGAAGGCGAACACGTTGATTTTCACCGACCAATCGGGTTTGAAATCGCCCCGGTACGGATACAGTTCGATGTCGTCCGTCCCGGTCAAAAGAGAGACGTTTTCCGTGAGAACCCTCAGAAAATCGCTTTCGATAGTTCCCGCCCACCGGTGGAATTCGTTTACCTCCAGGCGGTTGGGACCGATTCGGGTCACGAGTTGGGAACGGTCCAGGTATTTGGGAAGAACCAGCGGACCGAGACCTATGGCCAAGTCTTTGGTTTTCGAAAGATCTTCCCGAGCCCCGTTTTCCGGAAGAGCGGAACTGAGCGCGAAAAACTGAACCGGAGGCGCGGGACCCCGGCAAGCCGAGATCAAAGCGACCGAACAACAAACGAACAACACCTTTATTGCAATCGTTCTTCTTTTCATGGATTCTTTCCTTTCCCGTAAATGAGAGCGTCCGGATGACGCTCGAGGTATTCGGCCGTCATGCGAATGGAACGGGCGGCCGCCGAAAGCGCCTGCAACGTTCGTTGCAAGTCCGTCGATACCGGCGAATCGTCGTCGAGCATGGACTCCGCTTTTTTCAATGTAAGTTTGATTTGATCGATGCTTCCCGTCACCGAATCCAACGTTTCGGCAAGTTTCGGAGTCAAGTCGGAATTCAGGCTGGAGGAGAATGCGGTGATTTGCTCCAAGCTCTTTTTCAGTTCTTCCATTGTCGAGGCTATCTCTTTGGAAGCCAGCAGACCTTGCGCGTCTTTCAGCGTCTTGTTGATTTCCTGGCCGATTTGCTCCAAGGGAACTTCTTCAAGCCTCTTCAGGAAATGCGCAAGACTCGCCGTGATTTCCTCCATGGGAGCGGGAATCGTGGGCAACACGGGATACATGCCGCCATAATCGACCTCCTTCGGCGGAGCGTCCGGATATATTCCCAGATTCACGTACAATTGTCCGGTCAGCAACATGCCGGTCTTGAGCTGCGCCCTCAATCCCTTCCTTACAAGCCTGTCAAGCATGGCTTTCCTTCCGAGCTTTTTCTCTCCGGATTCCCGCACGCGTTCGATTTCCAAGGCGATCAGCACCGGAATCTTGAACTCCAGCGTCTCGTGGTGGAATTCGAGCCTGACATCCACGACCTCCCCGATCTTCAACCCCCTGAACTCGACGGCCGCTCCCGGCTCCAGCCCCCTCACGGTATCGTCGAAATACAAAAGATAATATTGCTTGTCATCGTATGTGGGTTCCTTTGTCTGGTCGTAATTGGCGTAGAGAGTGAAAACCTCGTTTTTCCCAGCCTGTTCGGCGGGACCGAAATCGACGGGAGTTTCGAAAGCGATTCCTCCCACAAGCAACGTCACGATCGACTCCGTATTGATCTTCACGCCGGAGGAATTAATGACGGCGTCGACTCCGCTCGCATTCCAGAATTGCGTGTTCTTGAAAACGTATTTGTCGTAGGGCGCCGATATGAAGATCTGGATATCCACGGCGGAGCCGTCCTCCAGCATGTCGTACTTGACCACCTGTCCGGCCTTGATCTGCCTGTAATAGACGGGAGAGCCGAAATCCAGGGAACCCAACTTCCCGGCCCGAAGAGTGAAATGCCGCCCCAAGGCATCTTTGGTGACCAATGGCGGTTTTTCCAAACCCACGAAGGAGCGAGCCGGTTCGCCGGGCTCTCCCGGATCTATACCGATGTAGGCCCCCGAAAGGAGGGTTCCGATTCCCGAAACCTCTCCTGCGGCGACTCTCGCTCTGACCACCCAGAAACGAGTGTTCTTGCTTAAATATTTTTCCGCCTGCTTGTCCAATTCCGCCGTTACGACTACATGGGAAAGATCGTCGCTCAAAGCTATGGATTCCACTCTTCCGATTTGGACGTCCTTGTACTTGATCTGCGTCTTTCCCTTTTCGAGGCCGGTGGCGGCGTCGAATCGAATGGTTACGACGGGGCCTCTTTCGGATACCGCCTTGTAGGCCAGCCAAGCCCCTATGACGATCGCCACGATGGGGATAAGCCAGACCAGGGAAAATTTCTTCCCGGAACGTATTTCCGCCACCGGAAGTTCGGATTCCGCAATGCCGGATATGGAAAGGCCTTCAGTGAGTCTTTCGGTCATGTGCTCCTTTATCCTCGATATTGTCCCAAATCAGTCTCGGGTCGAAACTCATCGCGGCGAAAATGGTAAGGACCACCACCGCCGCGAAATAAACGGCGGCGGGTCCGGCCTCGATATTGGCCAAATTTCCCATTTTCACCAACGCCACGAGTATCGTCACCACGTATATGTCCACCATGGACCAACGTCCCACGGCCTCCGTCATCCGGTAGAGCTTGGCTCGATCCAACGGTCTCCAATCGGACTTCAGCTGCACGGATACTACAAGGAACGTCAATACGAGCAACTTGATCAGCGGCACGGCCACGCTTGCGACGAATATCACGAGCGCGATGGGCCACATGCCGGTCGCGAAAAAATATATCACCCCGCTCATGATGGTATCGGATTGGACATGGCCGAGCGATGTGACTCGGGTTATCGGAAAGACATTGGCCGGTATATAGAACACGAATGCGGCGATAATCAAAGCCCAGGTGCGTCCGATGCTGTCGGGCTTCCTGCGATGCAGCGTCGCGCCGCACCTGGGGCATTTCAAACGAACCGGACGGTCCGGATGCGCCGTCTCCGGCGCGCGGCATGCCAGACGGCATGTGTGGCAACTCAACAACGTTCCTGTCGGGGTATTTCTTCTTGCTTTCGTTTTTTTCACCTGTCGAATCCCGCGCGTCCCCAGACCATGTCATGATCCAGAGAGGCTTTCATTGCCGCGATCGCGAAAATAAGCGCCATGAAGGCGTACAATGCCAAGCCGGGAATGATGTCGGCCATCTTTGCGAGTTTTACCAGCGCGACCAGAATCCCCAGCATGAAGACTTCCATCATCCCCCAAGGCTGAAGAGTTTTTATCCAACGAAAGACGGTAACGAGGCCGCGCGACGTCCGACCCAGTTTAAAGGGGGCCAGGATGTACAAATAGCCGAAAATCTCCAGGAACGGAACAATCACGCTCGTAAACAAGACCAGTAGCGCCAGTCCGTACATCTGCTGGCCCATCAACTCGACGACCCCCGTGAGCAGGGTGGTTTCCTTCAGCCGCCCCTCGATTTTCATTTCCAAAAACGGATACGCATTGGCGACCACGAACAGAACCGACGCCGTCAGCGTCAATGCGAGCGTACGATCCAGGCTGTTCCGTTTTTTCATGTACAATACCGCGCCGCAACGGATGCACTTCGCCGTCTCCCCTTCCACGAGAGGTTTCTTCACGTGAGGCATGTCGCATTCATGGCACAGGATTATCACTGGGCACCGTCCTTTCCCTTTCCGGTCGCGGTTCTTCCGAAAAACCGCAAATGCTTGGAATTCTTCGTTCCATGGAATCTATGCAAAATTCGCACTTGGGTGTCAACCGTTAAATATCCGGCGATTCGGCTTCGAAATTGCCGGTCGAAAAACGCGGCCGGCCGAAATCGAACGCGGCGTAGATTTTCTTTGAAAACGGCACGGAGATTGCTTTCCTAACATGAATCGAATATCCCGCTAACAAAAATCTTTTGGGCGACGCTCGCCGTGAAAAAACGCGAACCCGTTGCGGGAGAACTATTGCGGAAAGGAATCGTCGACTTTTTAACTGACTGGATGCGAGAACAACCTATGAAAACCGAATATAAAAGACATTTGCCGTCGGCGCTTCTTTTTTTGCCGCTGGCCGCTTTATGCACGCTTTCAATCCAGGAATCGCTTGCTCGGGGCAGTCTGGCGGGGGCTGCGAAATGGGCGGCTTCCTTCCCCGCGCCTTCCGCGCTGAATCTCTTTCTCCATGTCCTGGTTTTTTCGTTCTTTATCGCTTTGGCCGGTCGTTTCAGGGTCGGATTGATTCTCGGTTCCATTTTCTTGATTCTTTTGGCGGCAATCAACGCCGTTAAATTGGCCATTCTGAAAACCCCGTTTTTTTCCTGGGATTATTTATACGCGAAACAGCTACTGAAACTGGGAAAAGCCATGCTTCCGGGATACAACTGGCTCTGGTTCGCGTTCTTTTCCGCAGTGGCTCTTTTCTTGATCGTTTGCAGGCGCTGGAAATCCCAAAGGAGTTTCGGATTCGGCGCAAGGCTCGCGATCATGTCCGCGGTCTTATCCTGCGCAGGACTGCTGCACTGGCAATTCGTCCCCGTCCGGAACAAGCTCCGAATCGAGAACATCGTTTGGGATCAGACCCTGAATTACAGGAAGAACGGCTTTTTGCTCGCCTTTTCCATGAATGTTTCTCCGTTGCTGATCGACAAGCCCGCCGGATACGGCCCGGAACTGGTGAACATAGTGCTTTCGAACGAAGAAACGCAAGCAAACGGGACCGGATTCAAGGGACGGCCGGTCAGCCTGGTGATCGTAATGAGCGAATCCTTTTCCGATCTTTGGGGGATTCCTTTTCAAACCAACGTCGATCCGATGGAGAATTTCGATCGTCTCTCGTCCGAATATCCTCGTTTTACGCTGGTCTCCCCCACGTACGCGGGCGGTACCAGCCTGGTGGAATACGAGACCCTGACCGGGCTTTCCAACGCCTTTCTTCCTTCGGGCGCCATACCCTACGACCATTATATACGCTCGCCCGTCCCTTCCTTGGCATCGACGCTTCGCCGGAACAATTATCGGACCATAGCCGTGCATCCGTTCTACAAAAAATTTTGGAGCCGGAACCTCGTGTATCCGAATTTCGGTTTCGACGAATTCATTTCCATCGATCAATTCGAGGGGGCGACCAAACGAGGGGAATACATATCGGACGAAAGCATGACGGACAAAATCATCCGGACGATCGATTCGCAAACCGGCCCATACATGCTGTTCGCGGTTTCCATGCAAAACCACGGACCTTTCTGGGGCGGTCGGTACGAATCCGACGAAGTTGCCGTTTCCGCCAATCTATCCGACTGGATGCGGGGCGAGGTCGAGTCCTATCTCACGGGCGTTTTGGACGCGGACCGGCAATTGCGCAGACTGCTGGAATATTTGGAAAGCCGCGAAGAGCCGGTAATCTGCCTGTTTTTCGGAGATCACCAACCGGCGTTCGCGGCCAAGCTGCTCGACGAAACGGGCATGGCCGGGAAAGGGACGGAATATTTGCTGCAACTGGCGAAAGTCCCGGGACTTCTATGGGCGAATTCCAAGGAACTGCTGGACCCCGGCGCCATTCCCGATCTTTTCAGCCCCGCGTACTTGCCCGCGATTTTGTTGCGACAGATGGGCGTGCCGCTGCCGGATCATTTTCGCTATCTTCTGAAAGGACTTGAGCAAACCCCTGTTCTGCACCGGGACTTTTTATGCGATGCAAGCGGCTTTCCGTCGAAGTTCGAAAGAAAGCGCGCAAGTTCCTATCTTGCCGGCCTGGAGGTGTTGAACTACGACATCCTGTTCGGTTCCCAGTTTTGCTGGCGTGATTCGGACGCTCCGGACCAATACTACACTTTGGCGGGTGCAAATTTCGTAACCGAGTGCGCAAATTTCGTAACCGAACCCTTCGCAGTTCGACGATAGAATGGTTAAAGCCGCAACCCCAGGAGCAAGAAGCGGTGGCATCCGAATTGCATTCGCCGGAACGGTTCGTTGTGGCTTAAAAAAACCGGTCGGTTTCGGAATCGGACGAAACGACCCTGCAGTGAACTTCGGTTGAGACTCGTTTTATAAAAAAAGATCGGTTTTGCAAATTTTTTTGGGATTAAAGGAAATGAAAACAAAACAGGTTGTCACGAACATCTTTCTGAACTTGGTTTTTGCCGCAATCACCTTTTCTTTCTGGGCGTTGATCAATCAACCCAATTCGGAACCTCCGTGGCCTTCCAAAGTCGCGGGGATGTCTTTCTCTCCCATGCGCATCGACGACAACCCGATAAAAAAGATCTACCCCACCGTGGAGGAGATCGACAGCGACCTCGCTCTGCTTTCGGGAAAAGTCAGGTCCGTCAGGACCTACAGCGTAGAGAGTACCCAAGGGGAAATACCCCGGCTGGCGAACAGGCATGGCATGACGGTTACGGTTGGCGCGTGGTTGTCGGCCGACAAAGCCGCGAACGAGAAAGAACTTGAAAGGCTCGTCGATGTCGTGAACGCCGATCCGGAGACGGTTGCGCGAGTAATCGTGGGCAACGAGGCCGTTCTCAGGGAGGAAGTGAGCGTGGAGGAATTGACGGGCTATCTCGACCGGATTCGCGCCCAGGTATCGGTCCCGGTCAGTACTGCGGAAACTTGGCACATCTGGCTCGAAAACCCCGAGCTTGCCGACCACGTCGATTTCATTGCCGCCCATTTCCTGCCCTTTTGGGAAGGCATTCACGTCGACTATGCCGTCGATTACGTCGATAACTGCTATCGGCTGTTGGAAGACGCGCATCCTCGACTTCCCATCCTGATCTCGGAAGTAGGTTGGCCCAGCAACGGCCGGACCCGAAGAGAGGCTGTCGCGACCGAAGCGAACGAAGCGACTTTTCTGCGGCGTTTCCTGGAACGGGCGGAGGCGAAAAATTACGACTACTATCTGATGGAGGCGTTCGACCAGCCATGGAAAAAGGAATCGGAAGGGTCCGTCGGAGCCTATTGGGGCGTTTTCGACGTCTATAGAAACCAGAAATTCGCTTTCACCGAGCCGGTCGTAAGGGTGCCGGAATGGAAATTGCTCGCCGCGTGCTCCATCGCGGTGGCATTCGTGACTTTCCTGATCCTGTTGTTCGACAGTTCCACCCTGACGGGACGCGGCAAGATTTTTCTGGCGATCGCGGCCAACAGCTTCGGCGTAAGCATGGTGTGGACAGGCTACGATTACATCAACCAATATCTGACTCCCATGACGATTCTGATCGGAATCGTTCTTGCCATGGGTTACATTGGGATCAGCATAGTCCTGCTGACGGAAGCCCACGAATGGGTGGAAACGGCGTGGGTGAAAAGACGCCGGAGACTTTTTGCTCCGAAGCCCCGCGCCGTTTCCCGGTCGGTCCGAAATCCCATGGTGTCCGTCCACGTCCCGGCATACAACGAGCCGCCGGAGATGCTCAAATCCACTTTGAACGCGTTGGCGAGGCTCGACTACGAAAACTACGAGGTGCTTGTGATCGACAACAACACCAAGGACCCGGCGATCTGGAAGCCTGTGGAGGATCATTGCCGCGCCCTGGGCGAAAAATTCCGGTTTTTCCATGTCGATCCGCTCAAGGGCTACAAGGCCGGCGCGTTGAATTTCGCCATGGCCAACATGGCCGAGGACGCCGAAATCGTCGCCGTGATCGACAGCGACTACCAAGTGTCGCCAGCCTGGCTCAAGGATCTGGTCGTCCATTTCGAAAAACCCGAAATCGGTTTCGTGCAAGCCCCCCAGGATTATCGGGACAGCGGCGAAAGCGCCTTCAAAGCCATGTGCTACTCCGAATACAAAGGGTTCTTCCATATCGGAATGGTCACCCGAAACGACCGCAACGCCATCATCGAGCACGGAACCATGACCATGGTCCGGACTTCCGTCCTGCGGGAAGTCGGGGGTTGGGCGGAATGGTGCATCACCGAAGACGCGGAGCTGGGTCTTCGCATTTTCGAGCACGGCTACGAGGCCGCCTATGTCGAGGACAGCTACGGCAAGGGTCTCATGCCCGACACGTTCGTCGACTTCAAGCATCAGCGATACCGCTGGGCGTACGGGGCTGTACAGATTCTGAAGCGCCATGCCAAAGCCTTTTTCTCGAGAAAGCGGAACAGCCTCACCACGGGACAGCGCTATCATTTCCTGGCTGGCTGGTTCCCTTGGATCGCGGACGGCATGAACCTGTTCTATACTCTGACGGCGATCGTATGGTCCATTCTGATGATGATCTATCCTAAATACGTGGATCCTCCATTGGCGGTTTTCATGATACCGCCGATCGCCCTGTTCGTGTTCAAGGTCTTCAAGTTGGCCCATCTTTACCGAACCCGAATCGGGGCCACCAGGATGCAAACCATAGCGGCCGCGATTTCCGGACTGGCGCTGTCGCACAGCATCGCAAAAGCCGTCGTGAACGGTTTTTTCACGTCCGGCAAACCCTTCTTCCGGACCCCGAAATGCGAAAACAGCCCGGCGCTGGTAAAGGCATTGGCGGCGTCCTTCGAAGAAACATGTCTGGCGGCAACCCTTCTTGCAGTTGCTATCGGCGTCATAGCGGTCCAAGGGGAGAATACCCCCGGAGCCATCATATGGGGCGAAGTCCTGATGATCCAATCTTTGCCCTATCTCGCCGCCATGTTGATGTCCTTGATCAACGCGCTGCCGAAGCGTCGGGATAGGAAAGCGAACGCTCAGCGCCGTTCGCCCGCTCTTGCCGCGCCTAAAACAATGGCGGGATGATTCCATGAAAGATGATTCCTTGAAACCGGCCTGACAAAAAATCTTTTCAAGCGCAGAGTCGTTTGAAAAGATTTTAATCCCCAAATCGATCTTTCCGGGACCTGCGCGTTCGCAAGAGCTGCAAAAGTCATCGCGAACGCGCGGACCGGAATTCCCGAAATTGCTCCCATCCATATATCCGCACTTCCCCGCAAACCCGGAACGGAAAACCTTAAGCCGAGGCGTAATTTTCAAGTTTTTTTGTGGCTTTGAAAGCTTTAAATGTATATCATAGCCGCTTGGTTTTTTAGTTCCTTTTGTGACACTTTTTCCAAAGAGGAGGAAACATGAAAAAAACGGCAGCGCTATTGGTTATTCTCGTCTTGGTTGTTTCGCCCGCTGCTTTCGGCCAGCAGATGGATCTCGTCGTAGAAGGCCCCGCATCCGCCGCTCGAATCGACACGAAAGTGTTGGAGGAAGGCAAGCTTTTGATTTCGGTGGACGACAGCGCCGGGAACGCAATCAAAGGCTTGACCCAGGAGGATTTTACAGTTTCCAGAAATGGGAAATATGCGAAAATCCTGTCGGTGAAGCCATTGGAGACCAGCATGGACATAAGCCTGAACATCGTCCTTGTCGTCGACAATTCTTTTTCCATGAAATTGCGCAAAGCGGTCGAGCCCGTTCTCTCCGCCATGGACAACATCCTGAATATCCTGCGCCCCATCGACAACTTCACCATCGTGACGTTCCAGGACGGAGAAACCTTGAGTTTCGACGAATACAAGCTTCATGTGGAAACGAAACAATCCAGCGACTACGACGAATTGAAATCGTTCTTGAACAACAGCTACACCGGGGGGCTTACCGAAAAGACCTACCTGTACGAAGCAATGCTCGCCGGCATTTCCATCGCGGACGAAATGCCCGAGGACGAGAACAAGTTCATGGTGGTATTTTCGGACGGCGAAGACATCAACAGCGCGTTCGAGTCTTCCCTCGTGGAAAACGCCGCCAGAAAAGTACCCAACTTGGAGGTTTACGCGATCGACTACATGCCGGGAAACAACCTGGACCCTTTTCTGAATTCCTTTACCCGGAGCCACAGAGGCAAGACATGGAAAGCGACCGAGGCCGCGGATCTTGCCACCGTCTTCAAGGAAGTTTCCTCCAAGTTGATCCATCGCTACGTCCTGACCTATAAATTCCTTTTTCCTCCCGAGGGTTTCGCGGCCATGACCCCCGGAGTCGTCAACGTGGAGGAAATCACCACCATCGACAGCTCCCCCATGTTGAACTACATCTATTTCGACACGGGAGACAGCATCATTCCCGGAAGATACAACCAGTTTTCGAGACAGGACGAAACCCGCGGCTTTTCGGAAAAGGCCTTGAGGGGAAGCCTGGAAAAGTACCATGACGTATTGAACGTCATCGGAAGTCGGTTGCGCAGAAACCCGGACGCGAGAATCTCTTTGGCGGGATGCAATTCCAACTTCGGCGAGGAAAAGGGCCGCACCGACCTGTCCCGCGCCCGGGCCGAATCCGTTAAAGCCTATCTTCAGTATATTTGGAGAATCGGCCCCGACCGCATGGAAGTGGTCGCCCGAAATCTTCCCGCAGTTCCAAGCACGAACAGGATCGAGGAAGGCAGAGAGGAAAACCAGCGGGTGGAAATACTTTGCGAACACCCGGACATCCTTGCCCCGGTGCAAAGCACGTACATGGAAGTCAGAAGCGACGCCAAGGCCTTGCAATTGGTACCCAGAATCGCCTCGGAACACGGGCTGGATTCCTGGAAAATCACTTTCCTGTCCGACTCGGGACCGGTTTGGACCCTCGACGGCAAAGGCGCTTTCGACGAAACGATCGTTCTTCCATCCGATGTGTTCACCCCGGAAAGGCTTTCCAAACTCGGACAATTGAAAGCGAACGTGTCCGTGACGGACATGGAAGGGCAGACTTACGAAACAGCGGCCCCGCCGGTCAAGATCAATTTCATCCGGCGCGAACAACGAAGGGCCCAAAACCTCGGCTACATGGTGGAGGAAAAATACGCACTCATCCTTTTCGACTTCGACCGAGCCGACATCAAGGAAAGAAACGCGGCCATAGTGGAGCAGATCGTGGGAAGGATGAAAACCCGGACCGAAGCGGCGGTCAACATCGTCGGACATACGGACAATATCGGCAAGGAGGACTATAACGTCAAACTGTCGGAAAGACGGGCGAAAGCCGTTTACGACCAAATCGTCTCCGCCATGGGAGAATACGCGGACCATGCGATCCAATACTCCGGCGTGGGTCCGGCCGATCCCCTCTATCCCAACGACTTTCCGGAAAATCGCGCGCTGAATCGGACCGTGACGGTCACGCTGGTCTACGAGAGCACGGAATAAATATCGGAGGCCGCCTTTTTGAGCATGCTCGCTCGCCGAGGGGTCGTCTCCGCGCCGCGCAATATCGTTCATTTCTATGATTGGGGGATCGAGATTCCGTTTTGTCCGATTTTCTCCATCCCCCATGCCCATTTCTTCCAATGGGTACTCTATCTTGAAATTCAAATGCGAACTAGTATGTCAGAAGCAACCTGTCCGCAACATGATGTTTTTCAAGACTGCGGCCTTCCATTTGAAACCGTTTCAACATTGACGGGCCGCAATTTACAAAAATTTCGCGCTCGAAAAGACCTTTCGGGATGGGCAAATCGCAAAGGTTTTTATCTGTTCCCTTTCGTCCGTCGATGCTAAGCGCGACATAAACGCCTAAATTTTTGCATTTACGGATAATGTCAAAAAGCTCTCTGATGTCAAACTCTTGCGCGCCATACAAAATGCTTTGGCTATGAGCATAGGGAGGATCGCAATAAACGAGGTCGCCTTCTCGGGGCTTCAGCATCGCCTCTCGATAATCCATCCGAAAAAATTCCGTACCTTCCGTTCGCCTTTTCCATAAATCCACCCTGTCGTCGAATTTGTCGGGATGAATTGGATTGTGAATCCCGCACGGCGTGGACATAAAGCCGTCTGTTTTGCGAAAACGAACAACTCCGCCATAGCAGGCCCTGCACAAAAACAGCAGATCGGCCGCGTTTGGGGATCGATTGTACGAGGCCTTGATGTCTTCGTAACCTTCGATTTTTTCGCTGCCTTTCACCTTTTCCCACCGTTCACGGTACCACTTTTTCAGTGTGGCCGGACAATCGTGCAATGTTTTCCAAATGGTCGTCAAAGGTTCGAAAATATCCGAAGCGACGGCTTTATCCGGCCATAATGTGCCCAATACCGCGCCGCTTCCAAGGAATGGCTCGTAATACGTATTATATTTTTCAGGGAAAAAAGAGGCGATCTCATGCGCAAAACGCTGTTTATTGCCAATCCATTTGAGCAATTGAGCCCTAAAGGGTTGCACATTCTTCCCGAAGTCGAACAATAATTGCTTTTGCATACAGACATCCTTTGATTGAGCGGCATTGCACTTTCGTATATCCCGATTTGGGATATTTGTCAAGGTCAATTATTTAGTTGACCGAATAGGATTTACGAGAGGAATCCGCAATGGATAAAACAATATATAGTGTTGGACAGATAAAACTGCAAACACTTCTTAGAAAAATTCGGAAAGAAAAAGGATACCGGCAACAGGACATAGCCGAACTATTAGGAGTTCCGCAGTCGTTTGTCAGTAAGTACGAGGCCGGAGAACGACGCTTGGACATTTTGGAATTGCGCGAGATTTGTCGTGTTCTCGATCTTAAGTTGATCGATTTTATTGCTCAGTTGGAGAATATTTTGGATGAAAGCTAACGACGAATATCTGAGCCAACCAATGTCTTTTTGGGCAAATGTCAGAGCAATAAGCGAGACAATCGGGTACACAGAACGTGGAAAAGGAAAAATAAAAATCCCGACGCAAGAGGAAATGGTATTGTCTATGAAAATGCGCGACCTAAAAACGCGCCACTTAATTGCCTCGAACGGAAAATTAACCTCTCTTGGAGAACTAATACAATCCTATTTTCAATATCGCGCGGATTGCTTGGATAGATTGGTTGAGCCTAACCTGATGGATAAAACTCAGGCTAAAGTCGCTTTTGAAAAGTTGAAGAAAAAATACAATCCGCATTGTCCACTGCCAATGAACAAACAAAAAGGTAAAAAGAAAGCATTTGCGTACCTCACGGGTATTGTCAATATGATCATTGAATCAGCAATTCAAGGCAAAGACTGCGATTACGATCCAGGCAAGTTGACCACAATTACACGACACGGGGAACCGGTTCGGACGTTGTCAAGGCGTATAGACGGAGCGTTTCCCTCGACCGTAAATCCGATAGCTATTTGGGAGATAAAGGAATATTATTATACGACGACGTTTGGTAGCCGTGTCGCCGATGGCATTTATGAAACTCTATTGGAAGGCATGGAATTAAGCGAACTAAAAGAACATGAAAACATAAAGGTGCTGCATTATCTTATCATTGACGCGCATTACACTTGGTGGGTTTGCGGGAAATCCTATTTATGTCGAATTCTCGATAGTCTTCACATGGGGTATATCGACGAGGTTCTTTTCGGAAAAGAAGTAATCATTAGACTTCCGGAAATAGTAGAGGAATGGGTTGCGTTAACTGGAAAACAGAAGGACTGAAACTGAAGTATGGCCATTTTTATATCCGCATTGTTTTGAACCTTGGAAAAGCGGATGCCTGTATTGAAAACTATCAATGCCCGTGTTTCACCACAACGATGGTAATGTCGTCATCTCGGCGCTGGTCTTTTCTGAACCCCGAAAGTTCCGAAAACACGGTTTCCAAGATTTCGCCGGCGGTTTTTCCCGCGCTGTTCCTAATCGCGTCTTTCAGCCGTTCCTTGCCGAACAATTCGCCTTCGGGATTCATGGTTTCCCAGATTCCGTCAGTCCCGACCAATAAAACTTGACCGGGCCGGAACGCGCGAACTTCGGACGGCTCGAACGGGAAATCCGGCGCAATCCCGAGCGCCGCGCCCGGCCCGCGCAGTTCGAAAAATTCGTCTTTTTCAGGATCGTACAAAACGGCAGGATCGTGCCCCGCTCTAATCCACCGGAACGTTTTGCCCTCGCGGTCGATTTCCAGGTAGAAGAGGGTGACGAACTGGTTCGTTTCCATCGTGTCCCTGACCACCAGCTTGTTGACGTCGGAGATCGTATCGGCCATTTCCCCGGGCTGGGCAAGGCGCGCCCGCAAAAAGGCCCGGCAGGTGGCCATCAACAGGGCGGCGGAAAGACCGTGGCCGCTGACGTCGCCCACTACGATCGCCATCCTCGGGCTCCCGTCCCTTCGCACATCCACGAAATCGTAGAAGTCCCCTCCCGTCTCCTGGCAATAGACGCTTCCGGCCGCGATATCGAACCCCTCCATTTTCGGAACGGAATGGGGGAGCAAGTTTCGTTGGACCTCCATGGCGAAATCGAGAGTCTGCTTCAGACAGACATGCTCTTCCATGGAGGGGACCATTGCGTCGAACCTCCGACCCAGTTCGCCCAGCTCGTCCTTTGTGTCCAAGCCGACCCGCGCCGAAAAATCCCCCGCGCCCACCCGTTCCACCGCTTCCGCCACCTTGGAGATGTTCTTCGTGAAAGACCGGGAGAGGACGTAGGAAAGAAGCACGGTCATGAGCGCGATGGAGGTCAGTACGACGCCGGTAAAGGCGATCTGTTGGTCGATTCGCTCCCTCACGTAGTTTTCCATGGCGGCCGCGTCGGCCAGGATATCCTTTTCGGGTACCAGCAAAAGCAGAGTGTCGCCGTAACTGTCGAACGAACCGTAGGCCGCGAGGTTCAGGACTCCGCCGTAGAGGATTTTCGTCACGCCGGAACGTCCGTTTTCGATGTCCGCCGCTATTTTCCTCAAAGCGCTTTCGTCCGGCGTTTCCAGCCATTCCTCCCTCTCCGCCGCGTGCCAGTGCATGTGCGTTCCTTTGTTTTCGCCTTCCTTGGCTACAATCCGGATCGGATGCAGGGGCGAAGGATCCGCTTTCACGATCAGGGACGTCACGTGCTCGGAAAGCATTCTGATATGCTTGTTCTCGTGGAGAAAAACGTTTACTGGTACCGCGATGGCGACCGTTCCGACCGACTTGCCCTCCGGGTCCCGCAAAGGACGGGAAACGTGAAATACGAGATTTCCGGTTAGAAGGTCCCTTGACGGCTTCGACCAGAAAACGGAATTTCGGGTTCTGTCCAATTTGTACCAGGACGGTTCGGCGTTTCCCTGGGCGCGAATGCGCCCGCCCCGCTTCGTTTGGCTGTACGGGTACGTGGTTTCCACACCGTTTTCCAACCGCGCATGAATCCAAAGGACGAGTTCGGGATACTTTTCCTTCAACGCCC
Organism: uncultured Desulfobacteraceae bacterium; assembly: GCA_964575975.1. Taxonomy (GTDB): domain Bacteria; phylum Desulfobacterota; class Desulfobacteria; order Desulfobacterales; family SKZT01. The sequence continues at coordinate 25,346 of CAZNTU010000015.1, forward strand.
GGTACAGGGGGACCATGGAATCGAGCCTTTGCGACGAATCCCCGGCGATTTCGCCGTTAGCGAATCCATCGAAGCGGGATACTTGCTGTCTCGAATAGTCGATCGGAATCGGCGTGCATTTTCCCGAAGGCATTAGAATGCAGTATTCCGTGTGCTCCTCCGATCGGGCGCTGTCCGTCAATGTTCCGGAACCGGGATTTCCCTCCTCGAAATAGGCGACAAAATTCCAGGTTTCGGGGTGAACTTCGCCGAAAAGACTGCTATGCATTTCCGAAGAGATCGTCAACAGAATCGTTTCGACGAGTTCCCTTTCCCTTTTCAAAACCCTGGCGTGATCCTCCACCAGACGTTTCAAGGAAACTTCCGCCTGGTCGATCAACTCGGCTCCCGCTCCCGAAGCCAGTTCGTCCCCCATTTCCTTCAACGTTCGCTGTCCGTTCAACCGCATCGCGATCATGGGAAGCAGCGAAACGAACAACAAAACGATCATCAGTTTATATCTTATTCTCATGGGCAGTACTTTTCGGACCCGATATTATTTCGCTACCACTCTCCCCCCGAACCGAAGCCTGTCTCTTCCTTTCGGTACAGATAAGATTCCGACTGTCTTTCCGTCGATTTCCGTTTCGGAACAACTCGGTTCGACAGGTGAAACAATATTGTTTCTCGCGATGTTCATGACCCTGGTTTCGTAATCGAATTCTTTTTCAATGATGGTCTGGTTATCTCCGAAGTCAAGCTCGAAACAGGCGCTCTTCAAGCGGTTCGGGAATCGAACAAAACGGCGTGCTCGCTGGTTTTGTCCTCGTTGATTTTCAGCCGCGCGGAAAACTCGTTTCCCGTTTTCGACTTGAAGCCGTCGATGGGGTCGGAGAGTCCTCTTTCGAGAATTTGCCTGACGACGGCTTTCGAAATGGTCCGGCCGGACAGGGTTTTCCAGATCACAAAGCGGCACGCGCCGTCTTTTGGGCGCCAGTTGGAACATCCGAAACCTCTCTTGCCCTCGATGACGTCTCCTCCGCATCGGGGGCATTTTCCGAACGTCTCGGGCTTGTCCGACGCTTTGGTTTCTGTTTCGGCTTTGTTTTCGGCTTTTCTTGGCGATTCGGCCGTCGCTGCCCGCGCTTTGCCTTTCGAGCCTTTCGAGGCTTTGGACCGAAGGGGTTCTCGAACGATAGGCTTCGGAGCGTCGATCTTGCCGGACTTGAATTCCTCCACGATTTCCCTGACGAACGTCCGTATGCTCTCCAAAAAAGTCTCCCCGGAATCCTCCCCTTGCGCGATCCGGTTCAGTTGCATCTCCCAGCGGGCGGTTTCCTCGGCCGACGCCAGGATTCTGGCCTTTTGAAACCTGCGCAGAGTGTCTATCAGCAGGCATCCCTTGTCCAACGCCACGATGTGGCGCTTATCCCTGCGGACGTACTTGCGGGCCAAAAGGGTTTCGATAATCTGCGCGCGTGTGGACTGGGTGCCCAGGCCGACGTCCCCCGTATAGATTTTTTTCAGCTCGCTTTCGTCCACGTACCGCCCGGGGTTGGTCATGTCCTTCAGCAGGAGCGCGTCCGTGTACTCGGGCGGGGGAACGGTTTCCTTGCGGTCGATCCGGGTTTCCGCCACTGTGGCGGGGTCGTCCTTGTCCAGCGGCGGAAGATTCTCCGGCTCGGCGTCCTCGTCGGAGTCGCCTTTCTTTTCGCGTTCCCCCCTTTTTTCGTTCTCCGCCGCGTAGACGACCTGCCATCCCGGCTTCAAAATCCTCTTGCCCCTCGTGTTGAACGTCTCCTTCTCCACCTCGGCGACGATCGTGGTTTGCTCGTATTCGCAGTCGGCGTGAAAAGCGGCGGCGAACCTTTTCAAGACCAAGTCGTAGATTTTTCTCTCGTCGTCGTTCGCCCTTGCCGGAAGCGGCGCAAGGGGGATGATGGCATGGTGGTCCGTCAGACGCGAGTCGTCGAACACCCGCTTGTACTTGACGTCGATTCTTTCGTCCACGATCTGTTCGAACAACGGCGGATAGGATTTCGAAAGTGTCGCCACGATCTTTTCGACGAGTTCCACGTTCTTGGCGCCCAGCACGCGGGCTTCCGTTCTGGGATAGGACAGGCACTTCTTTTCCTCGTACAGGGCCTGGGCGACGCTCAGCGTCTTTTTGGCGAAAAAGCCGTAGCGAATGTTGGCGTCTCTCTGAAGATCGGTCAGGGAGTAGAGGAGCGGGGGCGGTTGCTTTTTCTTCTCTTTCCGGGCGGACACGACCCGGCCTTCCTGTTTCCCGATCTTGTTCGCGACCGCGCGGGCCTCCTCTTCCTTGGAGAATCTTGTCCGGCTCTTGTCGAACCACGATCCCCACCATTCGCCTTTCGGATTTTCGAATCGTGCCTTGAGGAGCCAGTAGGGTTCGGGCTTGAAATTCTCGCGTTCCCGCCGCCGGTCGGTCAAAAGCGCGAGGACCGCGGTCTGTACTCTTCCAATGCTGAACAGGTCGTTCATTTTGATGGTGGCCGAACGGGAACCGTTCATGCCCACGAGCCAGTCCGCGATCTGCCGGGCCTGTCCCGCCCGCCACAGTCTGTCGTATTCGCCCGCCGGCTTCAGCGATTCCATGCCCTCCACGACCACGACGGGAGTGAGCGCCTGGCTGGTCCAGAACCTCAGGACGTTCTCTCTTTGCCCCAGATTTTCCGCTGGCACGCCCGCCGACAAAAGAATCGTCCGGGCGATCACCTCCCCCTCGCGCCCGGCGTCCGTGGCGATCACGATTCTGTCCACCCGGCCTCCGGAAAGAACGTTTTTGATGATCTTCAACTGCTTTTGCGTCTTTTTGACGGGCTTGTAGCGAAACTTGTCGGGAAGAACGGGAAGACTTTCCAGGCTCCATTTTTTCCATTTGGGGTCGTATTCGCCGGGCTCCAGCAACTCGACCAAGTGGCCGATCGCCCAAGTGACGATGTAATCGTCGTTTTCCAACCACCCTTCCTTTTTCGAACGCACTCCGAGGGCCTTGGCGAAGTCCCTCGCCACCGAGGGTTTTTCCGTCAAAATCAGCGTTTTTTTCCTGGCAAGACTCATGTTTTTTTCTTACCACCGGCCGCAAACGGTGTCAAACGCCTGCATCGCGGACTTCCATCCATCGCATTTTGAAATTGACTTTTGGCCGCCGGGGCTGGTAGAGTCCGGGCGTCGGCTGAACATCTTGATTGAACAAGGAGAAACGGATGAAAAAGATTATCGTTCCGGTCGTACTTGCGGCGCTGTTTGTCGCGATTCCATGCCTGGCCGAAAACCCCAAAGTCGAAAACGACTCCAACGGTCATTTCTACCAGAAATTCACGAAAAGGAAATCTTGGACCGACGCCCGCTCATCCTGCGAAAAATTGGGCGGCTACCTGGTCACTATTACCTCGGAAGAGGAACGCCTCTTTTTGATGAAAAACATTTTCGAAGGATCGGGAAAAAGCTTCTGGGCCGGCGCCACGGATTCGGAAACCGAGGGCGAATGGAAATGGATAACGGGCGAGCCGATGGTTTTCACCGATTGGGCCAAAGGCGAGCCCAACGACGAAAAGGACGAGGACTACCTGGAGCTTCCGCCCTATTTCGATTACCGATGGAACGACGTTCCCAACGCAGCGAAGCTGAACTGCTACGTCTGCGAATGGGACGGGACAACCGAAACGAAACTTGACGCCGACTCGGAAAAAAATCCGGATTCGAAACCCGAGACATCCGAAGCGGTCGATACCAACACTGCGGAGAACGGAAAGGACAAGTTCGCCCCCCTTGCCTCCAAGACCGATAATGCTTCGAACGAATCGCGCACCTATTTTGTTCCGTTGTTCGAATATTCCGAGCATTTCCTCACGGGCGTCGGGCTTTCAAACAGCAGCGTGACGGAGAAGGCAAACATTCTGCTCACGGTCTTCGACTCGAAAGGCGGCGAAATCATGACCGAGTCAGCCGATATCGTCCCCGACGGACAGCAAACGCTCGTGTTGTACCCGGACGGAAGGGCCCAAGGCTGGATTTCCATCGATTCCGACCAGCCCTTGACCGGAGTGTGCTTCATGATTGCCGCAGGCGCGGGAAAGGACAACTTCATGGCGGACATACCGATAGTTGGACAAAAGCACCGGAACCTGCACGTTCCCCATATCACTTACGACGACTCCTGGGACACCACCTTTTTCGTCGCCAATCCCAACGGAAAAGCGCAAACGGTCTTTATCGACGTCGTCGGTTCCGACGGGACCCCCATAGTCTCCCAAAAGGACGAAATCGCCCCCAACGGGTGCGCTCGGTACAGTCTGTCGTCTCTGCTTCGAGACAGGGAACTGGCGGGGGGCAAGGCGAAAATATTCGGCGCCGACGGGGTTACGGCCTTCGCGCTGTACGCCAACATCAAGACCGGCCAGCGTTCTTTCGCCGGAATCAGCCCGATGGAACCGTTCTGATGTAAACGCCTATCGCGAACCGCTTCATTCGACTTTCGCCTTCGCCTTTCTCGCTGTTCTTGCGTTTTTCGTCCTTTTCGTCGGGGTCGCGTGCTTTTGCCGGGGGGCGGCTTCGGACAGGTTCATGCTTAGGTAGATGTGCTCGATGGGGTGGGAGAAGCCCATTTTCTTGAAAAATCGAAGGGCCTGCCTGTTTCCCGCCTGGCTGTCCACGATAAGCATCCGGACGCCTTCCTCGATCATTATCTGCCGGAACTTGTTGAAAAGTTTCTCCGCCACTCCGGCGCGCTGATAGCCTGGGGCCACCCCCAGCCATATCAGATACCCGTATTTCCAGGCGGAACGGTTCTTCGTGATCGTGGTGCCCAACGCGAACCCGACAAGTTCGTCGTCGTATTCCGCCACGAGGCAAAATTCCGAGTCTCCCAGGAACAGCTCCACCACCTCGAATTCGTCCCATGTGCGGTAGAGATTCTGAAGGCTTTGCGCTTCGAAAAGGTCCTCTCCAAGATGAAAAACCTTTGCGATGTCGTCGATTTCCATTTCCCTGATTTTAAAGCGTCCGGCTTTCGAATGGTTTGAATCGCCGGTTTCCTTGTTCGTCATATGCAAAAAAACCTCGAAGTTCGTTTGTTCGCTCGTCCGATTCCTCGGATCGACAAAATATGTTCGACAATGAATCTTGTCAGTCCTATAAATATATTTTTAATATTCTTTCCTGCAAACAAAAAAAAGAAAGGACTTGCATGAGATCGTATCAAGTCGTCGCCTTGCTATTCGGGACCGTGTTTTTGTCGCCATGCATGTCGATCAGCCAATCGTTGGCGCCCGCGCCTTTCGACAAACCCGTCCTGGTCGGCGAACTTGGCGATTCGCGCCTCAAGGAGGCAAGCGGCATTGCGCCCTCGCGCATGCGCGACGACATTCTCTGGGTTGTCAACGACGGGGGAAACGGCCCCCTGGTGTTCGCGACGGACCTGACGGGAAAGGCTGTCTCCGCCGTTCTCCTTAAAGGGGCCAAAAACAAGGATTGGGAAGACATGGCCTCGTTCGTTTTGGCCCGCCGGCCGTTTCTTTTGATCGCCGACGTGGGCGACAACAATGCGAAAAGATCGACCTGCGACTTGTACATTGTCGAGGAACCGGACATCCGGAGACTAAGAGGTTCCGGCCCGGCCGAACGGATCGACTGGAACCGGATCAGGTTCGTTTACGAGGACGGTCCTCGCGACTGCGAATCGGTGGCGGTCGATACTGAAAACATGCGCGTGTTCCTGCTGACCAAGCGAGAGCGAATACCCTCACTTTATTCGCTTCCTCTGTACCTGTCCGGCTCCGACCGTACGATGACCGCCAAACGAGTCGGACAAGTCCCGCACATTCCGCTCCCAACCGCCCGTGAATTGCTGGGTCCTCCTATCTACGGAGCCTATTCGTCCCAACCCACTTCGATGGATTTCGATTCGAGCGGCCGTTTCGCCGTGGTCCTGACGTACAAGCGAGCCTACTGGTTTCCGAGAACGGACGCGGAGACGTGGGAAGAAGCACTGTCCAAACCGCCCCTGCGAATTAACATCCCCTTATTGCCCCAATCGGAGGCGATCTGCTTTTCACGCGACGACTCGGACCTCTTCCTGACCTCGGAAAAAAGGCCGGCGCCGCTTTATCGCATTCCCTTGAACAACGAGGCCTTTTCCAAGGCGAACACTTCAGAAAGGAGCGAGCAGTCGAATGGAATACAAAAGAGCGACTTTTAAAAACAACAATGGCGTACTGATCTCGGGGCGCATGGATCTTCCGGCGGACCGCGAGCCCCAGGCCTACGCCCTTTTCGCCCATTGCTTCACATGCAATAAAAACCTGAAGGCGGTCGGCCATATCTGCCGCGCATTGACCGACCGAGGGTTCGCCGTCATGAGGTTCGATTTCACCGGGTTGGGAGAAAGCCGAGGGGACTTCTCCGAAACCAATTTCTCCTCCAATGTTCAGGACCTCGTGGCCGCAGCCGACTTCATGAAGGAAAACTTCCAATCCCCGGAAATACTGATCGGCCACTCCCTGGGAGGAGCAGCCGTCTTGCGCGCGGCCTCGGAAATCGAATCCACGCGCGCGGTGGCGGTCATCGGAGCACCTGCGGACCCCTCCCACATCGAACACGCCCTGAAAGACTCCAAGGAAAAAATCGAAAAGGAGGGGCAAGCCCGAATTGCCATCGAGGGAAGAGAGTTCGTCATCAAAAAGCAGTTCCTGGACGACTTGTCCAAAAACCGGATGGACCACGCCATTCGCAAGATGAAAAAACCGTTGCTGATCCTCCACTCCCCCGTCGATAAAATCGTGGACGTGGAAAACGCGGCCCGTATTTTCAAGACGGCGTTCCATCCCAAAAGCTTCGTGTCCTTGGACGACGCGGACCATTTGCTTTCAAGGGAGGAGGATTCCATGTACGCCGGTTCCGTGATCGCGGCCTGGGCGGGAAAGTACGTTTCCTACGGGGAGAAAAGGCGCAAGCGGCAAATTCCGGACGACAGCCGGATCACAACGAGGATCGGAGAGACGCCCTATCTTGTCGATATTCTGGCCAACGGGCGCCATTTCGTTGCCGACGAGCCCGAATCGGTCGGGGGCGGCGACCGGGGTCCCACCCCGTACGGTCTTCTGGCCGCCGCCTTGGGCGCATGCACCTGCATGACCCTGCGCATGTACTCCGACCGCAAAAAATGGCCCCTGGATTCCGTGACCGTGAGACTCAAGCACCGGAAGGTCCACGCCGAAGACTGCAAGACCTGCGAAACAAAAGACGGCAAGCTCGATCATATCGAGCTGGAAATAGAGCCGAAAGGCGATCTCGACCAAAAGCAGAGGGAAAAGTTGCTTGAAATCGCGAACAAATGCCCCGTCCATCGGACGCTCCATTCCGAGGTGATGACGACGACCTATCTGAAGGCGAAGGAGCGAGAGACTCCCAGACAAGTCGATGCCAATGGATGAATTCGATGGGCAAAGGAAATATTTGGCTCGCATGTCTTTTTTTAATCGCTTCGGTTTTCGCGATGGCGACGGTGTTGTCGTGCGAAACCGAGACGGGGAAGGATACGCGGATGGATCTTGGCGAGACCGAAAACAGGCTGGAAAAACACTTGTACGAATTGACGGTCGGAATCGGGGAGCGAAGCGTGGAGGTCCCCGAGAACCTGGCCAGAACGGCGGAGTATATCGAAGCATTTTACCGGGATCTCGGCGTCCCGGTTCGCAAGGAGCCTTACAAGTATCGCGACGAAACCGTATTCAACGTGGTCGCGGAGATCGTTTCGGGGAAGCAGCCGCGAAAGCGCTTCGTGGTCGGCGCCCATTACGACTCGGTTGCGGGGACGGTGGGGGCCGACGACAACGCCAGCGCCATCGCGGTCCAATTGGAGACCGCGCACGAGTTCGAAAAACTCGTCCGTTCGGAAAAACTCGATCTGGAGGTGGCGTTCGTGTCTTTCGCACTAGAGGAAACCCCGGCCTACGGGACAAGCCGCATGGGAAGCAAGGTCTACGCCCTAAAAGCGCGGGAACAGGGAGAAAGGATCGACGGGATGATCTGCCTGGAAATGGTTGGATATGTTTGCCGCAAGCCGGGCTGCCAGCAGTATCCTTTTCCGCTTCAATATTTCGATTATCCCGAGACGGGCGATTTCATCGGCATCGTGGGCAATTTCAAGTCGAGAGGATTCACGGGGGAGTTGTTCCGCCAATTCGGCAAAAACAAAGACTTGCCGGTCGTGAAACTTAGCGTTCCGTTCGACGGATGGGTCATTCCCTCGGTTAGGCAGAGCGACCACGCGTCGTTCTGGGATATGGGGTTCAAGGCTGTCATGGTCACGGATACGGCTTTCTTCCGCAATCCCTACTACCACACGCCCTTCGACACCATGGAAAAGCTGGACTACGGTTTCATGGCCGAGCTGGTGGAAAGCCTGCTGATTTTTTTCCGCTCGGAGGGGGGCTCCGGCGCGTAGGTTCTTCCTAGGACTTGCCTTTGAATAGTCGATCGTTAATGGTTAATAGTTAATAGTTAATGGTTAATAGTTAATGGTTAATAGTTAAT
>CAZNTU010000015.1:33983-47711 GCA_964575975.1 uncultured Desulfobacteraceae bacterium
GTTAATGGTTAATAGTTAATAGTTAATGGTTAATAGTTAATGGTTAATAGTTAATGGTTAATAGTTAATAGTTAATGGTTAATAGTTAATGGTTAATAGTTAATTAATGGTTAACAGTCAATTGTTAATAGTCGGTGATCGACAGATAATAGCTAACGGTCAATTGTCGGTCGGGCTGGCGATTCGAATTGGAAAACAAGAATGGGTAGGAGAACAACGCGATGGGAATTCTCGATTTCATCTTCAAATTGACGGGGACCGCCGGCGAGGGGAAAGGACCCGACAGCCTCGCCGGGGAGGAACTGACGAGTACGATCAACCACGTCGTGAAAATGTGCCGCCCCGGGGCAGTCGGGGAATCCAAGTACCGAAAGAAATTGACGCCGGCCGTCGAGCGCTCATTGGCCTACGCATACGATCTGGTCGCGCAAATTCCCGGTCCGGTTCCGATCGAAAAGGACAGCTGGTCCAAGAACCCGCTCGTCAACGCTCTTTTCGCGGGCAACGATCAGTTCAAGGAGTTTTTCTCTCGCGAAAAGGAACTCTCCAATTTTTGGAAAAAAGCCGGAAACCGGCCCTGCTACGCCCTTTTGACCATGAAGAAATCGGAGAAGACTATCCTGGTAGCCGAAAAGCAAGGAGAGATTTTCAAACGGGACGTGCCTAAAACGGCGGTGAATTTCGACGGCCACCGCATTGTCTCCCCCTCGGTATCGGAGGAACAAATCAAACGGGAATTGTCCAACAGGACTGTGTCCCTTCTGACCAACATGGTTTGCGACGAAATTCTGGAATTGAAGAAATGGAAGAGCGAACTGGAGCAGGAAAAAAGCCTCCTCGAGGCTCAGATCGAGTTTCGCGAAGCCGGCCGGCGAGATACGGAGACCATCTTCGGCGAAGACCGGGCCGAAGAGGCGATCCGGATCGTGGAGGCCAAGAACATGCTGAGACAATTGGACCGAAAAATCGCCGAGATCCGTTCGGAACTTCCCGGCTCGGAGGATTACCTCGCCAAGGTCGAGAACGTCCTGATGCATCCCGAAAAATACATACGCTCGAAATCCGTGCGAATGCGAATCGGCGACATGGGGATCAAGATAACCGATCCGAACGACAGGCAAGGCGAGGAAATCCGGTTCTCGGAGTTGACGTTTCAAAGCGGAACGAAACGGGCGGCGGTCCTCGTCCGCTGTTCAGGGTTTTGACGAATGGCCGTAGCATAGTCCCTCGGTTTTTCTTCCAATTTGCCGCCCTCGAAAAAACAATGGCGCCTAACGATCCGCTAACAATATTATAATAGGTTTCAAGCTTTTGCGAATTATATAGTTCGTCGTCCAGTACGAATGGCACTTAAGCCCTTTTTGCGCTTTTCGAACAGCTGTAGCGAACGAACGAATGAAACTGTTGCGCACAATGAAACGACAATCGACACTCGGCGGATTCGAATGGTCATCGACAAAAACAATACGCTCCAGTCTTCCCTGCCCGCCCTGACGCTGGAATCGACGGCGGGCGATCTTCCCTCGTTCGATTTCAGGGTCGATGCGGACACCCTTTGCCGCGATGTCGAACAAGTCCTGAAGACAGGCCGCCAACTGCCCGGAGTCGTCGTTTTCGAAAAGGATCGTTTGCTGGGCGTGATTTCCAGGCGGATTTTCCTGGAAAGACTGGCCCAGGAATTCGGACCGGCCGTTTATTTGGACCGTCCCATCCGGGTAATGGCCAAAAGCGTGTCCATTGTTCCTCTGATCGCGAAATGCGACGAAAGAATCGACAGGGTGGCGAACCGCGCATTGTCGCGCCCGTATTCCGAAATATACGAACCCGTGGTCGTTGTTCGCGACGACGGCCAATACCGTTTGCTGGACGTCCACGTGCTGCTGTTGTCGCTCTCGGAAATCCTTTCTCTCCAGAACGACGAACTGCGGAAAGTGCAGGAGCGCCTTACCGCGGCCAAAGCGGCGGCGGAAACCGCCAACAAGACCAAGAGCGACTTTCTGGCGAACATGAGCCACGAGATCAGGACCCCTATGTCGGGCATCCGGGGGCTTTCCGAATTGCTCTTGGACACGCCCCTGACTCGCAAGCAGCGGGATTACGCGAAAACCATCGCGAGTTCGGCCCATTCGCTCTTGACCATCGTGAACGATATCCTGGATTTGTCCCGAGTGGAGGCGGGCAAGCTGACCTTGGAAAAAACGCGATTCGACCTGCAATCCACCGTCGAGGAAATCGGGGTGCTGCTTGCGCCCAAGGCCGAGGACCGCGATATCGAACTGATCGTCCACTACTCCTCCTCCGCGCCTCGCTTTTTTGTCGGCGACCCGGTCCGAATCCGCCAGGTGCTGACCAACCTTGCGGGAAACGCCGTGAAATTCACCCAGGAGGGATACGTTCTGGTGAAGGTGGAGCCGCTGGAATTTTCCGAGGGGGAGTGCTTGCTGAAAATCGGCGTGGAGGACACGGGAATCGGTTTGTCCGAAGAGGCTCGGAACCGGGTTTTCTACAAGTTCGAGCAAGCCGACGTCAGCACGTCCCGTATGTTCGGGGGGACCGGACTGGGACTTGCGATTTGCAGACAGCTGGTGGGACTGATGGGCGGAAAAATCGAGGTGAAGAGCGTCCTGGGGAAAGGATCGACCTTTTTTTTCAGCATTCGCCTTCCGGTGGGAAACGCCGGCCCTGCACCGTTTCCGGAGCAGTTCGCCGGGCGTCGCGCGCTTGTCGCATCGGAAAATCCTCATGTCCGGAACATGCTTGCCGACATGTTGGGCGCCTGGAATGTGGAATGCGTCGAAGCCGCCGACGATTTCGAAACAGCCGGGCGACAATGGATCGCCCCGCACGGTACGGACCCTCCCGATTTTCTTTTGATCGACCATCGGCTTCTGGAGTCCCGCGTATCTTTTATAAACCTTTTGAAAGAGGAGCCCGCTTTCCGCAACGCGCTCTTTCGGAAAACCGGCGCGATTCTCATGACCACCCCGAGTCGTATTCAAAAGGCGCAAGGCTGCATGGAAGAGGGGCTTGTCCGTTCCTACGTCACGAAACCGGTTCGGGCCGCCCAACTGAAGACGGCGATTCTGGAAGCCATGGGCAGATTCGAGGAAGAAGGACAAACGGAAAAATCGGTTTCGGTGGAAAGCGTCGCGGACGGACCGAAGAAGGTAACATATGGTGCGCGGGTGTTGCTGGCCGACGACAGCCCGGTGAACAGGAAAGTCATGGGCGAAATGCTCAAAAAGCTTGGATGCCTGACCGATACGGTCCACAATGGATTTCGGGCCGCGGAACGAGTTGCCTCCCATCCGGAAACCTACGACTTGGTTTTCATGGACTGCCGCATGCCTGTCATGGGAGGAGCGGAGGCGGCGCGAAAAATACGGGAAACGGTAAAAATGTCCCGGCCGATGGCGATCATAGGCATTTCTGCCGATGGTTCCAGGGGAGACCGCGAGAAATGCCTCGAGGCTGGAATGAACGATTTTCTGATCAAACCCGTCTTGACCGACAAGCTTATCGAAATGCTCGATAAATATTGCGGCAAGCCTTCTTGTTCCTCGTCGAGCCAAGCCGTCGCCCGCCGAGAAGAAACCGAAGGCAACGGCGCGAAATTATTGCGAAACCCCGCGCCGGTTTGCGACAGGTCCGCCTGGAACCATGAAAGGGTACTCGAATTGTCCGACGGCGACGAAGCCACGGTAGATGTTTACTTAGACGCTTTTTTGAAGGATTCGCCCGAAGTTTTGAGGGGGCTTTCCGAAGCGATCGGAGAACGGAACATGGACAAGGCGATCCGACTGGCGCACACAATGAAAGGCGACGCCAATACCATAGGCGCGGAGCGGCTAGCGGCAGAGGCGTCGAAGTTGGAACAGGCCGCCCGCGAAAACGACCGAGACGGTTGCGTCGAAAAACTGTCGGTCGTTCGAAAAGAACATGAAAGACTATGCAAATTGCTTACATTCAGGGTCTCGAAACGGGACGACAGACCACGGAGATAAAATGGCCAAAATACTGATAATTGACGACTCGAGGTTCGCGCGCAATTCGCTCGGCCGCATTTTGGAACAGGACGACTATCAAATCGAACAAGCCGGGGATGGAAGGGAAGGCGTCGAAAAGATAACGAAACAAGCGCCGGACTGCGTGATCGCCGATCTTCTCATGCCCGAAATGGACGGCTTCGAAATGCTGGAGGCGCTCCAAGGCATGGAAGCGAGCCCCCCCGTGATCATCGTCACGGCCGACATCCAGGACTCGACCATGGAAAGATGCATGGAAAGCGGAGCGTTCAAGGTCCTCTCGAAGCCGGTGAAGGCCTCTATCTTAAGGGAAACGGTCCGGGATGCGTTGGTTTCGGGCGGGAAAGGAGTGCCAAGTGATATTGTCGCCTGATCAGAACGACGCCATGACGGAACTCGTCAACATCGGGATGGGAAAGGCGGCCGCGTCTCTGAACGACCTTGTGCAAGCCCATGTCAAGCTTACCGTCCCGCAGGTGTTTCTTCTGGATTTCGATTCGCTGCTGTCGAATTTGCAGGAGTTGCGCGAAGAAACCCTTTCCACGGTGCAGCTGGTTTTCAAGGGTGCCATCGAGGGTTCCGCGATCCTTGTGTTTCCGCCCGCGAGCGCGCTGAACCTGGTGACGATCATGACCCCCGACGAGTCCGGGCCGACCGATTTGGACTGCATTCGCGCGGGAACCCTCACCGAGGTCGGAAATATCGTCATCAACGGAGTAATCGGGACCATTTCGAACATCCTGAAACAACCGATGAAATTCAGCATTCCCAGATATTTGGAAGGAGGAGTCCTCGGAATCTTCGACCGTCGAGAACAAGGATTCCACACCCCCGTCCTTCTCGCCAAGACTCTTTTTCAGATCGAGGAATTCATGGTGGAGGGCAGCATCTTGATCCTGTTCGAACTGACGTCTTTCGACAGCTTGCTGGAGGCTCTCGGAAAGCTTCTGACCAATTGTCACGGCGAGAATCGAGCCCTATGAAAACGAGCGTCTCCCATCTCGACATTCTGGATTACGTTCCGAACGGCAGTTTCATCCTCGGCAAGGATCTGTCCGTGCTGTTTTGGAACGTTTTTCTGGAGGACTGGACAGGAATCGGCCGCGAACGAATCGTCGGAGAAAACATCGCCGAGTTTTTCCCGGAACTTGTCAAAACCAAGTATCTGCGGCGTCTGAACGACATATTCGAAGGCGGCCCTCCGGCCGTCTTTTCGTCTCAGCTCCATCCGCACCTGATTCCGTCGAGATTGCCCGACGGAAGACCCCGAATTCAACACACGACGGTGATGCCGTATCCGTGCGAAGAGGGTGAAGGCTTCTACGCGCTTTTCGCCGTGCAGGACGTGACGGACTTGTCGGACGCGATACGCAAGCAGCGGACCGAACATCGCAAGCTTATGGCGGAGATGGAGCAACGCCTTCGGCTGGAAGAAAAAATCCAGCACGCCCAAAGGCTGGAAAGCCTGACTCGCCTGGCCGGGGGCGTGGCCCACGATTTCAACAACATCCTGATGGGGGTCCTGGGCTACACGGGCCTGATCCTTTGCGAAAACTCCCTTCCGCCGAAAATCCTGAAATACGCCGGACTTGTAGAGCAATCGGCGCAAAAGGCGGCGACCCTGTCCCACCAGATGCTGGCCTACACCGGAAACGGCCTGCTGTCCAAGGAATCGGTAAACCTGACCAGCCTTGCAGAAAGCATGAAACCGCTTCTAACCTCCTCGACGCCCCGAAAAGCGAAATTGATGTACGACCTGGATTCGAGAGTACCCGCAGTAAAGGCCGACCCGGCCAAACTCAAGCAGATTCTGATGAATTTCGTCACCAACGCCGCAGAGGCGCTGAACGACGGAAGCGGATGCATAACGATTTCCACGGGCGCCGAATATTGCGACCGCGACGCTTTTTCCGAGGCGTTCTTCGACTACGATCCCGTTCCGGGTATCTATTCGTATATCGAAGTTTCGGATACCGGTTGCGGAATGGACTCCGAAACATCGAAAAAGATATTCGATCCTTTTTTCACCACCAAATTTCCCGGAAGGGGGTTGGGACTGGCCGCCTCCCTCGGAATTATCCGAGGGCATTCCGGGGCTGTCGTCGTGAAAAGCGAACCTTCCAAGGGAACGACCATTCGGGCGTTGTTTCCGGCCCTCGAGGAAAAGCCCGGGCAACGGAAACCTGCGGAAACGCGGAGACCGGAGTTGGACTTTCCATTCGGAAAAACGGTTTTGATCGTAGACGACGAACAGATCGTGAGGTTTGCCTCGGAAAGCCTCCTTCGACAGCTGGGATGGAACACGGTCTCGGCCGATTCGGGCGAGAAGGGAATCGAAATTTTCAAGGAAATGGCGGACCGTATCGACGCCGCAATTGTCGATCTCACCATGCCCGGAATGAGCGGAGAGGAAGTGTTTCACGAAATGCGAAAGATAAAAAGAGACACCAGGGTCATCCTGTCCTCGGCCTACAGCGCGGAAGGCGTCGTGGAAGAACTTTCCCGCGACGGGCTCGCTGGCTTTTTGCGCAAGCCCTATTCCTTGGCCGCCCTCGAGGCCGAGTTGATTAAAATCGCGCCGGAAAGAATAGAACGGGAACATCCATGACATTAAAGGCACTGAAAAGGATGGTTCCCCTGTTCGTACTGTTGCTTTCGGCGCTTCCTTCTCGGGCGGAAACGCTGAAAGTATTCACGGAGGAGCTTCCTCCGCTCAATTGCCTGGATCGGGAAAAGAACAAGGCCGCCGGCTTTTCCGTCGAAATCGTGGAGGGACTTCTGGAAACTACCGGAATTCGGGCGGACGGAGGGGAAATCAAGGTGTATCCGTGGGCCCGAGCCTACAGCATAGTGGAAAAGGAGAAGAACACCATGCTTTTTTCCATGACGAGAACGGAGGCCAGGGAAAGCCTGTTCAAGTGGGTGGGACCTCTGGCTCCCAGGACCGTGTGGCTGTGGAAACTGAAAAGCAGGGACGATATCCGGGTCGAGTCTTTCGAAGACGCCAAAAAGTACCGAACAGGAAGGGTTTACGGGTTCGCGATCTCGAAAGACCTCCGGGACAAGGGATGCAACATCGACACGACCACGTCCATCGAGCAGAACTGGAGAAAGATGTTCGCCGGAAGGATCGACCTTGGGACCGCCTTGGAAATAGAAGCGGCATTTTCCATGAAAAAATTCGGCAAGAGTTACGACGAACTCGAAAAACTGATCGAAGTGGAAAAAAGGTACGATTTCTATAGCGCACTGAACAAGGACACGTCCGACCGAATCGTGGAAATGCTCCAAAAGGCGCTTGACCGGATGAAAATCGACGGAACCTACCAGAGGATCAAGGAGTCGTATCTGCATTAATATGGACGGAACGGACGCAATGACGGAAACGGGAGCGTTTCAGCGCGAAAAGCCGATGAAAAAACGAACCGTAACAAAGGACCTGGTCATCAGTCTTGCCACCTTGATCGCCATTATTTCCGTGATCGCCATATCCGTCAACTATCTGGCAATCACCAAAAAATCCGAGGCGCTATTTTCCGAAAAGGTGGACGATTACGCATCCTATCTCATCGAGGCTCTGGAGCTTCCCCTGTGGGATTTCAACGTCAAAGGCGTGGAAAGTATCTGCGTCTCCTTCGCCAAAAACGATTTTGTCGGCGAAATCGTCGTCAAGGACATCGAAGGAGCCGTAATCTTCGAGAGCCGAAAAAATTCCGAGTACGAGTTGACCCGAAGATCCGAGACGATCGCATACCATGGCACGCCTGTTGGAACTATCGAGCTTGGACTGACGCCCGGAATTTACAAGGAGGGCGGGGTACGGCTTCTGGTGTCGGGCCTGACCCTCGCGCTGATCAACATCGTAGTCCTCGTTCTTGCCACCGCTTTTTTGTTGAAAATCTATATTCGAAACCCTTTCGACTACTTGGTCGAATGCATAGACCAAATCTCGAAGGGGGATTACCGGTGGCAGTCCAGGATATACAACCAGCCGGAAATCCAAGAAATCATCTCCAAATTCGAGTGCATGGCCCGTCAGGTGGAAATCCGCGAAACGTCGCTCAAAGAGGCGAAACTCCGACTGGAGAAGGAAATCGACGAGCGCAAACGCGCCGAGGAGCAGAGAAAAATGCTGGAGGCGAAACTGATCCAAGCCCAGAAGCTGGAGGCGCTGGGGACTCTCGCGGGAGGGCTGGCCCACGATTTCAACAATATGCTTATGGGGATTCAGGGCCGGACATCCCTCATGTTGCTGCAGGCAGGATCCAACCTTTTTTTTCGGGAGCATCTCGAACAAATCGAAAAACACGTCGAAAGCGCATCTTCATTGACGTCTCAACTCCTTTCGTTCGCCCGGGGCGGAAAATGCGAACCGCGAACGGTATCCCTGAACTCCCTGATCGAAGATCACCACCGCATGTTCTGCAGGACCCGGAAGGAAATTTCCTACCGCAGCGAATTCGCGCCGGATCTTTGGACGGTCGAGGCCGACAGCGGGCAAATGCAGCAAGTCCTAATGAACGTCTACGTCAACGCTTGCCAAGCCATGCCGGACGGCGGAGAGCTTTTTGTGAGAACGGAAAACGCGGAATTGGATCAAATCCAGACCCGCCCGTATTCCATAAACCCCGGAAAGTTCGCGAAACTGTCCGTCGCGGACACCGGAACAGGCATCGACCCGGACATTCTCCCCAAGATCTTCGACCCTTTTTTCACGACCAAGTGCGCGACGAAAGGAAACGGCCTGGGCTTGGCTTCCGTGTACGGAATCGTCAAGAACCACGGCGGGTTCGTCAATGTCCGCAGTAAAATGAACGAGGGCTCCACCTTCGAAATATACCTGCCCGCCTCCGAGAAAGAGCCGGAACGGCGCGATATGTGCAAACGGGAAATCGTGAAGGGAACCGGCGCCATATTGCTGGTCGACGACGAGGAAATCGTAATCGAAGTTTCGGTCGAAATGCTGGAAATTCTCGGCTACAGCGTAAAGGCGGCAAGGGACGGCATGGAGGCCGTTCGGATTTTCGAGGAGGAAAAGC
This sequence comes from uncultured Desulfobacteraceae bacterium, assembly GCA_964575975.1. Taxonomy (GTDB): domain Bacteria; phylum Desulfobacterota; class Desulfobacteria; order Desulfobacterales; family SKZT01. The sequence continues at coordinate 43,048 of CAZNTU010000015.1, forward strand.
ACGCGATCGACTTGGTGATCATAGACATGGTGATGCCGTCCATGGACGGAGGGAGGGTATTCGACGAAATCAAGAGGATTTCCCCGAAAGTCAAGACCATTCTCGCAACCGGGTACAGTATGAACCGGAAAGCCGCGGCCATCATGGAACGCGGTTGCGACGGGTTTCTGCAAAAGCCTTTTTCGCTCGACCAGCTGTCGAGCAAGCTTAGAGACGTGATGGAGTGATGCGTCAGGCGACAGACTTCAGGCTCGTTTTCAAACCCTTTCCCACCAGATTCGCTCGAATCCCAACGATACCACGGCGTACCGTTTCAGTCTCAAGTTCCCGTATTTGTTCTCGAGCGCGTCTCCGTATCGTTTGACCTGGCGGCGGGCGGATTCCATCGACTTGAGCATGGCCGGGATGCTTTTTCGTCCAACCCCAACGCCGCGAGCTTCTCTTTCGTGGGAATCCCGGTGGTCTTGTCCCATCCTCGCCGCTCGTAGTATTCGTCCTTCATCTCCTCGAACTTCTCCCGGTCCAGCACCGCGCCCTTGTATAACAGGTCTCCGTATCCAAGTTGGACTTGGCCCTCGGGTTGCTCAAGGGGGAAAGGGCGGTGACGTCGGTGCGTCCCGACGACGGCATTGCCGTGCCGGTCAAAGGCCCCATGCTGAAAATCAAAGGGTTTCCGGGGGCCAAGGCGTCCGTGCCGGGTTTCAGCAAATCGTAAACCAACCGCACTCCGATTCCTCGCCCGCCCAGGAACTGGTCGACGTATTGTTCCGTAGGCTTCGTTTCCACCTCTCCGCTGCCCAGATCTATCTTTAATATTTAGCCGGTCCAACCGTTCATAATTTGTCCTCCGAGAAATTGACATTGGTGCAACAAAAAATCGGACTGTGAAAGAGCAAGTTGCGTGTCACTTGGCTTTATCGAAACGAAGGACGCGTCAGGACAGGAGTTTCGAGGGCATTGCAGGGGATTTCGTATCGGCGGAGGACAGCGCTTTCGCCTCTCGAAAAAGACCGGCGAGATCCGCCTGCGGCCGGGCAAGCTTGAAAAAAGAGGCGACCGGAATTTGGGGTCATGCGGGTAATTCTTGAACATTCCGGTGCGGCCGGTTCGGTTGCCGTTCCAGGAGAAAACGACAAAACCGGCGAATCTCCGGTTCGGCAACCGAATGTTCGTGAATGTGGAACCTTTACATTCCTTGTGGATTTGTTTAATGTCGGTTCGTTACTTTGCAATAGACCACCTTACCGTCGTCCGGCGCGTAGAAGTCCTTGAACACCGCCTCCAGGCGGTACCCGCAACTCTCGTAGAAAGCTCTGGTGCTGGCGTACTGGTCCCTCTGGGAGGTATCCACGTAAATGCGGGTTCCGCCGGCCTTGCGGATCGTTTTTTCGGTTTCCTTTACCAGTCTTCGTCCCAGCCCTTTGCGCTGAAAATCCGGGTGGACCGCTATCCAGTAAAGATCGAAGCTGCTTTTGGTGCAGGGAATGGGGCCGAAGCAGGTGTAGCCGACCAAACGTCCGTATTGTTCGGCCATGACGAAACAGTAGCCGGAGGACTCCCCTTTTTCCAGCCTTTCCTGAACCAGTTCCATGGCAACCTGGACCTCTTCTTCGTGGAAAAACCCCGTCAGGTCCACCAAGCGTCGCACCCGCTCGGGGTCTTCCGGCTGCAATTCGGACCGCCATGACACCCCGTGCAGCTGTTCGTTCTCTTCGGAACGCCTCGCCGGCTTGAAACCGGAGGCGGCCAGTCCCTTGAAAAAATGCATCGCGTTGGAGCCCAGCGTTCGCACCCGGTATCCGCCTTCCTGCACCACCAGGGTCGGAAGCCCCAACCCGCCGATCAGCCGGCCGTTGGCTTCGAAATCCTTGGCGGTCAGCTGCCAGGTGCCGGTCGGGTCTCTCTTGGCCGTATCCAGGCCAAAGGCGACCACCAGGAACTGCGGATCGAACTGCTTGATCCGCGTCAAGGCCTTCTCCAAATGCTTCCGATAGCCGGGGCCGTCCAGTTTTTCCGGAAGGGCCATGTTCATGTTGAACCCTTCGCCTTCCCCCTCGCCTCGCTCGTCCTCGAATCCGGTGAAGTAGGGATAGGCGAACTTCGGATTTCCGTGCAGCGAAACGGTCAGAACGTCCGACCGGCGGTAGAAAATGTCCTGCTGGCCGTTGCCGTGGTGATAGTCGATGTCCAGGATTGCCACCTTGCCGTGGGCGCTCAGGTAGTGGGCGGCGATGGCGTTGTTGTTGAAATAGCAAAAGCCCCCGAACGCGCGGCGTTCGGCGTGGTGTCCAGGCGGACGAACCAGTGCGTAGGCCATGCGCCGGCCCCCCAGGACCTCGGCCGCGGCCGTCAAGGTGCAGTCCACCCCCCGGCGCGCCGCCCGGTAGGCGTTCCGGTTGATCGGCGTGAACGTGTCGATGCAGTAGTACCCGGAAAGCACCGAGGGTTCCTTGGGAGGACGGGTCTTGTTTCTGATGGGGAAAATGTAGGGGTACAGGGATTTCCCGTCGGGCATCTCTTCGCAGGCACGCCGGATGTAGGCGACAAGGTCGCTGTCGTGGACCGCCGTGATATGCTTTTCGGCAAATGCGCGCGGCTTGCTCTGGGCGAAAAGACCGGAGGGAAGAAGCGCCTCCGTAATGCTCCGAACCCGCACGGGGGCCTCGACGTAGCCCCTTTCGTGAATATGGTGGATCTCGTGCTCGGCGTTGACCACCAAGCCGATCTGCTCCAGGGAACGGCTCTCCACCGCCGTGCGCGCCGCCTCGGGCTTGACGTAGCGATAAGGGCGCAACCGAAGGGGATCGTCCCGAAAAGAGTCCACCACCTTGTCCACGTATTCCGGAGGACAATATTTCGCATATTTGCGCTCCAATACGGCCCGCACCACTTTGCGGGCGAATTTCGGCCGCAATGGCTCCGGACGGTCTATACCGTCGTAGACCAAAAAGGGCATGCAATTGTCGCCTTCCTTGATCGGAGTCTCGTAGGCCGTGCCGACGATCGGGCGGGCGCCGTAGCGCTCGTAGAATCGCAAGCGGGCCCGGTTTTCCTTGATCGCAACCGGATCGTCGCAGGACTCCGGGTCGTCGGGAAGAGACTCGAAGAAAAGTCCCTTGACCTTCAACGCCACGGCCTCGAACCGGACGCTGTCGTACAGGGCGCTGCCCAATCCCCCGCTGGCGAATCCCTTGGCGGTGGCGATCCAGTCCAGATAGCAGAACCCGATCACGGGCTCGTGCAGCAGCATGGCAAAACCCTCGACGCGGTTTCTCAAGCTCTCCGCCACCAGCAGCACGACCTGGAAACGATGCTTGAAAGGATTGCGCAGTTTCTCCCCGATCTGCTCGATCTCCTCCTCGGGCGCGCCGGAAAACCGGGCTCGCATGATCTGTTGCACCTGTTTCAACGCCTCCTGGTTAACAGGCAGGGTATCGTCGTAAATTCTTCTGATTTTCAGCATGGTCGATATTGTTTTCTTGTTTTCCATTTAAAGCGACAACTGCAAACGCGCCGATCCTGCGGTTCGTTCGACCGCTTTGTCGGCGAATTTCTCGTTTGATCTTCGTACTACGTCCACGATTATAGTTTATTCGAGAATTAAAACAAATGTTTTTGAAGTTTGTAAAAAGGAAAAGCCCGTGAGATAATCCGGCCAATCCCGACAATTTTTCCAGAAGGAGGGGCGGATGGGAAAAATGCAAAAACTGCCGGTCGGAGATTCGTCGTTAGAAAGTATCCGAACCGGAGACTTCGTTTACGTTGACAAAACCCGCCATCTTTGCAAAATGGCGGACGAAGGCAAATACTATTTCATGTCCCGCCCCCGCAGGTTCGGGAAGACCTTGACCGTTTCCACTTTCCGATGCCTCTTTTCCGCGAGAAGGGAATTGTTCGACGATTTGTGGATCGCCGAAAACCGGCGATGGCCATGGAAACGGCACCCGGTGATCGTCATCGATTTCAACGAGGTTCCGAGCTTCGACTCCGATGCGCTTCGACAGGGCATATCCTTGAACTTGAAACGCACGGCCGAGGAAAACGGACTTTCCCTGAAAACGGATTTTATCGAAACGCAATTGATCGAACTGATCGCCGGATTGGAAAAAAAAATTCTGCAATACGGTGGTCGTTCTGGTCGACGAGTACGACAAGCCGATTATCGGCCAATTGGGCGGGGGAAAGAATTCTATCGAGACCGCCGTCGCAAACAGGGCCGTCCTGAAGTCCTTCTTCGGGGTCTTGAAAGGCGCCAATGCGCAGTCCCGTCTGCGATTCGTGTTTTTCACCGGAGTGTCCAAATTCAGCCGTGTTTCGGTCTTCTCGGATCTGAACAACCTCGAGGACGCGACCATGGCCGGAACTTACGCGGACATGATGGGATACAACCAAGAGGAACTGCTCTCGTATTTCCGCGACCATATCCGATCGTTCGCCGAAAAAACGGGAATCTCGGAGGCTGAAATCCTGGAAAAACTGGAACGATACTACGACGGCTATCGGTTTTCCAAGCGCGAAATCCGGGTTTACAATCCGTTTTCGGTCCTGTCCGCGTTCAAACAGATGGATTTCGGGAATTTTTGGTTCGAAACCGGCACGCCGACTTTTTTGGTCGGGTTGTTGAAAGAGAAAGGCTTCCACGCGCCCGAACTCGAGAGATTCCA
>CAZNTU010000016.1:0-47709 GCA_964575975.1 uncultured Desulfobacteraceae bacterium
GCGACGTTTACCGCAGCCCCCTTCAGGATTCGCCGCGCCCTCCGGCAACCTGATAATTAAGGAAGGTCAGTGCTTCGAAGGATCTCGCAACTGTCTTCCGGACAGAAAAGATTCAGAAAAACCCCCCTTTTTTCGGACGGCCCCGAACCTTTCGCCGGAATAGTGATATTTCCATCTGAATCGATGCATTTCTGGTCAGGACAGTCGAGTTCAATCCACACTCCCTCAGCGCCTTCTTTTTCGAGCGCCTTCAGTTTTTCCGGCGGCAATTTCTCGATTTCCCTTGTCTCCAATAAACGCGCGTTCGGCAAAAAAAATCTGAAACGATTTCCTTTCATGATCTACACTCCTTGTTCTTGGCTTTTTAAGACTGCAATTTTCTTTAAAGAACCGGTTCTTCATCAATGACCGTTTGTCCTTTTTGTAGTCCTTTAAAAACCTTAAGAACGACTTGCTTCAAGCTAAATACCGCGAAGCCAGTAGTTTAGGCTTGCAAATGGCGTATTTCCCCATAAGTGCGTGTTCGAAAAAGTACGCAAGGAGCAGAGAAGAAGGATGCCTTTGACGAATGTTCCGTTTGGCGGTCCGCATCGCCGCAAAAGTTTTATTGCGCGCCAATGTTTTTTTCTTTCACCTTTTTGACAGTGCGCAAAATAGCAGTTTGGAGCGGAAAGCTATACATGGCGCCATATTATTACTGCGCCCCCTTTCCTGCGACGCGCCTCCACGACGCGTCCACCGCATGCTTTTTGGATGGCACGCAGATTGCTTGTTGCAGACGCATTAGGGGTCAACATTTTGCGGTTTTAAAGTGTCTATTAATATTTGTTACTCAGGAGGAAAAAAATGAACAAACAGATTAAAGTTGCTTGGACTCTTGTTTTTTGTTTCGCCATGGCGGCGATTCCCCTTTTGGCGCCGGATTGGGCTGGCGCGGCGGACCCGCTGGCGGACGCCATTGCCAGCGCCCCTCAAGGCACCGGGAAAGGTCAGATCGATCCCAATGGCGCACCTGGCTATCTCGGAATTCCCGGTGGTCTGCAGATCAATCTCGTTGTGGCGTTTTTCTGGGCGTTGTGGGTCGGTTGGGTATTCTCCACAGTGGGCGCTTTCGGCGGCATACTGGCCGGCGTGGGGCACATTTCCGTGTTTGGCTTGGGGGATTACGCCAAATCCTTCAAAGACACGGCGCCGGCGCTGAACAAATTCATCACCGACAGCATCCGCGTGTCCAACCAGTGGCTCGTGGGACTTTCCGCTTTGGTATCCAGCATAAACTACGCCAAACAGAAAAGGTTGGGCGTCGCCCTGGGCGTCATTCTTGGCGCCGGCTCCCTGTTCGCGGCCTTCCTGGTGGCCTACACCACCATGGGCAAGGTCAAGTTTTCCGAATACCAAGGATTTTTCGGCCTGATCGTCTTTATTATCGGCGGTTTTATGATCTACGACATGACGCCAAGAGGCCAGGCGTCCAAAAAAGCCGCAAAGGAAGCAGTCAAGGCATTTGAAATCGCCGTCAAACAAAAGGGCGACATTACTCGAATGGGAGTCAAGACGGAACGCCTCGGCTTCGGCAGAATCGAATTTTCCTTTTTCGGCCAGCAATTCAGCTTCAGCCCCGTTTGGGCTTTCGTGGGCGGTTTCGTGATCAGCGCCATATCCTCCTTCATCGGCGTGGGCGGCGGTTTTCTGTACGTGCCGTTTTTGACGAGCTTCATCGGTCTGCCCATGTTCGTGGCGGCGGGCACCTCCGCGCTGGCGGTTCTCATCAGCATGGTTCTTTCGATTTTCAACTTCATGATCAAAGGGGTCACGGTTCATTGGATATTGATCGGAGTGGAGCTTGTAGGCATCTTCATCGGCTCCATGGTCGGCCCCAGAACAGGCAAGTACATCCCCGAAAAAGGACTGAAACTCTTCTTTATCGTCCTGGCCGCTTACGTGGGCCTGGGCTATACTTTGGCCGGTTTTGCCGGGATAAAAATTCCGGGAATCTGATAACTCGGTTCTTTAACGACAATATTCGACAGACTGGTCTTTTTTTTCCGGAAACCGGAGAAAAAGACCAGCATCGGAAAGGCGAACGATGGGTAACGACTTTTTGGCAGGATTGATTCTTTGGATGGATCCATTCCTGATTTTTTTCTTTCGATGGACCAGTCTGCCATTGCTCAATTTTTATATCGGAATGTTCTGGCTGGCGTTTTTGGGCGTGGTCGTCGGCGAGATTACCATTTCCCTGGCGCTTCGCTTCAACCGGAGCTATCTGGATCAGCTGAATCACGACATCGTTTATAGGGAAGAGCTTAGTCGCCAAGCATACCATTCAGGGGACCGATATTCCTTCAAGGCTCTGAACAAGGCGGCCAACGATGCCTGGGGAAAGCATTTTTTCACCATGGCGGCCTACTCGGCCGGCATGCTGTGGCCGATCCCGTTTATGATGGCCTGGATGAACACCCGTTTTAAAGATATCGAATTTATTCTTCCCCTGCCCCTGTCCTGGATTTTCGGCGAAACCATCCGGTATCCCTTTCTGCTCATCCTGATTTACATTCTTTGCCGTATTCTGTTCAAAAATATGCGACCTTGGCTGCCTTACTTCCGGGGAGTTCAACGGATGCTGGATCGGCACGAGCCCCCGGCTCATGCGAAAGAAAACACGGTTTCGTGAGCAATGCCGAACGAGCGCACACCTTCCTTCGGCAGACGCAATTGGACATAGTTCGCCGCTCTGTTTCCAAGAAGCCGCCAATCCTGGCCGTTCATTTGACTATTCAAGCCCGAGCCTCTTCCTGCAAAGTTCGTACTTTTCCCGTATTTCCGCGTTGTCTGACTCTATTGTCAAAAAGTCCCGGAAAAAGGGGATGGCTTGCCGGCAGCTTCCCTTGTCGTAGTGTTTCGTCGCTTCTTTTCGGTAATAGTCCTTCATCAGGCGAATTCGGGCCAGGGCGATTTCGTTCTCGGGATCGATTTCCAGAACGGCGTGGTAGACTCGGTAGGCGTTGTCTTCCGGCGGGTTCAAATATTTCCTCTCGGAGAACAGATGATCTGCGGCTTCCAGCAGAGCGACCGTTCGGCCGACTTGCGTGTCGATCGAACGTTTTCTTTCCAGAATTTGGTCTATGCTCGACTGGGCAGTTTCGTAATAGAGGCTTTCGGAAGATACGGACGCGAATACGCCGAGTGCCTCGTCCAGAAGTCCGTTGCTTTCCAGAACTCTTGCCCGCCGAATGGTCATTTCGTCGAGCTTGGTCCGGAGAGTTTCGGCATTGGGAGCGGAGCCATGTTCTTTCAAGTAGGATTCGATAAGCTCTCTTGCCTGGTCCTCGTTTCCCGAGGTTTCCAGCCGCATGGCCAGATACTCGGTCGATTCCGCGACTACTTTTTGCAGTTTCAGCCGGTTGTCCGCGGACAGTTCCGTTTTCATAAGTTCGACGGCGTCGTTGCGGGCCTGCTCCGCCTGTCCGGTCTTGAATGTTTCCTCGACCGCCTCCACGGCCGAGTTTTGCTTGTATGGAACGTACAATCGCTGATACGCGAAATAGCCTCCGACCGACGCAATCAATACAAGCGAAGCCGCTGCCGCCAATAGCCAACCGGTCCCGCCGGCACCCGCCGCAACCGTCCTTTTTTCGATGGGTTCCGTGTCTCCGGGGCTGTCGGAAACGAAGGTGAACAGCTCCTCCCCGATGAGAATGCGATCTCCGGAATAAAGACGCGCAGGAGCGTGGCCGCTTTTTTTCGTTTCACGGTCGTTTATCCGCACGGGATGGGTTTTGCTCAGATTCTGCAAATAGAAAGCGTCGTTTTTTTTCGAAATTGCGCAGTGCTTTCTCGACACGGCCGGGTCGTTGAGACGAATGTCGGCCTCCAAAGTTCTTCCGACAAGAATGTTGTCGACGTCCAAAGTAAACGTTTTCACTTGTCCCGAAGCGTCGGTCCTGACCAGTCGGGGGGTTGCGGGCACTTGGGCCGGGACTTCGGTTCCCGCAGATGGGGCGGCGTCGGCGAAAGGTGCGTTCAGCTTCTTGGTTTTTTCGTTTTCCAGGATTTCATCGGCTTGTCCTTGGCGAACGGTTGCCTCCAGGACCTCGGTCTCGGGTCCGAGCGCGTCTTGCCCCATCGCAAACCGCATTTCGGTCAGTCCCATCCGAATAACGTCCCCGTCTTGGAGGACATGTTCCCGACTGAAGCGTCCGTTTACGACGAGAGGATTTCTCCCGAGGTTTCGAATCGTAAAGCGGCCGTCTTCAAATTCCACTTCGGCTTGAACGCGGGATATGTGCGGGTCTCCGGAAATGGAAAATTCCGCTTGTTTTCTGGATCTGCCTATCGAGAACTTGTCCTTCTCGATTTTATAGTGAGGATTTTCCTGCGTATTCAAGAAAATGAAACTGGCTGTTGGCCTCAACGTTTGTTTCTCCTCGAATTCTGAATGTCCGAATACAGTGTCCATGGCGACCGCAGCGATGCCGGAGAGTTCGTCAGTGGCGGAAAATCCGTGATGCCCGGAAAACGTTTCAGGACAACTGCCCGAAAACTTCCCGTGCCGCATCGAGCGTTTTTTCGATATCTTTCGTTTCGTGAGCGGTGGAAACAAAGAAGGCCTCGAATTGCGAGGGGGCCAAATAGATTCCTCTTTCGAGCATTCCTTGATAATAGGCCGTGAATTTTTTCAAGTCGCAGGTTTTGGCGTCCTCGAAACTGCGAACTGGACGGTCCGCAAAGAACAATCCTAGCATCGAGCCCACGCGATCCACGAATACGGGGACTTTAGCGCCGTCCGCTATTTTTCTCAAGCCGTTGGCGAGGCGTCCGGATTTTTCCTCGAGTCTTTCGTAGACGCCGGGGACTCTGAGTTGCTCCAAGGTGGCGATTCCCGCAGCCATGGCGACTGGATTGCCCGAAAGAGTTCCCGCCTGGTATATGTCGCCTTCGGGAGCGATTCTCGACATGATCTCGCGTCTTCCTCCGTAGGCTCCCACCGGAAGTCCTCCGCCTATGATTTTGCCTAGGCAGGTCAGGTCGGGGGTTACGTTGTACCTGGCCTGGGCGCCGCCGTAGGCCACCCGGAAACCGCTCATGACTTCGTCGAAGACGAGAAGCGCGCCGCACTTCTTCGTGACTTCCCTGAGGCCTTCCAGAAACCCTTTGACCGGAGCTACCAGTCCCATGTTGCCCGCGACGGGTTCGACGATCACGCAGGCGATTTCCTCGCCTCTTTGCTCCATGACCTCGTTGACCTTTTCGATGTCGTTGTACGGAAGCGACAGCGTATTTCGGACGATGGATTCGGGAACGCCGGGGCTTCCGGGTATTCCGAGAGTCGCGACTCCGGAGCCCGCCGCCACCAGCAGCGTGTCCGCGTGTCCGTGGTAGCAGCCGTCGAACTTGATTATCGCATCCCGTCCAGTGTATCCCCTGGCCAGTCTGATCGCGCTCATTGCGGCCTCGGTTCCGGAATTGACCATGCGGACCTTTTCGATGGAAGGCACGGCGTCGATAACGAGCTTGGCCAAGGTGAGTTCGAGGTCCGTAGGGGCTCCGTAACTGACTCCCCGGTTCAGCGCGTGGGAAATGCCTCTGATGACAGCCAGCTGACGATGGCCTAAGATCATTGGTCCCCAGGATCCGACATAGTCGATATATTCGTTTCCATCCGCATCGTAAATACGGCAGCCTTGGGCACGGTCGATGAACAGGGGATCGGACCCGACCGAACGGCAAGCCCGTACCGGACTGTTGACTCCGCCGGGGATAAGTTCGACGGCCTTCTCGAAAAGAGCTTTCGATTTTTCTCTTTTAATCATTGCGGCGCTTCCTTTCTGTCGGAGGAAATTGGTTAACCGAATTCGAACGCTGACCGAGTAAATATCAAAGACCGGCGCGAGGGTCAAGCATGTTCCCGGCAAGACTGGAATGGAACGGTTTTTATTGCAAAATTCGGAAGCGTTGTTAATATAAAGGCTTATTTTTACAGGGTGATCCAAAAGCCGGGATTTGTTTTGAAAGACGGAAGAGACGGAAAATGACGATCAACAGAAAAACCGCGCAACTTTCTAAATTCATCGCGTACGTTCTCGGAAAGGAACCTGGAGAATTCGGACTGGTTCCCCGCGAGGACGGATTCTTCAAGATCAAGGATGTTTTGAAGGCCGTTTGGGAGGAAGAAGGTTTCAGGCACGTGAGAGAATCTCATTTGAACGAAATTCTGATGACCCTTCCCGACCCGCCTTTCGAGATCGCCGAGAAAATGATACGCTCGGCGAATTGGAGACAATTGCCCGAAATATCCCCGACGCATGATTTGCCGAAGCTCCTTTACGCATGCGTCCGCAGGAAAGCCCACGCGTTCGCGTTGGACAAGGGTATTTTCCCCCTGGGGCACGAACGGGTCGTGCTTTCCCCCGACCCCGACATGGCCATGAGAATAGGTCGGAGATTCGACGGAGATCCGGTCATGATGATTGTGCAGACCGCCAAATCGACCGCTTCCGGCGTGGCCTTCTTCCTGGCGGGAAACAACCTCTACCTGGCCGATTTCATACCGGCGGGCTGCTTTACCGGCCCTCCCCCCCCAAAGGAAACGCCGGAAGACCAGAAATCTAAAAAGGTCCAAGAGGTGACGGAATCGTTCGATCGGACGCCGGGAAGCTTTTATTTGGATTTCAATCCGAAAAAAGAAAAAACCAAGCAGGATTATCGGAAAAGGCAGAAGGACATCGCTTGGAAAAAGGAGCGAAAAAGAAAACAAAAAACGGGAGAAAAGTGGTAAGCGACAAATCGCTCGCTTTTCCCTTCGGAGAAACCGCAATTGAAAAGAAAATTTGTATTTGGACCGATCGTTGCCGCCTTGTTTGCACTCCTGGCGTCCTCGCCGGCCAATGGAAACATACATCCGTTTTCAAGGGGAGAAGAACTGGTCTACGCGGTAAAATGGGGCGGAATTCCAGTCGGAGAAGGCCGTTTGAAGGTTCTTTCTTCCGACGGCCCGGGAGAAAAGGACGCTTACCTTTTCGAACTGAGGGTCCGGACCAACCGCTCCATCGATCGAATATATAAGGTACGCGACAAATTCAGCAGCTTGGCAGCCGAGGACCTGACAAAGTCCTATCGGTTTCGAAAGCTTCAAAGAGAGGGAAGGACAAAAAGGGAAATCGATGTCCGGTTCGATTGGGACAGAAACGAGGTCGTCTATTCGAATTTCGACGAAACCAAGCCGCCGCTCGCCTTGATTCCCGGCGCGCTGGATCCCCTGGCCGCCGTTTATTTCGTGCGCGCCAGCGAACTGGAAGCATCCGGAACCGTGCGCGTGCCCGTCACCAACGGAAAAAAATGCATCGTGGGAATGGCCCGAGTTTTGGGCAAGCAGACCGTCGAGATCGACAGCGGAGTTTACGAAACGTATATTCTGGAAGCCGATACGGAAAAGGTGGGCGGGGTTTTCGAAAATACGGACGACAAGAAATTCAAAGTCTGGATAACGGCCGACGAACGGCGGATGCCAGTCAAGGTCGAAACCAAGGTGTCGATCGGGACCGTTACGGCGGAACTTCTCTCCTATGTGGCGGGCCTTGCCGGTTCGCCGGAAAAGTCGGCTTCGCGATAGGCAAACCTCCGGCTTGTTTATTCCTCCGCCTCGTACTCGTAATATTGCTCCCAGTCGTAGCGTTCGTCGTCCGTGATCATCTCCCGCTCGACCAGGATTTGCCCGATACCCGCACGCCTCAAAGGAGCGATCTGCAAAATAACCTCCGGCTTCTTTTCTTGAATGCTGTAAAATGTGTATTCCAGCGTCAATTCAGCCTTGGGCAGCAGGTGATATTCCCTGCCGTAGAAAATAATGTGCCGACTCAAAAGGAAGTATACGATCGCTATAAAAACCGCGTACATCAGATATTCTTTCAATCTCTTCGTCATTTCAGCAACCTCCGTACCTTCACGGTTCCGAACCATCCTACGTGTTTTACCTAGGGGCACTTGAAACTCGATACGACAACAAACCGGAAAGTTCATAGCAAATTTGCATATTTCCGTCAATGCCGTCGATTTTTTCGCGGATTCAAACAAGCCTCCTGCACTAAGAGCATCGACATCGAAGCGTCCGATGCGGAAATATTGGCAGTTGGCTTTGAGCATTCACCTTTCGGCTCCTCGGAAGATACTCCCGAATCTGTTCGGAACTACATTCTTTCGTCTATTTAAAAAACTTATCCTTCTAATTACTTTGCTTTAAATTGAGACAAGGAAAGAAAATAGACTTGAAAGGAGACAAGCAATGAGTTCCCACAACCTCGACGAAAAACACGAGGACTGCCCGGAATGCAGAGGCACCGGAAAAATCGGCGCTGAAAACTGCGACGCCTGCGGAGGAGAGGGACAGATGATCGTCCATTCCCATCCCCATAGACACGGGGACGATTCCCACGACCATCCCCATCCCCACGGCGAACCGCATCGTCCGGGCGACGACACCAGGCACGACCACGGGCACGGTTGATCGCCGGTCGAAAATTCGAGAAACCGACACATCGGCGCCGGGAGTCTTGAAAATGCCGGAAAAGCCACCGAAACCATTGCTGATTAGCGGAATCCAGCCGACAGGCTCTTTGACGATCGGGAATTATATCGGCGCGATCCGCAGCTGGGCAAGACTGCGCGAGAAGTACGAATGTTTTTTCTTCCTGGCGGATTTGCACGCGATCGCGGCGAGGCAGAGTCCCGAGGAACTGTTGAACCGATGCTATGAATTCGCCGCCATGTTTTTCGCTTGCGGCGTCGATCCGGAAAGCGATGTCGTTTTCGTCCAATCCCATGTGCCCGCCCATGCCGAGTTGACATGGATACTGAACTCCGTAGCGCGCATGGGCGAGCTGGGAAGAATGACCCAGTTCAAGCAAAAGTCCCGCGGCGGTGGAGGAGCCGACGCCAACGCGGCATTATTCGATTATCCCGTCCTTATGGCGGCGGATATCTTGCTATACAATGCCGATATCGTGCCGGTCGGAGAAGACCAGACGCAGCACCTCGAAATGGCCGCGAATTTGGCCAAGCGGTTCAACGGAGTCTACGGCGATGTTTTCAAGGTTCCGAAACCCTATTTCCCTACGCGCGGATACCGAATAAGGAGCTTGCGGGATCCCTTGTCGAAGATGTCCAAGTCCGACGAAAACCCCGATGCGTATATTGCTTTGGCCGACCCGCCGGAAATCGTGGAGAAGAAAATCAAAAGCGCGGTCACGGATTCGGAAAAACTGATAAAATGCGGCGACAACAAGGCCGGAATCTGCAATTTGCTCGACATTTATTCGGCGGTCACGGGATGTTCCGTGGAAAACATCGAGAGCAGATACGAAGGCAAAGGATACGCGGAACTCAAAAAGGACCTGGCCGACTCGGTCGTCTCGTATTTATCGCCCATAAGGCGTCGGTACGAAGAACTCGCAGGCGATAGAAGCGCTTTGGACAAAATACTTCTGTCGGGAGCCCGGAAAGCCAAAGAAAGAGCAAAGCCCAAGATGGAGGAGGTTCGTCGCGCGCTGGGGCTGATACCCCGCAAGACCGATTAAATTCCAATGTCGGGTTGATTTTTTCCCGATGATTACCAACGTTAATGGATAGCGGCGGATACGAAACGAAGAAAGACCGTCGTTTGTTCATTGCATTTAACTTGAAAAGCCGACCGCGCGACTGCGGTTTGGAGCATCATAAAGGAGTGTCGATATGAGTAAAAAAAAGAGTGTTGATATGACTAAAAAAGGCCAGAATATTCTGAAAAGAGACGCGAAAATGAAATGCACGGAAGGAGAATGCAGGGACAGAGCGCTGGAAGGACAAAAAGAGAGGCAGAGCAAAATCAAATCGGAATCCTATTCGACCGGCGACGGAACAATAAGCGCTCCCGGCGCGAACAGCAGAAAAGACCCTCCGGGATGGCTCGGAGGACATGTATAGTCCTGCCTCGGAATACCGCAAGTGCCAAGGAAACGGTAAACGTTTCAAATTGAACGATCAAATAAATCAAACCGATAAAAAGGGGAGGAGGCGCAAGCCTCCTCCCCGATTTTTCTTCATTCCACGATCAACTTCGATACGAGCTTGATGGGCTTCGCGATGTTGAACCTGTTGGGCGATGTCGCAGTCACGGTTTCGTGAATTTTCCGGAACTGTTCCGGCGTGCCGTTTCCCCTGATGTAAACTTTGTAGAGAATCTCGTCGTAGCCGGGCTTCACGTCGGGGTCCAGGCCGAAAAAGCCGCGAAGGTCGATTTCCCCCTCGGTTTCGATGCGAAGTTCCTCCAGTTCGATGTTCTCCATGGCGCATCCGGCGGCGTACCCGACGATCATGCAAGCGTTCATCGCGGCCATGAGGTATTCCTGGGGATTGGCGAACAGATTCGTCCCTCCAAGCTCCAACGGTTCGTCGAACTTGATTGTAAATCCTCTGTCGATTCTTTCCTTTCCGAACCCGAATCCCGCTATTTCCGAATCGGAGCGGGTCCCCCCTCTCCACTTGCTTTCCACGCGCCAATGGGTAATGGCCTTTTCGGAATCCTCGGCCACTTGTCCGATCAACTCCTTCAAAGCGCCCGTATCGATTCCATTGATCATATTCGCCCCGCCCTCGGGTGTTTGTCCCGACTTTTGCATAGGTTTGTCCTCCCCATGGGTATTATGGTATTGTTGGACTGACGCAAACGATCACCTCAGCGTGGCCAATGCCTCTTGTATCCGTCCCAATTGAGCGTCGTTCGTCAATTTTTCCAATAGTATCTTGAATCTCGGATGCTCCACGCCGGAAAAGACGTATTGCCATCGATAGGCTTTCAAAACGCCCTTTTTCAGTTCCTCGACTTCGGGGGTGTCGAACCGGGCCCCGCACAGGTTCGCGAAATAGTTCGCGTCCGCTTCGCTTTGGGCGCGCAATATTCCGTCCACGGCGCCCACTAGAGCGATAAGTTCGTCCACCGCCCGGTCCCTGCTTTCCGCGGATATCCTGGCGTTCTCCATGGGCCATTCGAGTTCGTCCATGATCGCGTGGGTGGTCTCCTCCTTCCAATGGAACAGAAAAATATCCTTGTACAGTTCGGATAGACTCGAATCGGGCTCGATACTTTTCTTGTAGTGCTCCTGGGTGAAAAGCTCGATTTCGAAAATCAGCCCCAGGACGGCCCACGTGGAATTTTTCAGCACCGCCTTCGCCACTTCGTTCGGGTCGGCCAAAAACTTGTATCCGGCCGGCATGCCTTGCCCCATCATGAGTTCGATCCGACGAAAAAGCTCCTGGTGCTTCAATTCCTCGTCGCAAAACCTGATCAGCGCCTCGAGCGCGATTTGGTCGTCGAACCAGTGGTGACGGGTGGTCTCCAGGATTTTGGCCACGATAAATCGTTCGACGAAGCCGAACATGTTCGCGTACGTCCTGCCCTGAATTCTGCTCAGGAGTCTCTTTTCGTCTCCCTCGAGAAAATCGAACCCGTCGATCTTGCTTATTCCGTCCGGAAGAAACTTTTGCGAAAAATCGAAATTCCGCCCGCGTATGACGTCCCTGTCGATATCCCAACGGACGCGTTTGGACACTTCGATGCACTTGGCGTACCGATCCGCGCTCTTCTCGTAGATCGATCCTTGCATTTTTCGACCTCCTTTTTCGGGATGTTGGTCGGAAATAAGGAAAAAATCGGTAAAGGGCCGCGAATGCAGGCGTCGATGCCGATTAAAACGCTTTATCTACGGATTTTGGCTTTGAATGAAAGCATACGACGATTTTCAGGGAGGCGCTTGCGGCCGATCGCAAGCGGACCGCGTTACGAGAAATCAAGAACGATTTCGAGATGCAATGTTCGGAGGTTGTGCAAGCCCTTGTTCGCTCGTTTGTTGGTAACCACTTGCCGGGAATTTGTCAAGAAAGCCGACAAGCGGGCATTCAATCGCACGGGATTGGTTTCGACTGGAACGGGCAGGCGCTGTACTGGCCGCAGAAGCTCGCTATGGAGCACGATGCGGTCTGGTGGTCTCTTCCGAGATGGAAATTGATCCAGGAGGAGGTCTTGTTCAGCTCCCAGAGCCGTGGCGGGACGAACTCGCCGGCCATGCGGGGAGTCGCGCTCGCGGAGGCCAGGCGCTTGTAGGCCCGCACCCAGACGCACGGACGGTCTGGATAGACCTCGCAACCGCCGTCGCGACTGCCGCCGCAAGCGCCGTTTCGCAGGTGCTTCGGGCACTGGGACTCGGGGCACAGGAACGCCACGTGCTGAATGCCGCAATCCCCGCACCTTAGGCAGGACAAGAGGACTTCCTTCGTTACGTCCTCCGTCAGGAGCGTGAAAAAGCGGCCGCAAGCCGTGCCGTCGATTTTGGCGCAGAATTTCCGTATGGCCGGCGCCGCGAAGGATTTCTTGTCGAAAAAAACGTCGTGAACCTTGCCCATGAAAAAATACATGGCCTTTTCGCGCGGCTTCGCCACGCTTTGCAGCGGCGATTTCGCGTTCGAGCACAATCCGGGGCCGAGATCCTTCTCGTACACGTAAAACCCGTTCTCTTGCGGATAATCGAAATCCCGCACGTAATCCATCCATCGGTCCTGAATTTGTTCCATGCGGTCCAGGATTCGGGCGAGATCCGAAAAACTCTTGTGAACGCCCCCCACGTGAATTCCCCTGTATCCCAGACCTTTCAGAACGGCCGACAGGCGAGCCGCGCGCTCTATCGAACGCCGTTCCCCCTCTTTTTTGTCCTTCCATTCGACAAAAATCTGACGGAGCAGTTTCGGGACGACCACGGCGCCCGGAATTCGCCCCCCTGCCATGATTTTGGCCGCGCCAGGCTTCAACACGTAAACCGATCCGAGGGTTGGGCGGCTGATTCCGAATTCTTCCTGGATTTTCAACAATTCGTGGAATTTGCGGGCGTCGTATCCGACCTGGGTGATCGCGAAATTGGCTCCGGCCCCGATTTTCTTGCAAAGCTTGTAATACTGGGCGAACGTTTCGGCCTCGGTGGATTTGAACGGGGACACGGCGCATCCGGGAAAGAATTCCTCCTCGGGCCAGTCTTCCTTGCGACTCCTTTCCTCCAAGGTCCTTAAAAAACATATCAGGCTTGTCGAATCGATATCGAAAACCGGTTTTCCCCGACCGCCGAAACCCTTTCCGGAGTAATCCCCCGTTAGAGCCAATATGTTCCTGATCCCCATTCGCGCCAACTGCAGGGCGCGGCTTTCGATACCGCCCCGGTTCAAGTCGCGGCAGGTGAAATGCACCATGACGTCCATCCCGGCGTCCAGAATCTCCTTTCCGATCACGTCGGGACTGAGCGAGGGGTTTCCTCCGGGGTTGTCCGTGATGGTCACCGCGGATACGCGGCCGTCCGCCATTGCGTCTCGGGCGATTCGCTTTACCGTTTCCAAGGCGAGCCCCCGGTAGTCCGAACCGGGAACCAGTTCCAACGTCACGACGAATCTGTCGGGGTCGTAAATGTCCTTGCGGAACGATCTGTTCATTGGTTGACCTTTTACGAATGTTGTCCGAAAAAACGGCAAAAACGGGCTTCGGCTTTGTTCGCTTACCTCTAAGGGGCCGATCTAAAAACCAAGTCTGCGGATCGTTGCAAAAAGTATCATAAGCGGGAGGGGAATGCAAACGGCACTGGAGGCAGGGCATGGCTCGCATTATCGGGGTTGACCATTTGGAAGAATCACGCTATACGCAAATTGTGGATACACAAAATGCGTAAAAAAGGGACGAAAAATGGCAAATCCTTTCTCTTTCACTCAAATCGCCGAAGGCGAGGCCACGACGGTTACCATCTTCAAGACGTCATGCTCGAAAAATGGATACTAAGCCTGTGACGCGCTTCTCCTCCCTCCTTGCTGGAAAACGAAAACCGGGCGACGTACGTTACGGCTTTCCCTTCAGCAGTTTGTCCAAATTGGCGAACGGGCTGTCGAGCGGCCTGGAATCGGAGGCGTCCCGCGGCGAATCCTCGTCGTAATACTCCGCGACTTGGTCCCGCGCGTGCTCGTTGTCGTGGCAGTATAGGCACAAAAGCTCCCAGTTGCTGCCGTCGGGCGGGTTGTTGTCGTGGTTGTGGTCCTTGTGGTGGACCGTCAGCTCGCGAAGCTTTTTGCCCGAAAACTCCCGCCCGCAGTGGGCGCAAACATGCGGAAACATCTTGAGGGCTTTCTCCCTGTACGTGTTTTCCCTCTGCTGCCGGTCTCGCCGGACCTCCTCCACGATACGGCTCCAGTTGCCCGAATCTCCGCCCGTTTTTCCCTTCGCCATCGGTTCGTCCTCCTTCGAAACGTGTTTTCAAGCTCGAGTCCCAAGCGATCCTATTCGCGCCGAATCCATCTTCTTTTCGTAACCAGGCAGAACAGCGCGAAGAACAAGAATATCATTACAAGACCCAGGTGGGTCAAGTCCAAAAAGATCACGAAGGACGGCGAAAAAGGCGAGAAGAGGCTGTTTTTGACCACCATGAGGACGCCGGACGCGATGATCCCGGCCAGCAGGACTGCTCTTGCGATCCCGCTGGGGGTCAGCGCCGCGTTTTTCGATCCGGAGAACAGGCGGGCCGCCGCGAAATAGCCGGCCAAGCCCAGGATCGCCGTCGCGCCAAGATAATGTAGAAAATGGGTCGTGTAGAATTCCGCAAGCCAGCCGAGGCCGGGCGCGTCGGCGATGTAATAGCGCTTGAAAATCGGCATCTGCGCGAAACCGCTCAACGCCAAAAGAAAAAGGGTCGCGACGTACGCGTATTTCAGGTTCCTGGATTGTCCCGCCTGCATTGCGGATGTTTTCGTTTGCACGTCGTTTCGCATATTGTTCCTCCCCCCTTTATTTGTCGGATTTCGCGCGTTTTAAAATTTTCAAGGATGCGGCCGCTATCCCCGCGAAAGGCGCGATTATCATGGCGGCGGTCAGATTTTCGGCGGCGGCCATCGCATCGGGCGCGCTTCCGAAATGCGGGCGACCCTTGCCCTTCTCTATGGCCTTGTTCAGTTCCTCGAACGGAACGGGCGAGACGTAGATGGTGTTCGTTCCGCCGTTTTCGGTCTCCCCGTAGACGTATCCATTGGTCTTCCTGGCGAGTTCGCGGGCTTTCTCCACGATTTCCTTCCTGGGACCGATGGTCTGGACGTTCTCGGGACAGACTTCGATGCATGCCGGTTTCTCTCCCTTGGCGACCCTGTCGTAGCACCGGTCGCATTTGTACATGACCCCGTTTCCCGCGAACGACGGCATCAGATCGAGATAGAGCCCGACCCCGGTCTGGCGTTGCGGGATGTCCCACGGGCAGACGTTGCCGCATTTGGCGCCGCCGAGGCAAATCTCGGAGTCTATCCGGGATATGCCGTTCCTGTACTGCTTGGCCGCTCCCCAGGGACAGAGTTTCACGCAGGGCGGATTCGCGCAGTGCATGCAGCGCCTCGGCATGGTCAATGTTCTTGTCTCCCCGCCTGCGACAACCTCGGCCTGCTGTATATAGACAAGGTTGTACGGGGTCAGCCGGTCGGTCGCGTCCCGCTTTTCCGACCAGTCCTCCACTTCCACCCTCGACGGATACATCTTCGGATAAGGTTTCTCCGGCTTCGGAAACTTGTGCGAATTGGCTTCCCTGCATGCATGGACGCACTCTTCGCAACCGATGCACCTTTCGATCTCGATCAAGGTGGCGAGCTGTTCGTCGCCCGCCGTTTGGTCGGCACGGATAGGGACCGCCGCCGCAGCGGTCGCGCATGCGGCCGCAAGGCCTCCCTTCAAAAACGCTCGTCTGGATATGTTCCGGGACATATGATTTCTCCGTTGCTTCTTTGTGGCAAAGTGGATATTCGTCGAGCTTTTTAATTGCCTGACTGGGCAATCCGCTCCTTGACCTCGCGCATGGCGGAGCGCAGAAGCTCGAGACCGGCAATGACCCGGGATCTGTCTTCCGGTTCCAGTGTTCCTAGGATACGCGCCTGGATTTCTCCTTGGAACTCTTCGATCTCCGACGCCTTTTTTTTCCCTTCTATCGTCAGGCTCAACAATTTCACCCTGGCATCCTTAGGGTCGTCCATGCGTTCAATCAACCCTTTATCGAACATACTGTTAACCAATTTGGTCACCCGGCTTTTGGCCACGTCCAGGCGCTCCGCGATGCCCATGGCCGTGAGATACCTCTCGCTTCCGAACAGCGTCAGAATTTTGATTTCCGCATACGGAATGCCGAACTTTGCGGCCTCGTACAGCCTCTTGTCCTCGCAGCAGCGCTGCACTTCGTTGATCAACTCTTGAAGCCTCTTCATCTGGCACGGCAGAACATTTTCGGATTGTATCTGGTCTTTTTTGTTCATAGCGTAAATCAAATACGATATTTGGTTCATGTTGTCAACTTAAAATTGGATTTACTGACGGAGTGGATGACATGGACGACGGGGAACTCTTGGACTGGCAAGGGGCGGGTTGGTTGGACGCGTTCGCGGTGGCAGCTAAGCCGAGCGCGGCCAATACGCTTAAAAGACGCAATTGCGAACGCGCCCGATTACAACAGATACTGAAAAAGTTAACAGTATTTGCAATTGGGCATTTTCGACGACCGGGAGACTCCGCAGGGTCTTACACCACGATCCGCTTCCGCCTTTCGATCCCGTAAATCGCCTTCAACAATTCGGCCGAGGAGGCCGTTTTTGTCACGAACCCTTCGGCACCCGCCTCTCGCATCGCGCGCGAGATCTGTTCGTCCTCGAACATGGACAATCCGATCACGCGGACGTCGGGCAGTTCGTCCTTTATGCGCCGGGTGGCCTCGATGCCATCCATTTCGGGCATGGAAACGTCCATGAGAATCACGTCGGGATTGAGCCATAGGGCTTTCTCTATTGCTTCCCTGCCGTTGCGCGCTTCGCCCGCCGCCTCGATTTCCGGTTGCGAGGCGAGCAGCCGAATGAGTCCTTGGCGCATGACCTGATGGTCGTCCACGAACAGCACCCGGATGACCTCCGAATCCTCTTTGCCCGCCAGGCCGGGCGGCGCGGTTTCCTCCAGGTCGATGGCCGCGCCGGCGCTTCCGGCCCGCGCGGTCTTGCCCAAGTTTAGAGGGACCGTCAGGATGAATCGGCTGCCTTTTCCCGGATAGCTTTCGATTTTCAGACCCCCTCCCAGATAGTGCGCCCGTTCCCGCAAGCTCAGCAGGCCCAGTCCGCCCGACCCGTCCGAGGTATTCAGAAAGGTTGGGTCGAATCCTCTGCCATAGTCGCTGACGATGATGAAAAAGCCTCTTTCGGAGCCCGTAAACGTGACTCGCGCGGTTTTGATCCCCGCGTGCTTGACCACGTTGAACAAAAGTTCCTGCACGGCCCTGAACAGGAAGACCTTCAGCGATTTGTTCTCGCATCGCCCTACCATCCCCTGCCGTTCGGAGTCCGCGATCAGCTCGACGCAAAGGCCGAACTTAACCTCCATCTGGCGGGCCAGCCAAGCGAGAGCGTCTACGAGGTTGGAGTGGCGCAGTATGGGAGGGCTCAACTCGTGGGAGAGGCTGCGCGACTTGGCGATGGATTCCTCGAGCAGGCAAATCACGCTCTCCATGAGCGGTTTGGGGCTGTGGCTCGCATGGGCGGCCTGCAACTGGAACTTGGCCGACGCCATGATCTGCTGAAGATCGTCGTGGAGCAATTTCGCCACTCTGTGCCTCTCCCTTTCCTCGGCCTCGATCAGTTCCACGGCCAACGCCTGGAGCTGCCTTGTCCTTGCCTCGGCCAGTTCCGTGCGCTTGGCCACTTGCAGTTCCAGGTTTTCGGTCAATTTCCGCAGAGCCCCTTCGGCATTCGATCTTTCCACCGCCTCCCACGTTCGATGGGCGACTTCCTCGATTAGAGCGACCTCGTCGGCCCTCCAACGCCGCGGTTCGTTCTGGTGGGCGGCCAGCAGCGCCGCGAGACGGCCGTTCTTGATCAGAGGCACGCCCACATGGGCGCGGATTCCCAAGCTGGCGTAGGCTTCCCTTTCCTCTTCGGAAAGCCCGGTAATCTCGCCGCAATCATCGGACTGTAGAGTTTCGCCCGCCTTAAGCTTGCGAGCCACATGCTCTCCGAAATCGTCGAAACAGTACCGCCCGACTACCGGAGACGCACCGTCGTTGTAAAAATCCTTGTGGACCACGAAGGCGTTTCCGTCCTCGAGGACTTCGGCGTAGTTGACCCTGCTGGCCCCGAGATGCTCGCCAAGTAGTCGGGCTGCCCTGGCCTGGATCTCGACGGGGTCGGTAAGCGGACGCAAGACGTCGCCCAACCGCAGCAGGAACGACTTTTGCTCCGCGTTCGCTCGCATCGCCTCATCGGCCGTTTTTTTCAAAAGAGTCTGCACGATCGCCGGCGCCAGTTTCTCCAACGCCTCCACGTCCGCGTCGGAGTAGCCTCCCGACCGGTTCGCCACGCCGAGCAATCCAACGGCTTTGCCGGCATGGACAAGCGGAACGGCCAGAAACGCCTCGATAGACGGATGTCCTTCGGGGATTCCGACGCTCTCGGGATGCGAAGGCGGGTGGTTCGTGTAGAAGCCTTCGCCGGACCGAAGAACCTTGGCGAAAAGGCCGTCGATGGGAAACCCGGTGGCCAGCGGACGGTGTCCTGTCGGTTTTTCCATGCGGCAGGCCGACCATCCGGGATCGTTGATCGCAAGTTCGTCCAACCGACCCTGGCAGTTCAGCTGCCCTATCACGCCGAACCTGCTGGATGTCACTTCCTCCGCCACCTCGAGGCAAAGCTCGCCCAATTCCTCATCGGTTTCGCAGTCGAGCGCCTTTTGGAATATCCGGTTGATGCCCTCCAGTACCGCAGTTCGTCGGTGAAGGCTCTCCTCGGCCCTCTTGCGGTCCGTTATATCCAAAAAGGAGCCGATATAATGGGACACTGAGCCGCCCCGGTCCCGGGCGAACACGCTGTCGCGCGAAAGACACCAAATCCACCGGCCGTCCTTTGTCCTGAACCGGTATTCGATTTCCAGTTCGTCTCCCTCGCTGCCGACCACCCTGTCGAAGTGTTCGATCAACCGACCTCTGTCCTCCGGATGAAACAGTTCTAAAAACAGCTCCCCTCCCATACGCATAAGATCGTCGAAAGCATAGCCGGTTATTTTCGTGTACTGCCGGTTGATATAGGTTTGCTTCCTTTGCTTAATGTCGTAAATGTATACTCCGTTAAGCGAGGCGTCCAAAATCTTGTGCGAAAAACTTTCGGCTTCTGTCATACCGTTCTCTCTCTCTTTGTTCCTCGTGCAATTGCGATCGCCCGGTTGCAGGGTGAACGGCAAAAAAACGAATAACGGCGCGCCATTCGCCATGCCTTGGAAACTACGCGTTCATCGGCATGGAACGGAGGGCGCGGCGACACTGCTGTCGACAAGAAGACGTTTCGATAGATGGGGATTGGCCGGTTGCCGGGAGAATGTTCGTGCGCTCCGGAACAGAGAGGGACGCGTTTTCTGCTGGTTTGCCCGAAGGATGCGTCCGTTTCAGATCGGAAAAGTAGAGTGCGGTTCGGCTGCAATCGTATATTAGAAAACGATACGAAAATCGGGTATCGTTCGTACATGCGAATATATATAACCCCGCCTTCGAAAAATTACAAACCGAAAATTGCATGCGGCTAAATCGCCGAGTCGAAGCCCGGTGCAACGCCCCCGGGAACATCGAATAAAATTCATGTCGGACGAACGGATGGCCTTCTGGAAGTTTGGCCATACACTGCTCCGGTTATGGTCCCAATTTCAGGCTCGGCCTGCAATAGAGCCATTTCCAATCACGCCAATTTTTCTCCAACCCTGGATTGGCTAAAATCAGGTGGATGCGCTTCGTCGGAGAAGACGGTATCCCAGCCCCGGCAATCCTTTGTTTCCCGCCAGACCAGTCCCAGGCAGAATTCCGTTTCCGTCAGCCGCCGCAGTTCCGGATGCCGCGTTCCGATACGCCGGGCATCCAGGTTCTTTAGACGATATAAAAGGTGTTTCGGATCCAGTATCTCGCGCAGCCGTGTTTCGATCAGATTTCCCAGTTGGAATTCCGGACGGCAAAGGACATGGCAGGGATAGACGGCGCCGTCCGGAAGGACGTTCAGATACCGCCCGATGCCGCAACCGCGCTCTGTTTCCGCCGGCGGATCGGCCGAAGGAGCAATATTCCCGCTTCCCAGCCGCCGATGCACGCTGTCGAGCATATTCCGGAATTCGACCTTGTTTGGAACCAGATCCGGACGTTTTTCGGCTCGTCCTATCGGACGGACCAGACCTATGCGGATTTTCCTGCAGCCCAGATCCGAAAGGTACGCGGCGAATGCAGGCAAGTCCTTCAGATTCCATCTGGTGGCGGTGATACTCGCCTCCGGCTCGAAGCCGGCTTTCAAAAGAAATTCAAGGGCGGCGCGGGCGATCCGATAGCTGCCTTTTCCGCGCAGCCGGTCGTTGACGGCTTCGGGTCCGTCCAGACTGACGCGGACTCTGTCGGGAAGTCCGGCCAGGGCGATAGCGGTCTGTTCGGTGATGTTCGCTCCGGCCGTGTTCAGGGACAGCGTAGTGGCATGGTCCGGATCGTTTTTCCTGAATCCCCGGAGCAGTCTCAATATGTCGCTTCTTTCCATGGGTTCGCCGCCCGTGACGACCACCTTCCGAGGCTTTTGCTCTATGATTTCCCTGTGGATGGCCTGCCATGCGCCGACCGGCAGCTCTTCCCGATGCGGCGGGGAAGGGGTGCGCCCCGCCTCGAGATAGCAGTATACACAAGCGTTTTGGCACCTGGCGGTCACGTGGAGGTAGACGGTGTCCAAAAAGCGCTCAACCATTGGCGTTTCTTCGCGCAAGTTCCTGCTTCGCCAGTTGGCGGAGCGATGTGCATTCCATCCGCCGGGTCTCGGTCGTGGTCCTTACGAACACTTGGCAGGCCTCTACCGTCGTTGCCGTCACGACGGCCCGGGGGGCCAGGGAAGCCAGACGGGCCAGGTCCGTCCCAGAAACAGTGTCGGGGCGTTTCCGGAGAATTCTTTCCAGAAACTTGACCGCGCTCTCTGCCTGGAGGGCATTTCGGGTCTTGTCGACAATGAGCGCGATTTCTCCTCCCATGCCTTTGCCGATCACGGCATTCTCCACCGACGACAGGCGACGCGAACCGAAAACATGATCCACAAGGCCCTGGTTCGCTTGCGCATTGTTCAACCGGATCAATTCGTTCGCCGCATGGATGGCGAACATGTAGTTCTGGGTGTTCATTACGGCGATCAGAGCCGATATCGCTTCCGGGTTTTTGATTTTGGCCAGTTGCTTGCAGCAATCCAGCATTTCAAAATGAGAATCGGTGTTCAAGGCCTTTTGGCGCATCGCAGGGACGGCCTCGGGCAAACCGGCCTTGACCATGGCATCCATATCTCCGACAAGCAGCCAGAATTCCCTCGCCAGCTCCAGATTTTCCGGATGCCACTTCTGGTGCTTCAAGGCCAGCGCCGCTTTCTTTCGGATCTCCCCCCGGTCCTTCTCGTACAGAGCGACCAGAGAGTCCACCGCGTCCGAACAGGATGTCCGGGCGAAAAAATCAAGGAGACGAAATAGCGTATCCCCGGTGGCTTTGGGCAGAAAGGCGGCCAAGGCTTTTGCTCCCTGTATCTGCTTCGTTTCCATGCAAAGGCGAAATGTCTTTTCCCGCAAGGCGTTGTCGCTCGTTTCAAGAAGACGCGTCAACACGCCTGCGTCAAAGTATTCGTCTCGCCGGATCAATCCTTCGACGGCAATCCACCGGATTTCCTCGTCTTCGTGAGAAAGGGCCTTTTTCAGAATGGACGGAATGCCCGCGTCCGCGATTCCGGACAGTACCATGGCCGCGCGCCGGGCAATGCCCGCGTCGTCGTGGCGAAGAGCGTCTTCCAGAGCGGACAGGCGGTTGGGGGCTCTGGTTTCGCCCAGCGCTCGCACTGCCCGTTCTCTTACGTCGGAATCCGAATCTTTCAGCATCTGGGCCAGAAGGAGGGACGTCTTGGGAGACCGGCAGGCTTCCAGGGCTTCCACCCCGTAAAGTCGGTATTCGGTATCTTCGTGACGGAGAAAGGGGATGATCAGGTCCAGCGCGGACGAGTCGTTTTCTTTGGCAAGGAGCAAAAGCGTTTCTTTCACTGCAAGGCCGGTCGCCAGATCCAGGCTGGCGGCGAGGGCGTCGAAAAACACGGGTTTCCCGTAAGGCTCCAGGGCCGCTCGGGCTTGGCTTCGGATCTCTTCGCCTTCGTCGGCCAAGGTTTCGGCGAGAAACCGTATGACTTTGGGACCGCCGGTTCTGCCGAGGGCCTTGATCAGGTATTTTCGGACGGCCGGCGACTTTGTCCGACGATACAGCCAGATGAGAATGCCGGCGCTTTCGGGCGCCCGGATGCCGGAAAGCGCGTCTATCGACTCTTTTCTGACACGGAGGTCTTTTGCTTTGACGGCGATGCGGCCGATGACAATGGCAGCCTGGCCGGTTTGCATGCGCGCCAGTACTTTGACGGTTCGGGAAAGAACACGGTCGTCTTCGTCCCAGGAGGCTTGCTCCAGAACAGGGAGCGGAGGAGGTTTCATGCGTCCGGCGGCCACTACGGCTTCCATCCGTATGTCCGGGTCCGCGTCTCCCAGCGCGCCGGCCAGGAGGTTAACCGCAAGGGAGCGATTCGTGTTTTCCGCCGCTTTCCGGATGAGTTCGGCCTTCCCCTTGCCGCGTTTCAAGATCGTTCTTCCGCGCCAGTATCGGAGGGCCGCTTCCCGGCATCGGGCATTCCAACCGTTTTCTTCGTCCGGAACGATAAAGGCGTCCTTACCGCATTCCGCCTCCTCTTCGGGTTCGCCCCGGCGGAGAAGTTCCTGCCGGGCCGCCTGCTTCAGTTCCGTGAGGTCGGCTTCCTCGTCGCTGGTGCGGGTGAACGTGGTTCCCGTCCAGCATCCGGCCCCGGCTTCATGGATTGTCACGTAATAACCAACGGAATCCGCAAATCGCAGAATCCGACGCAACTCGGAGGGGGCAACCGTTCCGGCGCTCTCCCGAAGGATACGCGTGATCTTCTCGATGACCGGGAGAACATATCGATCTTCTTTTCGTCCCTTGACCGGCAACTCGGCAAGAAGGTCTTCGATCGTCTGTTTTTCCGTATTTTGCGCCATTGGTTCCAACCAATTTCCCGAATTGTAAGGAGACCCTGCCGAAGCGGTCGTAAAATTAAGACAGGAATAAGATAGCAGCTCGCTTTTTGTCAACGAAAATACCAAAAACGGAGACAGGCAGTTCGCGGCAAAACCGTATTCGATAGCCCTTGTGGAAGGCCGGTATTTGTTTTCAGGCATTCGGCCAAGTCCTCGTCAATGCTGATATTTATTCGTGTTTTTGGCATGTTATTCTCTCCGTTTATGGCTACGCGAAGCAAAGCCCTACCTCCTCGGGAGCCTCCAGCGCTTGCTCTATGGTTCGCTTGAAAAAGGCGATGCGGTCGTCGTCCCGGATCTTCTGGCCGAACATGTCGCGCACGTAGAAGACGTCGATCACCCGGTCCGCGCGGGTGGCCACCTTGGCGATCCAGATGTCGAGTTCGAGCTTGCGGTAGAGGGCGTCGGTGAGCTTGAACAGGAGGCCGGGCTCGTCGCATGCGTAGACCTCTATTATGGTGAAGAAGCCGGAGCTTTCGTTGTCTACGGCCACTCTGGGGGGAGGGGCGGCGTCTTTCAAGGGCTTCGCGGAGCGCCTGGACGAGTTCGACCGGGCGCAAAGGGCCTCGCGGAGGTCCAGTTTTCCGGAGAGGGCCGACTTCAGGTCTCTTTCCGCGGCGGACCATTTTTCGTCCTCGAAAATTTTGTCGAGCGGGGGTCGGACCCTGAAGATGTCAAGGGCGGTGCCGTTTCTCCAGGTGTAGGCCTGGGCCTCCAGGATGTCGAGGTTGTGCAGGGCGAACACTCCCGCGATCCGGGAGAAAAGGCCCGGGGCGTCCTTGGCGCAGACGGTCACAGTGCGGGTGTCGGTGGACTGGTCCTTTTCGACTTGCCAGACGACCGGCTCGTCCTTCAGGTTCCGGTAGAGGGCGATGTGTCCGACGATGTCCCGCTC
This sequence comes from uncultured Desulfobacteraceae bacterium, assembly GCA_964575975.1. GTDB lineage: Bacteria > Desulfobacterota > Desulfobacteria > Desulfobacterales > SKZT01. The sequence continues at coordinate 24,084 of CAZNTU010000016.1, forward strand.
CGACGCATATAACAGGTAGCGGGGCGAGAGGATTTCGCAAACGGATTCGAGGGCCGCCCGCTCCTCGGCCGATCCGGCGGACCGGAGCACAGCCTCCTTTTTCCCCGCGACTTCCGCAGCCGCCTTTTCCGTGGCCAGCTCCCCCTTCTGCAGAATCCGGAGCACCTTCATGAAAAGCTCCCGGAGCAGGCCGAGGACCCAGTCGTTCCACGCGCTTTTCCCCGTGGCCATCAGGTCGCCCACCGTCAGGAGGTAGAGCATCTTGAGACACTCCTCGTCCCCGATCTCCCTTGCCAAGGCGATGGCGGTGCGTTCGTCCTCGATGTCTCTCCGGGTGGCGGTCTTGACCAGCAAAAGGTGTTCCCTCACCAGGAACGCCACGGTCTCGACTTCGTTTTCCGAATATCCCCTACTTCCGAGAATCCCGGCCGCCATTTCGGCGCCGACCAGGGAATGGTCCTTGCCCGGCTCGCACTTGCCGATGTCGTGCAGCAGCGCCGCCCAGAGCAGAATCCTCCTGTCGGAGATCTCCTCGTAGAGCTGCACGGACAGCTCGTCCTTCGAGCGGTCGGCACAGCGCGACAGCTCCTTTATCGTCCCGACCGTGATCAGCAAATGCTTGTCGACCGGGTAGTGATGGTAGGCGTCGTATTCGATCCGGTTCAATACCCGCCCCAGTTCCGGTATGTAATCGACGAGGAATCCGGTGTGCAGCATCTCGTCCAAGACGTCGAAATCGGTGGTGCGCAGGGCGAGAATGTTCTCGAAGGACCTCGCGGCGGATTCGGACTTCCGGAAATTCGCGTCCACAAGACGGCCGAAATCCCGGACGATCCGTTTCGCCTCGCCGCACAGGGGTATTCCGGCGCGGGCGCTCTCCTCGAAAATCCGGATCAGCAGCTCGGGGTCCTCCGGTATTTTTTCGTGCGACGAAAATGTAAGCAGGCCGCGTTTCAGCTCGAAGCCGTTCCCGGGCGCGCCGGCGCCCGGCTTCGTCTTTTTGGGGGCGTAGGCGCTTTCCAGCTCGTAAACGTACATTTGGCACTGTTGCTTGATCGTTTCCATATGCCCCTGGAGCTTGCCTAAAAACAGCTCCACGCCTTTCTGCCCTCCCCGGTCCTCGAACCCCATGCTTTCCGCCATCTGGTGCTGGAACTCGAAATGGAGGCGGTCGCATTTTCTTTTGGTCGCCAGGTGAAGGCGGTTTCGTACGTTCCATATGAACGACAGGGCTTCGTTCAGGCTGGAAAACTCGTCGTGGGAAAGGATTCCCTGGTACTCTAGATCTCTGGGGTTCTCGATTCCCGACTTGATCCGGGCCAGCCACAGCAAGCTGTGGTAGTCGCGAAGCCCCCCCTGCCCTTCCTTCAGGTCCGGCTCCAGAAGATAACTCGCGTCCCCGCACACGCGATGCCGAGCGCGCGAGGACTGGATCAAATCGGTCGCCATTTTTTTGGCGCCCCGGGACAAAATTTTCTTGCGTATTCGGTCTGACAACCGGGAGCACAAGGGGGACATCCCGCAAATAAATCGGGCGTCCATGAGCGACGTGAGCACCTCCGGGTCCACGGCGGCGAGGCTTGCGCAATCCTTTATCGACCGCACGGCGTGCCCGACGTCCAGGCCCAGGTCCCACAAGGGATAGAGAATCTCCCGGATCAGCTCCTCGGCCTGGGGCGGGACCCTCTTCTCGAACAGAAACAGGATATCGACGTCGGAAAAAACGCACTGCTCCTTTCGTCCGTATCCTCCGAGGGCTACGATGGCGTAAGGGTTCTTGTTGATCTTCAGGCGCGGCCCCACCATGCTCTTCTCGAAGCTTTCCAGGAAATATTCGTCGAAGGCCGCCGTGTGGAGAGGCATGAAACTTTCCACGTGTCCGTCCAAGAATTCGGAGATCAAAGCCTCTCGTTTGGTTCGAAGCTTTTTTGCCGTCGATTCGTATGTGTTGTGCATATCCATAAAACACCCAAATATTTTTCATTGTTGTTTTTTTACGGATTCAAGGTCGATATTTCGGGCTTGGTTTCCATGCCTTCCTCTTCGGGAACGGCCCTCTCCCCCCGTTTGCAGTCGCGGCTTTAGCCATCGGGGGCGCCGCACGGCTAAAGCCGCGACTGCAAACGGGGGCGATATCCACAACTACAAACGAGAGCGATATCTGCACCTACGAACGGGGGGCATTGTCGGGAAATAGAAACAAGACCGAATTTGGGATTTGGTTGAGCAAGTTGCATGCCAATGGAGTGGAGGGGTTTGGGAGGGGGGTTTTGGAACGGATTGCAGGGGTGAAAACTCAGGAGGGTTTCGGAGGCGGGGTTGTGCGGCGGGGGCGGCTATTGCGTGGTTTGTTGGAGGGGGGCGAGGGGGCGAACGGGTCGGATAACAGGATTTTTCTTCGACAAATTCGTTTCTGGAGGAAAGGGTTGGGAGGCTTTTTAAGTTGCAAATTTGTCGATTTTTTTGAAAAATTCTACATAAAAGTTCGTATGAAAGGCTTCGGGCGAGTACGGTTGCCAGACCATCTTGGTCTGGCTTTGTTCGATTGGTTGCACCGGCGCTGGAATCGCTGGTTACCTTCGCCGCATCCGGAGCATGGGTTGCACGGGGGGAGAAAATTTCGACCCGTGCGGATGGTATCGGCGGTAAGGCGCAATACTCGCTTGTACCGGTAGCGCCGCCTTCCACGGCGGCGCGGTGTTCCGATGCACGGTCATCTTGAAATCCAGGCAGAGAAGGCGGCGCTACCGAGATATCCGGCTCTGGTCTTTGATGAAGGAACGCCATCTTCGCTGGTTGGAAAAATTCTAGAATTTGCCCGAGCGGAAAATGTTCAGGACCAGCCATACGCCCAGGAACGTGGCGATGCTATATCCGGCGAGGCCAAGGATTTCGGTCACGCTCAGTTTTTCGATGCCGAGGACGCCGACGGCGACGTCCATGAAGTCCTTGGTGGAGTTCAGCACCAGGGAGCCGGCCACGATGGAGGCTGAGATGATCAAGCCGATGGTGACGCGGTTGACCACCCTCTCGACTTGGTCGTTCAGGTTTTCAAAGCCGGAATGCCGCAATTCGATCCTTTGCTTTCCCCTGGCGGTCTGCTTGAGGATGTCGTGGACGAACTTGGGGGCCATGCGTACGTAGCTTCCGGTGCTTCGCGCCTCCTTGCCCATGGTGCGGAAAAGCTTTCTGGCGTCGTAGCCTCTCTGGAGCAGCCTTTTGGCGTAGGGTTTCATCACCTCCAGGATGCTGGCGTCGCTTCCGAGTATCTTGCCTAGGGATTCGGTCTGCACGAAGGTCTTGAACAGGAGAAGAAGGTCTCTTGGAAGGCGCATCCGGTATCTGAGCACAAGGTCCATGACCTCGTCGTAGACGTCCTTCACCGAGACCGTGTTGAGGGAGCGCCCGTAGAACGGCTCGCTCATCTGGCGCAGGTCCCGTTTGAAGCTCTTCAGGTCCATTTTGTCTTCGTCGACAAGACCCGCGTCCAAAAGGGCCTCCATCACAAGATCGTAGTCGTGCTCGGCGTATCCCAGGAAAACGTTGGCGATCTGGAGCATCATGCCCTCGTCCAGGTAGCCCATGATGCCGAAATCCACCAGCGCGACCCGACCGTCGCTCATGACGAGCGTGTTTCCCGGATGAGGGTCGGCGTGGAAAAAGCCGAATTCCATGAGTTGGCGGGAAAGCGAACGAAGGCCGATCATGGCGATCTCCTTTGGATCGATTCCCTGCTCCACAAGCGCCTGCACCTGATCGACCTTGACGCCATCCACGTATTCCATCGCCAGGACGGATTTGGAGGTATGTTCCCAGAAGACTTCCGCGATATGGATTTCGTCGATATTCTTGAAATTCATGGCGAATTTCTGGATATTGGCGGCCTCGACCGTCATGTCGAGTTCCTTGAAAATCGTGCGCTCGAACTCCTTGACCAAGTTTACGGCCCCGAGGATTCTGCCGAGTTCGAAATGTTTCTCGACTCTTTCGGCCAGGGAGTACATGAGTCGGATGTCTTCCCTGATGAGCTTGTCGATTCCCGGCCGAACCACTTTTACGGCGACTCTTTCGCCGGTATGGAGCCTTGCCTCGTGGACTTGGGCGATGGAGGCCGCGGCGATGGCCTCGGTATCGAAATGCTCGAAGATTTCCTCCGGGCTTTTTTTGAGGCTTTTCTCCAAAATTTTCCTTATCGCGGGAAAAGGTTCGGGAGGCACTTGATCTTGGAGCTTTCGAAACTCCTCCACGTATTCGGGGGGGAAAAGGTCCGCGCGGGTGCTCAACAGTTGCCCCAGCTTGATGAAACTGGGCCCAAGTTCCTGCATGGCGGTCCGGATTCGCTCGGGCGACGGAAAACCCGGGCGGACCGTGATCCCGTCGACCGATTTGGGTACTCCGGGCTTTCTGTCGAACAAACGTCCGAGAATGTCTCCGAAGCCGTGCTTTGCAAGCACCCGGAATATTTTCCAGGATCTTGCGAATCCTCTGATTCCGAAAAAGCTCTTTTGTCTTTCCATTCACGCGTTTCCGTGGTTTTTATTTTATGGATTCGCGACCGGGCTTCCCCGTCGTCAAGCGTCGTTTTCGCCGGGTTGTCGATATTCGATTTGCTTGGCCTCCGAATGGCGGATGGACATTTCCAGTTGAAGCCTTTCCTTTTCGATTTCGGTGCGGCTTTCGATGTTCTTCACCGCCAGCCGGTATCTCAGATAGATTACCCAAACGACGATTCCCAGAAAAACCAAAGCCGTCACGATGAAAAACAATTTGAACCGAATCAGGGTTTCGATGCCGATTTTTCCGACCAGCGCGATAAAATTTGGTATCACCCAATAGGCGAACAGAGCTAGGAAGATCAGGAAGCCTATGGTGAAAATATTGAACCGTCCGACTCGGGTCAGCAAGGATTCCAGGCGGGTGGCGCCGTCGGCGGCCCCGCCGCCCCCGGCCGCCCGAGCCTCGGCCTCCGTCTTGATTTCGTCCCCGTAGAACAGGGAGACGTAGGATTTGACAACGAAAGCGAACAGGAGGACGATTCCGACGGGTATTCCGACGGCCGCCACGAACCAGGCCCTGAACGGAAAGGGGCGCTCCGTCGTGGTCAGTCTCACCTGGTACTGGTCCAAGGAACCGAACGTCTTTTCGAAATAGTACTTGTTGAACTCGCTCAAATTTTCGCCGTCGGTCTCGTGGATCACGTTTCCGCTCTGATCCAGGACCTGCAGTCGGGAGTGTCTTCCCGACTTCATCACCGCCACCGCGAAAATCTCCAGCTCCAGCAGAAACAGCGCGATCGCGACGATGACGAACAAGGTCTTGTGCTCGCGAACGATGGTTTTTAAATCCTTGGATTGCGTCATTTGAAACCGTTTCCCCCTCGTCGCGCGTCTATCCGTACGGCATCGACGGCGTCGGCTTGTCGTTTATGGCAAAACCAAAAGTATTCGAAAAGAATTTTTGTAACACAAGCCGCGAGCCGTGTTCAAGCCATTAATACCTGACTTGTTTGGCATTGTTCTCCTCGCATTTTGGTGGTATGAATTCCGCTTGGCACGTGTTTTTTTTTATTAACCGAGGCGACAAGCCAATGTCAATTTCATTTGTACGGCACGGGAAAGTCGAAAAGAATCGGATTTGCTGGCGGAAACGAACTGCATCGGCGGAGGAATTTTATGCACAAGGTTTTATTGGCGGCGAATCGGAAAAAAGAAGAAAAGCATCTCGCGGAATGGTTGGGGAATCGGCGGGACGTCCGAACGATTTCGGACCGAAAGGCAATTCTTTCCGAAAATTACGACATTTGTATTCTTGATCGAAAAGCATACATTGAAAACCGCTCTTTCATTGAAAAACGCAAGGAAGACGGGGCGAACTCGCCTCCGTGCTTTATCGTCGTGATCCAGCGGGGCCGGATCGGGGAACTCGAAGGGGATATCGGCCATTTGGTTGACGATCTGCTCTACACGCCTTTGGAGAAGATCGAGTTCGACCTTCGACTTGCCTGCCAGCTTCGCTTGAGAAACAGTCGTCCGCCTTGCGAGAAGCGGCGGGAGGATTCGGGTGGAACGACGGAGGAAAAGGACCTCGCCATTTCCCGGAGACTGAAAATCCTGGCCGTGGACGACTACATCCTGAACCACAAGATAATCGAGTTTCACCTAAGCGACCACGACCTCACGATCGTGGACAGAGGCGCCGAGGCCGTGGAAAGGCTCCGGAAGCAAAATTTCGATTTGGTGCTCATGGACATTCAGATGCCCGAGATGGACGGCCATCAGACCGCGAAAATGATTCGCGACCCGTCATCGGGGACCCTAAACCCGGATATTCCCATCATTGCATTGAGCGCCCACGACAGGGATTCGGAGCAGCGTATATCCTCCGATGCGAGAATGGACGGCTTCGTAACAAAGCCCATTCAAAAAGCCATGCTTTCAATCGAAATCGAAAAAATTCTGGCACAAAAAAACAACGACTCGGTTGCGACGGCCTCCCAAAACAGCGATTTTAAAAACGCCGACGGGCAGAACGGCGAAGACGAACACCCATCCGGTTTCTCCGGAGGTCGGGGACGCCCCCCCGACGAAACGCCCGCGCCAAGGCATTGTTTGATGGACATGAAAGCGACGTTCGAACTGATGGGCGGCAAGGAAAACATCGTGAAGAAAGTATGCGACGCTCTGATCGAGGATTTGCCGAGAAAAATCGAATCCCTGAAACACAGCGTCGTTTCCGGAAACTTTACGGAAACTCGACGTATTTCGCACGATTTGAAGGCCGGAGCAAGATGTGTTTGCGCCGAAGAAGCAGCCCATCTGTCTCAAAAACTGGAAACGGTTTCCATGATCAAAGACGAGGAACGAATTATCGAAATGCTTCCCTTGGTGGAAAACGCTTTCAAAGCTCTTTATCTGGAACTTCTCGACTACCGGAACGCCCGATCTCTAACGCCTTCGAAACCGTGCTTTCTGAAAAGTTGATACAAACGAGCCCGTGAAAAGCCGGAGACACGGCAAGCCCGCTTGATGTCCCCGTCGACCGCCCTCATCATGCGAATCAAGTACGCGGCCTCCATTTCCTCCTTGAAATCCTTGAAAGAGGGAATGGAGGCGGGGTCTTCGGAACGAAACGGCGCGGCCGAATCCGACGCGGCGATCCGATCCAGACTCGCCGAAGATTTTTTGTCCGTCAGCTCCTTTTTCAAAAGATCGATTCTCATTTCCACCGGCAGAGCGTGCGGGTACAACACCGGTTCGTAGACGCTGTTCGCGATGGCCGTCTGCAATACGTTGATCAGCTCTCTAACGTTTCCCGGCCAGGAATAATGGATCAAGTTTTCCATGAACTCGTCCGAGGCGCTCTTTGTCTCTATGCGCATGCTGCGGCAAATTTCTCCGATATAGTGAAGCGCCAGAAGCTTGATGTCCCCTTTTCGCTCCCTAAGCGTGGGCAAATGAATGCGAAAGGTCGCCAGGCGGAAAAAAAGATCCTGGCGAAACTTGCTTTTTTTTATATCGTCCAGGAGATCCCTGTTGGTGGCGGAAACAACGCGAAATTCGCATGGAATTTCCTCCTTCGCCCCGAGCGGACGGAAGGTTTTGTGCTGGAGAACTCTTAAAAGCGCTTTTTGGGTTTCGAGGGGAAGGTCCCCCACCTCGTCCAGAAAAACCATGCCGCCGTCGGCTTGCAGTATGAGGCCGTCCCTGTCCCGGTCGGCGCCGGTGAAGGCTCCTTTCCGATGGCCGAAGAGCAAACTGGAGGCCAAGGTGGGCGTGATGTTCGTGCAATCCACGGTGACCATCGGCTTGTTTCGCCGCGACCCGTTGATATGAAGAGCCGTCGAGAAAATATCCTTGCCCGTGCCCGTCTCCCCCGTAATCAAAACGTTCCCGTCGAATTTCGCCGCCTTTTGAACGGACTCGATGGCCTCCAAAAGCTTCGGGTCCTCTCCGATGATAAACTCGCGGTTGAAAGCCGATTCCCGGTAGAACCTTCGCCTTCTCTCCCTGTAATCCAGCACGCGGGTTATCAATAGCTGGATCAGATGATAGGCGGCCGGTTTTTCGATATAATGCCACGCGCCGTTCTTCAAAGCGATCTCCGCCCCATTGGGATCGCCCTTGGCCGTAATGATAAGAACTTCCGGCGAGGACGGGCTCTGCTTCAATATCGAAATGCCGTCGAGGCCGCTTCCGTCGGGCAAAAAAATATCTAGGAAAACTATATCGTACTCCCGTTTTTCGACAAGTTCCAAACCGTCGCGGAGCCTTCCTACCCCGTCCCATTCCAAGCCCATTTCCTCGATATAGGAAGACAACTGCGTACTGAAAGTCAGGTCGTCGTCTATGATCAGAATTTTGGCCATACGCTCTCCGCGTCCTCCAATTCCATTGTGGCCGCCACAACCATGGTCCAATTTTTTAGACACGTTTTTCTTTACACGTCCATTATTTTTTACACATTTTTGGATTTTTTTCAACCGTTGAAACACTCTTGAAAAAAGTCCATGCATCGGCATTGCCGATCCAAAGGCGCTATCGTTTTTTTTCGCTCCGATCCCGAAAAAAATACAATAGTGGCGCGGTATTTGCTTTTATGATCGGCAAGTTTCAACGAACGGTGGATTTTCAAACGCCCAGTCCCTAAAAATCCCGGTCCGAAGAGACCTCGTCCGTTCGGTTCGATCTTTATAAAATTCTGAAGTTTGCATGTGCCGCAAAGTCTCGACCTTTGTTCGCAAAAATTAAAGCTTTCTTTGGCTTTGATCCGTATTTTTAGGGGTTGTGATGAAAGTTCGATTGCTCAAGTCCCCGATCTTGTTCAGCTTTTTTGTCCGTGCTATCGGTTGCGACAGTGTTTAGTTCGGTGATCTCCCTTGCGCCAACTCGAGTTCCAGCCGAATCTCTTTTTGCCGTTGCGTTCCGAATGGGTTTTCGACCTGTACTTAGCGAAACCGCGATTGATTACAGTGTTGCAAATGTGTATAGAAGCTGCTGCGGATTTGAATTAGTTTTATGTGCTACGGCTGCCGATATTCCTCCCGTGATTTTCGGAATCCACCAGTTGAGGGATTTTACCGGCACATGCTTTTCTTCCTTCCGAATTTCACCGAAAGGCCCCGCCTCGCGCACCGAATTTTCTGTTGAATTCCCTGGAAATTTCGTATATTTTGTCAAGAAAGTCCCTTGCGGCGACAGGTCGCCCTGAAACGGGCTTTTTTGTTCTTATTGCTCGAAAAACGATCCGCTCGTCAAACTTTAAAGGAACTTAATTCGAGATGGACTCGTCATGCATTGTACTAAACGGCGATTTTTCCTTTCTTTGCACAGTCAGCTGGAAACGTGCGATCAACCTGGTGCTTTCCGGGAAGGTCGAGGTTTTGAGATATTCGGACCACGTAATCCAATGCGTCGAAAGAACCTTCAGGGCCCCCGCCGTCGTCCTTTTGGCAAAAATCGTGCGCATGGTCTACAAGCACAGAGTCCCTTACAGCAAAAAGAACGTGCTGGTGAGGGACCGGTTCACGTGCGCCTATTGCGGAGAAAAGAGCAAAAAGCTTACGATCGACCATGTCATTCCCCGGTCGAGAGGGGGCAAAACCGACTTCGACAATTGCGTGGCATGCTGCAAGAAATGCAACGACAAAAAAGCCGCCCGGACGCTGCGGGAAGCGGGAATGACCCTTGGGAAACGCCCCTTTCAACCGACCATATCGGAATTCATGCGCTTGAAATTGAAATCGTCGGGATTGTACGGCTTCCTGTCGGAATTTGGAATTTACTGACATTCCAATCCAGTATGCGTTTCTGCTGTTTACCTGTTTACTGTGACAGGTTCGTCCTCGACGAAAACTTTGACGAAAAAGGGAGAAATCATGGCTTTTACCGGCTATTGGGCTGACGACTATATCGGCAAGAGAAAGGACATCGACGAGGCCATCGGCATGATCAGGTCGGGACAGCGGGTTTTCATAGGCTCCTATTGCGGAGAGCCGCAGTACCTTGTCAAGGGGCTTGCGGAACGCTCCCGCCGCCTTTCGGACATCGAAATCGTCAGACTCATGTCGGCCGAAACCACCCCTCTGACCACCATCGCGGACAAAACCAACGATCAAAGCCTGAACATCAGGTCGATTTATTTGGGTTCGGCAAAATCCGCGGAGCTGGCGAAAAACTTTCGTTTTTACACGCCGATGAACCTGTCGGAGGTTCCGCGTCTTTTTGCGACCAGGCTGATACCCATAAACGTGGCACTGATCCAGGTCGGCCCGCCGGACGATTTCGGCTGGATGAGCCTCGGGGTTTCCGTGGACGTCACAATGGCGGCGGCCCGGTCGGCCGACGTCGTGATCGCCCAGGTCAACGGTCAGATGCCCACGGTCCTGGGCCAGAGCTTCATACACGTCAACGACGTCGACGCGTTGGTCGAACACGACGAAGATCTCCTGACCATTGGATCGGTCCCGATTCCCGAGCGGTCCGACATGATCGGAAAGCACATAGCGAGGTTGATCGAGGACGGCTCCACGCTGCAAATAGGATTGGACGCCGCCTCGCAGGCCACCAGTCTCGCCCTTTCGCAGAAAAACGACTTGGGCATCCACTCCCAGTTTCTGACGGTGGATATGATGAGGCTCTATTCCCTCGGGGTCATCAACAACAAGAACAAGGGATTCAACAACGGGAAAATGGTGGCGGGATGCGCGGTGGGGACTCGCAATCTCTACGAATTTCTCGACAGGAACCCTGCCGTGGATTTCTACCCTTTCGACTATGTCAACGACATCGACATCGTTTCCAGGCACAACCGGATGGTTTCCATGAACGTGGCCCAGTACATGGATTTGACGGGACAGGTTTCCTGCGACGCCCAAGCCTACACCCTCTACGCCGGGGTTTCGGGAATACCGGACTTCGTCCGGGGCTCCAACCGTTGCAAGGACGGCAAATCGATCATCATGATGCACGCCACGACCCAGGACAGGAAACAAAGCCGTATCGTACCCCTGTTCGAAAGGACCATCGTCACCATTCCGAGAGAAGACGTGCGCTGGGTGGTCACCGAGTACGGCGTGGCCAACCTGTTCGGGAAAAGCACCCAGGAAAGGGCGCTTGCCATCATCAGCATCGCCCATCCGGATTTCAGGGAGGAACTTCTTAACGAAGCCAAGAAACTGGGAATGGTCGGCCACGAAAGAACCCTAGGCGAATCCGCCCGCGGCGTGTACCCGGTCCGGTTCGAGGAAGGGATCGAGATCGACGGGGAGAAGATTCTCTTTCGCCCCGCCAAGCAGGTCGACGAGAGAAGAATCCAGGAACATTTTTACCACTTGGAAAAGACCGACGTCGTCTCCCGTTTTTTCCACGAAAAGACCCGATTCGTGCGCCAGGACGTGCAGGTCATGTTCCAGTTGGACTACATCAACGACATGACCATTATCGGCCTCGTGGGTCAGTCGGGCTTCGAAAAGGTCGTCGCGGTCGGTTCCTATTACCTGGAACAGTCCAACAACACCGCCGAGGTCGCCTTTTCCGTAAGCAAGGAATATCAAGGCAAGGGGCTGGGAGGAATCCTGATCCGAAAGCTCGCGGAAATCGCCCGGGAAAACGGCATCGCCGGTCTTTTCGCGGTAACCAACCCCGGCAACAAAAGCATGATCAAGTTGTTCAGGAAGCTGCCGTATAAAGTCACGACGCAACTCGGCGACGATCTTTACCTCAGCTGCCGCTTCGACCAGCCCCTGGAATGAAAAAATCGTTTCGATTCAGATTCGGATCAACTCGTATTCCCTGGTTCCCAACCCCAGCTTTTGGGCGTATATCAACTGTAGCTCCCAGTCCACCTTGGGATAGAGGCCCCTGAACTTGTCCTCTCCCGGCCCCGTGTTGACCGAGAGACAGGAGCCGGGCAAGGCGGGTTGCGCGTTGACCAGGTCCGCGCAGGCCTGGTCGATCGCCACGGGATCGGTGGACGCGCACACGCCGATGTCGGCGACGACGGGCGCATCGCTGACAGGCATGCAGTCGCAGGCCGGCGAGACGTCCGTGATAAAATTGACGTTGAAAACCTTGCCGCTTTTGTTCTTCAGGACGCCGAGAGTGTATTCGACCATGTTTTCCAGAAATTCCGGGATGGACTTGTTCCACTGGATTTGAATGGCCCCCCGCTCGCACATCAGGATGCATTCGCCGCAACCGATGCATTTTTCGGGGTCTATCCTCGCTTTTTTCTCGACCAAGGAAAGCGCCTTTCGGGAACACCTGAGCACGCATTCCCCGCACCCCTTGCACTTTTTCCTCGCAACCTGGGGACTCAATCCGGAATGCTGGGCCATCTTTCCCTTGCGAGAGGCGCAACCCATGCCCAAGTTTTTTATCGCCCCGCCGAATCCGGAAAGCTCGTGGCCCTTGAAATGCGCCACGGAAACCAAAGCGTCGGCCTCCACGATTTCCGTGCCGATATAAACCTCCTTGAATCTCTTTCGATTGATTTTCACGGCCGTTTCGGTGCCCCCCCTGAGACCGTCCGCGATCACCAGGGGCGCATCGACCACGGAGTAGGCGAAACCGTTTTGAATCGCCGTGATCAAATGGCGGGGCGAATCGCTCCTCGTTCCCGCGTAAAGCGTGTTGGCGTCCGTCAGAAAGGGAACGCCGCCCAAGTCCTTGATCGTCTCCACGATCTTCCGAACATGGACCGGCCTGATGAAAGCCGTATTGCCAAGTTCGCCGAAATGAATCTTCACCGCGGCAAGATCCCTCTTCGCGATCACGTCCGATATTCCCGCCGTTTCCATCAGCCGCCGGAGCTTGGCCGGAAAATTTTCCTTGACCGTGGCTCTCATGTCGATGAAATAGACTCTGCTTTTCATATTCTCCTCCGAAACAATCGATATCGATCATCAAAGATGACTTTTCGCGCCAAAAGTGAAAATAACTGGTTGCGTCCGGTCAAGTCAAGAACTATAAATCCTGTTTTCGGTCAACTTAAAGGAGGATGCAGGATTGAACCTTGAAAGAAAACTCGCGGCGCTGGTGGCGATCTACCGAATCTACGAGGAATTCGTCGGTCGATTCAGACTCGCGTGCGAAAAAAACTGCGCGTCGTGCTGCACGTGCAACGTCACGGCCACCACGCTGGAAGCCTACTATCTGCTCGAGAACGTAGCGACGGAAAACGGCGGGCGGCTTTCGGAAACGGAAATCGGGAACAGGATTGCCACAGCCCCCGGACAACGATTCCGTCCGGCATTGACCTTCAACCGGATCGCGGCTCTTTGCGCCAAGGGCGAGGAAATACCCGACGAACATTGCGATCCCTCGTGGGGACGGTGCCCGTTCCTGGAAAACGAACAATGCGTGTTCTATCTTAATAGACCGTTCGGATGCAGATGCATGTCGTCTCTGAACAGGTGTTCCGAAACGGGCTTCGCCGAAATGCCCCCGCTGATGATGAGCGTCAACGATGTTTTCATGCAGGTCGTCGAGCACTTGGACGAGGACGGTTTTTCCGGAAATCTCACGGATGTCCTCGAGTGGATGTCCGACGAATCCAATCGAGGCAAATACGAGAAAGGCGCGCGAAGAGAAGACGCGAAAAGGCTCGCGCCCAATTCTCCCATGCCGGCGCTCATGGTGCCTCCGGAACACAGGAAATTGGTCGAACCGATTTGGGTCGCGCTGCGCAAGGCGGCGATGGGAGTTGGGCAGTAGGGACCAGTGTTCAGCAGACCACCGAACCACTTACCCCCTAAATCCCCAACAATCTCCTCGCGTTCCCCCCGCAAATCGCCTCTCTGTCGGCTCCGGTCACTCCGGATTCGTCCAGTTCCTGGAAATATCTGGAGGGTTTCAACAGGGGAAAATCGGTCCCCAGCAATATCTTTTCCGACCCCGCGAGCTTAAGCGCGACCGGATAGACATCCGCTTCGTAAAGAAAGGGAGAGGCGGCCGTGTCGAACCAGACATTTTTCAGAACATCCTTCACCTCTTTCTTGAGAAGTCTGTAGAAAAAGACGCCCCCGCCCCAGTGGGCCAGGACGATCTTGTTCTCGGGAAACCGTCTGGCCATTTCGTAAATCTGTTCCGTCTTGATGGGGGCCTTTCCCGGATAGACGTGTCCTATCGGTTCGTTGGTGTGAACCAGGACCGGGAGGTCCCTTTCGCGACACAGGTCCATCACCGGAGCAAGCATGGACAGACAGCTTCGGTCGATTCCAGACTCGTAGAACGCAAGTTCGCCCACGCCCGAAAGGCCGCTTTCGACGCATCTTTCGGCCTCCTTTTCGGCCGATGGCGAGGCGAGGTCGAAACAAGCGAATCCTATCAATCGGCCGGGATGTCTCGAGACAGCTTCCAAGATATAGTCGTTGTGCATTTTAAACGTATCCGCGTTTCGCCAGGGAAATCCAAACACCACGGAAATGTCCACGCCTTGCTCGTCCATGGTTCGGACAATTTCGTCCGCGCCGGCAAGCCTCGATTTCGGCGACTCGTAAAGAAGTCGGAACGCCGATTCTCCGTCGAAAAAATCCTCTCGTCGCATTCTGACGGAATTCGGAAAAAGATGGGTGTGAAAATCGATTATCATTGAAAACATCCTTTCTTTTCGTAACTTTTCGGGCACTGGAATTTGCGCGATCGGCGACGGCGCGAAATTCGACGGTTGACTCGAATAAAATTCCATATACAATATCCGTTCGTTTTTCAACAAACCGTTTGAAAAAAGGAGGCCTCATGTATTTCGAAAAGCCGGGAAAGGACAATACCCAACAAACGTTGAAGGTTGCGGCCGAAAGAGGCCGGGAGCTGGGGATAGACGAGATGGTTTTGGCGACCACTTCGGGAGCGACCGCCTACCGCGCGCTGGAAATCTGCGGAGGTTTCAAAATCACGGCGGTGACGTACCATTGCGGTTTCAGGGAACCCTTTCGGATGGTCATGACCGAGGAGGTCCGGACGGACCTGGAAAAGGAGGGCGTGAAAATTGTCGTGGCCACCCACGCGCTTTCGGGAGTCGAAAGATCGATAGCGAAAAAATACACCGGAAGCTACCCGGTGCTTTTGATCGCCGATACGCTGAGGCTTTTCGGGCAGGGATTGAAGGTTGCGGTAGAGGTTTCCATCATGGCTGCGGACTCGGGCGCCCTGTCCGGGAAGGACATTGTCTCCGTGGGCGGTACCGCCAATGGGGCCGACTCGGCGCTCGTCTTGAAACCGGCGGGCCAATCGGATTTTTTCGACCTCAAAATTCGCGAAATCGTATGCAAGCCGCGAAATTTTTAACTTCCGACAGCGTGGCCAGGAAACCCGGCACCTTGCCGCGAAATTCCGAAAAAGAAAGGCATGTCGTCCTCTTAGCCCCCGAAGTCCACTGGAACACGGGCAACATAGGACGCACATGCCTTGGCGCGGGAGCGCGCCTGCATTTGATCAAGCCCTTGGGGTTTTCTCTCGACGACAAGCACGTAAAGCGGGCCGGCCTGGATTATTGGGATCGCGTCAAGCCGACGGTGTGGGAGGATTTTCGATCGTTCGCCGAAGGGATGAAGCCCGGGAGGAACGAAGTGGCGCTGTTCTCGAAAAACGCCGCAAAAACGTTCTGGTCAATGGACCGTCCCGACCGCCTTTTTCTGGTGTTCGGTTCCGAAACGCGCGGAATCCCCGCGGAAATTTCCGGTCTTTACCCCGATGCAAGCTACCATATCCCCATCACAAAAGACATCAGGTGCCTGAATCTGAGCACGGCCGTCGGAATCGCCCTGTACGAGAGCATCAGAACCTTCGACCCGCCGAACGAATGGACCTGCGGATAACACCGTTGAAAAACGCGTCGTCTTCGAACTGCGGATAACGCTCTTTAGCTATGGAGAAATTAATTGACGCCGTAAGAGCCAAGCTGCTCGACGAGGTGAACCAAAGTGCGAAAAACGCCGCATGAAACCTAATTTTCTTGCCTGGAAATCGAGAGGGGGTTTTCAAGGAGATAAACGATCAGTTCGAACGTGAAGTCGTCGATCAGATCGGCGCGCCAGCCCAACGAATTGAGCCTCCTGTTCAATTTGGCCCCGCGAGGATCGCGACTGCTTTCCACGATTCGGGACACATCCTTGATTAAAAGGGGGATTTCGACCGGCCGCAACCCTTTTTTGCACAAACGCGCGGTCAACTTGCCGTATATTTCTTTCATTTTGTTCACCGTTTCCCGCCGATCAATTCATTTTTGCGTGACGTAAAAAGATCGAATCGCCGTATACTTTAGCATTGCAAATCCGATGTTTTCTTTCAATCGGGATTTCCCTGAAATCGAAAGACAAAAAACGCAGAATAATTGTAGGGCATTACCAGATTTCCAACGCCCCTACGGGTTATCGATAAACGTGTCGGAGGGATGGCTTCGAAATAGAATGCGCGGCCGGAACGAAAATCAAGCCGTCGTCATTTCTGCAGGAAGCGCTCCGCCACCGTGGAAGGCGGCGCTAACATCCATTGGGGGAATTTCTCTACGGAGCGGCTCCGCCCACACTCGAAGCCTTCCCGACGGCGCGCGCCGCCCGTTTCCTTGACGCGATCGCAGCCCATTTCTCCTCGACCGCGCACTCGACGACCTCCAAGCCTTGCTTCTCCATTTTTTCGAGGACGGGCTTCAAGTTCTCCTCGATTATCCCCGAGGCGATAAAAACCCCGTTTTCGGCCATCAGAGCGGGCAAGGAATCCAAAAGGCGAACGATCACCTCCGAAAGTATGTTGGCGGCAATCACGTCGAATTTTCCCTTCACTCCATTCGCCAAGTCGGCGACCGCCAAATGGAACCGGCCGCGCTTCAATCCGTTCAGTTCCAAGTTTTTTCCGGCGATCTCGACCGCAGTCTCGTCCCGGTCGGTCCCCGCGAGCTTGCCGGCCCCCAAGCGCCAGGCGGCCATCATCAGAATCCCGGACCCCGTGCCCACGTCGAGGAAAGAATCGCCCTTTTTGACGAACTTCTCGAGCAGCCGGACGCAGTTGGCCGTGGTCGGATGGGTTCCGGTCCCGAAAGCCATTCCGGGGTCTATCTCCAGGACGATCTCTTCGGGTCCCGCTGCGTAGTCCCGCCAAGTGGGCTTGACCACGATTCGGTCTCCTATCTTTTTCGGCTTGAAATATTTTTTCCAGGAATTGGACCAATCCTCCTCGTCGATGGTCTTGTAAACCACTCGTACATCGACCTTCCCATCGGTTTTCAAACCGGAAAGCCTTTCTTCCAAAAGCCTGATCCGGTTTTCCGTCCGGGGAGTTTCTGGAAAATAACCGGAAACGGCGAAAAAATCGGGCGGAGTCGGCGCGTCCGGATCCCAGCCCTCCTGCGGCTCCGTCCAAGGCTCCTCGATCGCCACGCCCTTGGTCTCCAACTCGATGAACATGTCCGCGACGACTTCCATAATCGGTAAAGGCTGTTCCGCCTCCACGAAAACTTTGGCTTCGATCCATCTCATGATTCGGATTCCTTCTTCGACTGCGAACAAAGTCTGCCTTGCCATGTGTTTCTTGTCTCGAGGGCTTGCCGGATCATGGCGAGGTTCTTGCTCTTTTCCAGCGCCCATCGCGGCGCGACAAGCTCCTCCGGATGCGGGTCTCCGGTCAGGCGCTGAACGACCGTGCCGGGAGGCAGCAGCTCCAGGAAGTCGCAGACGGCATCGACGTATTGCTCCCGCGACAGGCATCGGTAAGCGCCCCCCCTGTACATGTCCGCCAGCGCGGTGTTCTCCACGACATACAGCAAGTGAAGCTTGACGCCGTCGATTTCGAGTCTCGCAAGCTCGCGCGCTGTATGAAGCATATCGTCCTTGGTTTCCCCCGGAAGCCCCAGAATCGCGTGGGCGCAAATTTGAATTCCCATTCCTTTCGTCATGTTCACCGCCTGTTCGAAACACGCGAAATCGTGCCCCCGGTTGATCTTTTTCAATGTTTCGTCGTTGGCGGTTTGCAGTCCGTACTCGATCCACACGAGACAGTCTTTCGCATACTTCGACAGCAAGGACAGTATGCGTTCGTCGATGCAATCGGGGCGTGTGCCGATGGAAAGTCCGACGACGTCATCCACGGAAAGGGCCTCCTCGTAAATCCGTTTCAACCGCTCGAACGGCCCGTACGTGTTGGTGTAGGATTGAAAGTACGCGACGAACTTTTTCGCCTTGTATTTTTTCGACAGGGCGATTTTCCCGTTTGCCAATTGGTCCCGGACGGACAGCCCGCGGCTGAATGCCCCCGTGCCGGAACCTCTCCGATTGCAGTACGCGCATCCTCCGGTCGAAACGGTCCCGTCGCGATTGGGGCAGGAAAGGCCCGCGTCCACGCTGATCTTTTGCACCCTGCACCCGAATTTTTCGCGAAGATAGCCGTTTAAATCCCTGTATCGTTCCATCTGATTTCGTCCTTGGAAAAGTTTCGAAGCTACAACATTGTTCCCGGTTTGCGAAATGCAATACTTCAAAAATCGCGCTTTCGCAATATCAAAAGAGTGTACAATCACCTCGCGATAATTTATAGTGTCGGGTTGAATTCAAGGTGGAACGGCTCGAAAGGAATCGGGCGAAGGCGGGGGCGTCGAGAGGAGCGGCTCTGCGGAAGTTTGCAGGAGTGTTTTGAAAATTGGCGTTTTACGATAAATATTACGACGTGATCGTTGTCGGAGCCGGGCACGCCGGATGCGAAGCGGCCTTGGCGGCGGCGCGCATGGGTTGCGACGTGCTTCTGATGGCGATCGATTTGGACAAGGTCGCCGCGATGCCCTGCAGCCCGTCGATCGGGGGCATGGCCAAAGGGCAGCTCGTCAAGGAAATCGACGCCCTTGGCGGCGAAATGGCGAAAATTTCCGACCGGACCGCCATACAGTACCGGACCTTGAACACCAAGAAAGGTCCCGCAGTACATTCCTCCAGGACGCAAAACGACAAGCTCAGATACCACACTCTGATGAAAAAGAGCGTGGAGAGCCAGAGGGGGCTCGATTTGAAGCAGGCTCTGGTAGAGAGGCTCGTGGTGGAGAGCGGCAGGATCGTCGGGGTGGAGGACCACACCGGTTTCGGATACAAGTCCAAATCGGTCGTTTTGGCGGCGGGCACGTTTTTCTCGGGCTTGGTCCATATCGGATTCAAGTCCATAAAGGCGGGCAGAGCTGGGGAATTCGCCTCTTACGGCCTGCCGGAGCACCTCCGGGAATTGGGGTTCGAACTTGGAAGGATGAAAACGGGGACGCCTCCACGTCTGAAAAAGTCGAGCATCGATTTCGACGCTTTCGAAAGGCAGGACGCCGAAGAAAATCCGTCGCCGCTCTCGTGTTTCACAAAGGAAATCGCCATGCCCCAGCTCCCCAGCTACATGGGCCACACCAACTCGGAAACCCACAGGATCGTACGGGAAAACTTGAAATATTCGGCCTTGTACGGAGGTATTATCAAGGGCGTTTCGGCGAGATACTGCCCCTCGTTCGAGGACAAGATCGTCCGGTTTCCGGACAGGGACCGCCACCATGTCATTTTGGAGCCCGAGGGGCTGGACACGGAGGAAATCTACGCGAGCG
This sequence comes from uncultured Desulfobacteraceae bacterium, assembly GCA_964575975.1. Taxonomy (GTDB): domain Bacteria; phylum Desulfobacterota; class Desulfobacteria; order Desulfobacterales; family SKZT01. Next base: position 43,641 of record CAZNTU010000016.1, read on the forward strand.
GCCTAGGCAACAGCCTTCCCATCGAAATCCAACTGAGAATCGTCCGGTCCGTGAGGGGATTGGAGCAAGCCGAAGTCATGCGTCCCGCCTACGCCATCGAATACGACTACGTCAATCCCGTCCAACTGAAGAACACTCTTGAAACCAAAAGGTTCGAAAACCTGTATCTCGCGGGCCAGATCAACGGGACTTCGGGATACGAGGAGGCGGCCGCCCAAGGGTTCTGGGCCGGCGTCAACGCCGTCCTGAAAGTGCAGGGGCGCGCCCCGTTCGTTCTGGACCGCTCCCAGGCATACATGGGCGTCCTGATCGACGACCTGATCACTCGGGGGACCAGGGAACCGTACCGCATGTTCACGTCAAGGGCCGAATACAGGCTTATGCTCCGCGAGGACAACGCCGACTTGAGACTCATGGAAATCGGCGCGGAGCTGGGATTGATCGGCGACGACGCCCTGAAGGAAATAAAGGAGAGGAAAAGGGAGATCGGGAACGAAATCGCCAGGATAAAAAAAACGGTGGTCAAACCCGACCCGAAAGTCAACGACTATCTTGAATCGCGCGGGACCGCGCCCATCAAGACTGGAATTCCCCTGTACAACCTCTTGAAAAGGGCGGAACTCGATTACGGCGTCGTCGAGGAATTCGCGCCCCCGGAAAAAAAGATTTCGTCCAAGGCCGCCTATCAAGTGGCGATCGAATCCAAGTACGAAGGCTACATCGAAAGGCAGCAAAGGGAAATCGAAAAATACAGGGATCTCGAGAGGGTTAAAATTCCAGATCTCTTCGACTATGCGACGGTCCGGGGACTTTCCAACGAATTGAAGGAAAAACTCGCGCGCGTTCAACCCGGCACGCTCGGTCAGGCGACCAGAATAGACGGTATGACTCCGGCGGCCATATCCGCCCTGATGATCACCATCAAAGCCGCTTTCGGTTAAACGCGAATCGTCATAAAGCGCTTGTTGCTGTTGACGCGCCGAAAAACACACCCTAAACTAATAATTTCGAACGACAAGGCCGCAACCTTACTTAAAACCGTAAAACGAATCGCCCCGCATCAGGGCGTCGCGAGGAAACGTCGGAAAATGCCGGAAAAAGATTACTACAAGATGCTCGGAGTCGATAAAAAAGCCGGCGCCGAGGAAATCAAAAAAGCGTATCGGAAACTGGCGATGAAATACCATCCCGATCACACCAAGGGGGACAAAAGCGCCGAGGAAAAATTCAAGGAGATCAGCGAAGCCTACGCCGTTCTCAGCGACAAGGAAAAGAGACAGCAGTACGACACTTACGGCTCCGCCGATTTCCAGCAACGATTCACCCAAGAGGATATCTTCAGGAATTTCGATTTTTCCGAAATACTCAGGGAGTTCGGGTTCGGCGGGGGGACTTTCTCAAGAGGCGCCGGAGGCAGAGGCATGCGTTTCGATTTCGGCCAAGGCCATCCGTTCGGCGGATTCGCCCAACAGAGGGGACCTGTGAAAGGAAACGACCTTGTCTACGAAATCCCTCTGACCATCGGCGAAATAGCCTCGGGCGCGCGAAAGACCATCGACATTCACCACGCCGGCAAATCGGAGAAGCTTACCGTAACTATCCCCAAGGGCATGATACCCGGGAAAAAAATCAGGCTCTCCGGAAAGGGAGAGGAAAGCGCCTACGGCGGCCCCCCCGGCGACTTGTTCATTCGTTCCGGGTTGATCGGAGACCATCTCTTCGAACTTGACGGCCACGACCTGCTTATCAAAAGGGAAATCAAACTGACCGAGGCGCTGCTCGGCACCCAGATAACAGTACCTACTCCGCTCGACAAGGAATTGACCCTGAAAATTCCACCCGGGACAAACAACAAAACCAAAATGCGGCTGCCGGGCCAAGGAATCCCTCACATGCGGGGAAACGCCAAAGGAAACCTCTTTATAGAAGTCTCCGTCAAAATGCCCAAAAACCTTTCGGACGAACAAAAAAAGCTCGTCGAAAAATTGGCTGAAACCGGCCTATGACAGGTCCTTGCCGGTTGTTGGAAACGGAACGCGGAGACGAATTAAATATATTGACATGAAAAACGCATGCATGTACCATATTATAGTTTTTGTGGTTTTTTACAAATCATTGTTGCGCGAGTCGCCGACTTTCGACTCTGTTAAGATATGCCTCGACTCATAACGATATTGGAAAAAAACGAAATAGACCGCAAAGTCGCCGAAATCGCGAAGAGAGTCTCGTCGGACTACGCGGGTTCGGATCTAATCATTGTCGGCGTTTTAAAAGGCGCGTTCGTTTTCCTTGCAGACCTTGTCCGCAAACTCACTATTCCCGTGAAAATAGATTTCATAGGCGCTTCCAGCTACGGCAAGGGAACGGAATCCTCGTGCGAAATCAGGTTGACTCGCAATCTCGAGACGGATCCGAAAGACAAAGACGTCTTGATCGTCGAGGATATAGTGGATACAGGATTGACGCTTTCCTTTCTTGTCGACCACTTGAACGCTCTCGGCGCGAAATCCGTTCGAATTTGCGCCTTGATCGACAAGCGGGAACGCAGACTCCATAGTTTGGACGTTCGATATGCATGCCATGTGGTGGAAAAAGGATTCCTGGTTGGTTACGGATTGGACTACGCTGAAGATTACCGCTACCTTCCGGATATTTGCCATCTGAAATTTTAACCTACGAGGTTATGACATGATTATCACTTGCAGAAACTGCAATACAAGTTTCAATTTAAGCGACAGCCTTGTGAAGGAAACCGGATCCAAGGTCAGGTGTTCGAAATGCAAGTATATCTTCCGAGCATTCCCCCCGGACGTCGCCCCTAAGCCGGAAATCGACAAGGTCGAAAAACCTTGCGCAACCGAGACAAAGCCAACCTGCGGCGAAGCCGAAAAACCGACTGATCGAGTTTACCCGACTTTCGACCCAAAAGCCGAAAACGACAAACCTATACCCCCTCCGGGCGTGACCGCCCTACCTCTTCCCGAAACAGAAAAGCCGGCTTCGGCCACAGCATTTTCTGTTTCCGACAAGACCGGGATGGACAACAATTTCGATCTGTCGGAACTTGACGATTTTTTCGATGACGAGGATATACAATCCGACAAGCGATCGACCGAAGCGAATATCCCCCGGAAATTGTATTCCGAACCCGAAGCGCCCCAAGCTGGATCGAGCGCGCCCGACGAAATCGATATTCCCGGGTTGGACGATTTTTTCGGGGACAAGAAAGACCATCCCGCTCCTTTCCGCGAAACCTTCGATTCGGACACTGCCGAGGAAGCCCCAACCCCCATGCCGGACTTGGAAAACCACCAAAACCTCGGAATAATTGAGACGAACGAAAACGTCGTTGAAATGGAGGGAATCCAGGAAATCGACGAAACGGGCGAGGCTGGCGGCGTTGAAGAACTTGAGGAAATTGAAGAGATCGACGACGTCGAAGAAATCGAAGAATTCGAAGAATTGGACGAACCGGAAAAGTCGAGCGATCCTGATGCGTCGAAACTCTCGAATATTATAAGCGAATCGATAGACAGCGAGTCCGAATTCGCCGTGCCGGAACAAAATTGCGATTCCGGAAACAATGAAAATGAAATCCGATTCGACATCGATTCGACCGAAGAGGAAATCGAGCACACCTTCACGGGCAAGCACGCGGACGCGGAGGAATTCGGAGACCTGGATCTCTCCGATCTCGACGACATGTTCGGGGTCGATGAAGACGATGAAAAGGGTGAGCCAATTGGTCCGGAATCGGCAATTGATGTCGATAGCGAGTTGGATAAATCGAGGGAAGAAAAAACTGCTAATCAGGACGACGAAATAGATCTATCCGACATAGAGGGTTTCTTTGTCGATGAGGAAACCGGGGAGATTGAAAACGTGGAAAGCGAAATCGGACCCAAGAAAAAAGAAATTGCGGAATCGGAGGAAACCGGCGACAATATTGACATCGACTTCAGGGCCGACGCCAAGGAAAAGGGCGGGGACAAGCCATTGGAAGAAGACATCGGCGGCGAACTCGAATTCGACATCCATGCTAACGACAAAAGAGCCGCTCAAGCGAAGC
>CAZNTU010000017.1:0-46719 GCA_964575975.1 uncultured Desulfobacteraceae bacterium
CTACGCCCGATCGCGACCGACCCGCGACGTCGTCCGAGCGGCGCGGACCAAAACCAAGATGAGTTTCCAACATCGAAAACGCGATATTTTCATCACCCCAGCTGCCACGCATTAGAAGAAGTCTTCGTTTTAAATTTCGATCTTGGCACTGATAATATGGGCTTCGGCAAGAAATAAACGCACCAGTTTTTTTGGGTGTTAGGCCTTGGGAATATAACTAATGCCTAATACCTAAAAGCTAATACCTAAAAGCTAACGACTAACCGCCAACATCACCCCGAACGCCGATACCGCCAGTTGCGAAGCCATACGAGCAGGGCGGAGGGAACGAAGGCATACAGCAGGAAATAGAGGGACGCTCGAGAAAACGGCCGCTGAAGCGTGGCGTTCAGCGCCAGCCTCCTGGCCCCGGCCCTGTCCCGCAAAGACGGAACCAGATGCCGGCCGGCGCTGTCCAGCAGGAAAAGATGTGCGACTCCCGCGCGGCGCATTTCATGGCCGTATCTCCGGTAAAACTCTTCCCGCGCGTCGATGTTGTCTTTGTAATCCAGAGATTTTCGTTGTAGAAGAGGCGGGGTGTGGTAGCGCATCAGTACTTCCGGCACGAAATCCACTTCGAAAAACCGCGAAAGCTTCAGCCAGTAATCGTAGTCCTCGATGGCCGGAAGGCTTTCGTCGAAGAATCCGACGGTGGCGACGACGTTGCGCCGAATCACGGCGCTGGAGCCGCCTCCGGTGATTACGTTCCTCAGAAGGAGCTTTCGATAGACGTCTCCCCGGTCCGAGGGCATTTGCTTCGTTCGGTTTCCGTTTTCCGAAACGGCCTCGACTCCGGCGTATACCAGTCCGACGTTGTCGGAAAGCCTTTCGAAAAGATCGAGTTGCCGCTCCAACTTTTCGGGCATCCACTCGTCGTCGGAATCGAGAAACGCGATAAAGTCGCCCCGAGCTTCGCGCAGGCCGATATTGCGCGCGGCGGCGACCCCCCGGTTTACGGCTTGCGGCAAATATCGGACCCGGCGATCGGTTGTTTTTGCCATAAGCGAGGCGGTTTCGTCGGTGGAGCCGTCGTCGATCACTAAAAGTTCAAAATCCCCGAAGGTCTGTGCAAGAACGCTGCCGATCGCTCGTTCCAGCGTCATTGCCCTGTTGAAGGTCGGTATGACGACTGTAACTGCGGGACGACGGGGAGAGGGGAGCGCTGTTTGTCGAATCGAAGCGGCTTTTTCGGAATCGAGAACCAGTTTCGCCCGATCGATTCCGTAGATGACCTGCTTTCCGTAATGGCGATCATCGGGACTCCCGAACGATTTTCGGACCTTTAGAACCAGGCGCGGGCCTTCGCCGTACAGATATCGACTCCTTTCCGCAGTCCACTGAACCAACGACGGGCCGTAAGCGCGGCGGCACGACTCTATTCGGCTTGTCAACTCCTCGCTGTTTCCATCGATATCCGCGCGAAGCTGTTTCAACGCTTCTCCGACGGGCACGCGGTACGATTCCATCCTTTTCCGCCGATCCAGATGAAAACAGATTTTTTCCGTCGTATAAAGGCGCGATTCCACTCCCCGATTCGTCAGTCGTTTGCCGCTGACAGAAAATTTGTTTTGCGGAAGACGTCGATAAAAGCAAGTTCCTTTTCGCGCATGCACAAGAGACGTTCCGTTCAGGAGCGCCCTCATCATCAGATCGCCGTCCTGGTTGACTATGCAGGCCGGGTCCCAGCCTCCGGCCCCGTCGAACGCCGCCCTGGTCCAAAGAACCGACGACGTCGGATGATACCATCCGCGGAGCCAGTTGCCCAGAGCGTCGTACCGGTCGCACCAGGGCCGGCAAGAGGGCGGTTTGCGCACCCACGCGCCTCCGTGAAGCTCGAGCCTCTCCCACGCCGAAACCGCCACGCCCGCGGGATTGTCGCGCAAAGCCGCAGACAGTCCCTCGAGCGCCTCCGGATCAAGAACGTCGTCCGCGTCCAGGAACATCAACAGGCCGCCCCGGGCGATATCGGCGCCTATGGCGCGGGTCTTGGCGGCGTTGCCGGAGCGCAGTGCGAAAACACGGACGAGGCCTTCGGAAGCGGACTCGAAGAGCTGGGCGATGCGTACGCTCCCGTCCGTGGAGCCGTCGTCGACAACAAGGACCTCTCCCGGCGGAAGGGTCTGGTCCAGAAGAGATCCGAGGGCTTGAGCGAGGTAGTCTTCGGCGTCGCGACAAGGGATTATAACGGAAATATCCATAGACGAACTAAGCCACCTTGAGGCCAACCTCCGGGACTTGGTCGCCCCGATCGGCATATTTCAATATCGAGGCGACCGCCTGCGGATCGACCTTCATGTCTCTTTCGAGCGGATGGGCCATACCGAGCGGCGTCGCCTGCACAATGCAGTAACGATGGCGGAGTGCCGAAGCCAAGGCGTAGAAGTTCGGATTGGGAAACCCGAAATCGGCGATCTCGACGACAAGGGCCCCCCGAGGGCAGAACATCATGTTGGTCAGCCCGGCGCCGTGCGGCGCGACGAGTATCTCCGTTTGCCGCATCAGATCTACCTGTCCTGCGAAAGAAAGGTCCTCCATCACGACCTTTTCGAACCCGAAGTTCCGAAGAGCAGACCAGACTTCGGGTTCGTTGACAAGTTTTCTCCTGTTGGCCCGCTCCCGGCTGATATATACTCTTCGTTCCGGTCGGTGGGCGTCGTGTACGCCGAAAGCCTCGGGGACCATTTGCAGCAGTTCCGGCCGAAACCGGTCGGTTGCGACCACCGAAAGTTCGTCCGCATCCAGGACCTGGTCGGGTTCGAAGACGCGAAATTCCGAAGGGTCTATTCCGGCCATCCGCATCGATTCTTCCATGAAAGGGGTACGTTTAGAGGGAAGCAGCACGTCGGTCAGACGGCCGATTTTCTTCAACAGAAGAAGTTTCGGCATATGCGCCGTGAGCCAGTGGGAATAGTTGTGGTATACGCGCTCGACGATCCACGTAGCGCGCTCTATGCGCTCGGTCGGTCCCCCGCGACGAAGGACGGGGACGTGGCCGGAGCGGAAATGGATTTCGCGCATGTCAAGCGAATGGCGTTCGTCCGTGAGAATCGCCGGGTGGAAATCGTTGCTCCTGTTGCGAAAGAAAAGCAAGCGGCAGCGGGGAATGGTGACGATGATCGTCTCGCCGCTTTTTCGCGAGGGCACTTGGCGAAACGAAAAACCCCACCATCCGGCGTCGGACGGAAGTTGAAGGCGCGACGGGACATTGACCGGGAGCGGGTTGTCCGCCACCGCCTCGGGATGCACGACCATATATTCGGCTCCGCTTTTCCTGCCTGCGCGCTCGAAATACTGGCTGAAAGTTTCTTCCTTGGGATGTTTTTCCAGGCGGCGGCGCAGTGAATTGCCGGTTCGGCGTATCAAGGAGAGCAGTCGAAACGAAAGGTCCTGCAACGCCTTCTGTGCCGCAGGCGTCTCGAATAGAAGCTTTGCCGCGGGCGTCTCGAAAAGAATTTTTCGGGCGGCGGCCCGGCCGGCCTGCTCTGCGGAGACAACCCTTGAAAAGAAGTCGGCCAGCAATCGAGCGAGGGTGGATTCGGTTTTCATAGAAGGAATCATACTCCTTTTCTCAAAGGCGCCGGGGCGGCTTTCGGGGGCTTTTGGAAGCCGCCTGCGTGCCAATGGATAATGCCGATTAACAGAAGCATCATAAGATGAACCGCCCGAGTGGCGGACAGCCCCTCCTCGGCGACGATTTTCCGGAAGACGCGCAGCCGTTCGAGGGTGGTCAGGGGGCGCGCGTCGACGATGCCGCTATAACGCCGGCAACTGGCGGCGTAGGTTTTCACCTTTTGGAAGTATGTCTCGACCGTGTCGATTTCGAGGTGGCGGACTCGAATTCGAGGAGCGTAAAGGACGCTTCCGCAACCGAACCGGTCCACAGCCTGGCGCACGAGGACGGTGTCGGCGCCTCGCCCGAGCCGGAGAAATCCGCCAAGGGTCTGGAACACCTCGCGGCGCACGGCCATGTTGTTCGTGTGTCCGTAGTATATCCGGGGCTTGTTGGAACCGAGCGCGTACGCGTCCTTGTGCCGTTCGTACTTGCTCAGAAGGTCCAGGGAAACGGAGCTTCCGGCCGCGTCGGCGGGCCCTACGGCGACCATGACGCCGGGGTCCAGCAGAGCCTCTTCGATCTGCTCGAGCCAATCGGGGTCGGGGACGCAGTCCGGATCGGTAAAAGCGAACACCTCCCCCCGCGCATGCGCGAGCGCCCGGTTGCGCGCGGCGTAGGCCCCTTGCTCGGTTTCCCGAAGCAGTCGCGCCCGTCCGTGGCGGAGCGCGATTCGGGAAGTTTCGTCCGTGGAGTTGTTGTCGACGACCAGAATTTCGAAATCGTCCTGCGGCATCGTCTGGGCGTCCAGCCCAGCCAGGCACCGGGGAAGCGTCGCCTGCGCCTGGTACGCCGGAACGATTACGGAGTATCGCGGGTGATCGCCTGCGGACTCGGATTTCTTCGAAGCAACCATTTCTTGTCCCTTTAACTTGTCGTATTGCTTCCGCGCATTTCGCCCGAGGAAGACGGGTTCAGGATTTGCAGGTCGATCATGCGTCGATAATGGCCGCTGGTCCGCAGCAGTTCGTTGTGGGTGCCTCGTTCTACGATGCGGCCCGCTTCCAATACGACGATCTGGTCGGCGTGGGTGATGGTGCTGAGACGATGGGCGATGACGAAGCTTGTCCGCTTCGCCATCAATTTGGCCAGAGAAGTCTGTACAAGCCGCTCCGATTCCGTATCCAAGGCGGATGTCGCCTCGTCGAGGACGAGGATTTTCGGATCGGCGAGAACCGCGCGGGCGATCGCAAGCCGTTGCCGTTGTCCCGCTGACAGGCGCACTCCCCGTTCCCCTATCATGGTTTGATAGCCGTTCGGCAACTGGGAAATAAACTCGTGGGCGTTCGAGAGTTCCGCCGCCTTGCGAATCTCCGCCTCGGTGAAGTCGCGGCCGCTGTAGGCGATGTTTTCCGAAACGGTGCCGTCGAAGAGGAAAATATCCTGCTCGACGATGCCCAGAAGCCGGCGGTATGCATCCAGATCGATGTCCCTCAAATCCAGGCCGTCCAAAAGGATTCGTCCGGCGGTCGGTTGGTAAAAGGAGGCGATAAGATTGCACAGAGTGGATTTCCCGGAGCCGGAAGGCCCCACAAAGGCGGTTATTGTTCCCGGCGGAGCGTCAAGGGTGATATCCGAAACGGCATTGCGGGTACTGTGGGGATATCGGAAAGATATTTTTTCGATTCGAATGGCGCCGAGAACGCGGTCGGTCGGCAATTTTACGAAGGATGCGTCGCAATGCGTCTCCACTTCCTCTTCGAGCAGATCCAAGGTACGGTCCAGACCGGCAAGGGAGTTCTGCAGTTCGGTCGCGGTAGCGGCAAGCGTCGTGACTGGTCGCATCATTGCGGCCAAGTATGTCAGGAACACGATCAACGCGCCCGTGGTGAAGGCTTCGCCGGGGGGCAATATGCCGGATGCGACCGCCTCCCGGTCGGAAAGAACCTGCCAGCTGCCCAGCAACAGGAGTATGCCGGCTCCAACGGGAACCGAAATGGACCAGAGAGTGTCCAGTCCTCGCATCCACCACCAAGTATAGAGTTCCTGGCGCACGATCAGGTTCAATTGGTTTACGAACGCCGCAGTCTCGGCCCGGCGTCTGCCGAATGCCCGCACGATCCGCATGCCGCCGAAAACCTCCGTCGCGTGCGAGTCCACCTGCAAACGCGTGTAGCGGACGTCGTACCAGAGCGGTCTGACGTAACGCTTCCAGGCGCGATGAGTGAACCAACCGCAAGGGATGATAAACAAGCCGACGAGGAGCAGGCGCCAATCGATGAAGGTCAGGATGGCGAGCGAGCCGAGAAGTTGAACGAACGCGTTCCAGGGTTGAAAGAGTCCTTGGAGAACCAGGCTTCCGACGGCCCCGGCGTCGTCGCGAAGAAGGCTCGACACACCGCCCGACTTCAGCTCCAGGACGCGGTGAAGGGGGAGAAGACAGGCGTGCTCGAAGGTTTTGCGCCGGACTTCCGCCTGCACGCGCCGGGCCGCTTTGGCGGCCTGCCAGCCAGCCCACAGCCTGACCAGCTCCGATATTCCCAGTACGCAGACGAAAACGGCGACAAGCGTAATCAACAAAGCATAGGAGCCGTCGGGAAGAAAGGGCTCCAAAACCGCCGGCAAGGGCTTTTCGTCGAGGACGCTGTCGATGACGATTTTCGGCATGTACAGCGGCAGCAGGCCCAGAACGACCGCTACCGTGAGAAGCGCAAGGGAAAACAGCGTCGCCTTTCGCTGTCGTCCGAGCAGACGCCAGAAAGTGCGGACGAGTTCCATTGTCGTTCGATGGCGCGAGACGTATTTTTTCGCGGCGCTTGTTCGGTCGGAGGCTGTTATGCCTAAAACCGCGGCCGAGCGCTTTCTTTCGGCCACGCGGCGTTTGCGGTATTCGGCGAAACGGACGCGACTGGGCGTACCTTGATTCATGGTTGTTTATCCGACTTGTTTGGGGTTGACGGAGGCATGATATCCTCCAACGGCATTTCGATCGTCTGGCCCACCACCGGAAGGCGGAGGTTCAGGACGGTGTTCGCTTTCGGGTCCGGACTTTGAAGCATTTCATAGATTAGAACGGACTGGTCCTTGAAAGCGGAATGGTTGCTTTTCAAAGGAATCGTCTTTTTCAATACGATCGAGGGATGATTGTCCAAAAGATTTCTGAACTTGGCGAAGACCTCGACGTCGCTTTTTTCGAGGGACTCCACCACCAGGAATTGCACTCCAAGATCCGAAAGCGCCTTGGCCATTTCCTCTTCGTTCCGGAGATGGATTTTCAGGCGGTTTCGATAGGTAATGGAGGAGGATGCGATAAGCTTGTCTCCTCGCACTACCACGAACTTCCGCTCCGGATCCAAAACTCTCATGAAGAAAATAAATTGGCCATGGCCGTATCCATGAACGAAAACGACGGGGGAGGACGATTTGCCGAGCACGTATTTGGCCGCCTGCTCGTAACCCGCGACGCTCCCGACGCGCGTGGAAGGCAGGGCAACCAGCTGGAAGGCTATCGGAAGCAAAAAAATCCCCCAGGACAACGCCCTGAAGGGAACCACGGCGCTTTTGATCTTATTGTTAAGAAAATGCGCGATATTTTGAGCCCCGAGAACGGCGAAAAGGGAAAAAAACGGTATCCAATACATGGAATACCGCGGCTCTTTTGTTTTGATGAATGTGAAAAACAAATAGACGCCGAGAATGACCGACGCATAGATCAAGGTGTTTCCGCTCCGCCTGACGAGGGCGCCCCCCATGCCCGCGACGAAAAGAACTGTCAAGGGGAAAGAAAAATGATATCGGTACAGGAAATGGATGTTTTCGAGGAAAGCGTCGCCGCGGGGCTGGTAGATTTTCGATCTCGCGCCAATTGACTGCTCCAGGTTCTGGTCGCCCAGCCACAGAGTGAGGATGGCCAGAGGTACGAGAAACGAGAGAACAATCCCGCCGAATATCAAAGTCTTTCTGTTGAAGAACATCGCGCCGACCTTACCGGACAGAACCGGGTAGATTGCCAGCGCCACGAGAAGAAAGGCGGCCTTCTGGTTGGTCCACATGGCCAGCCCTGCGGCAAGCCCAAGGCATGCGGCGTGAACCGTTTTTTCGGTGCTCGAATACTTGTGCAAAAAATAGACTCCGACGATGCCCATTGACATTGTCGGGATTTCCAGCATGCTGCATTGCGCATATTTGAACACCATTGGGTTGGTTGTCCAAAAAAGCAGGGAAACGAAGGCCGTGGCAAGATCGTGGGTTTCCTGAACAAGTCGCAGCCAGAAATACATGCCGACGGACAGGAAGAAAAGCGTCGCAAGCTTGGGACTGAGATTCGACAGACCGAACACGAGGTAGAACGCGGATTCCGCCAGCGCGTAAAGCGGAGGCCGATAGCCTATGGACAGGGAAGGGTATTTCGCGTAATAGGAGGTCGTGTAGCCGTAAATATCGAAGAGGGAACCGGGCAGATCCTTGATCCAATCCAAGAGAAAGATTCCGTCCATTCGGATTCGGTCCGCGTCCGGTATCCAGAAATATTCGTCCGACAGGAAAGGCGACGACATCAGAAGATAGACAAGGCTCCACGAAATCGCAAGTAAAAGCGCCTGACGGTTGTTCGTCGCCGTTATCGCGCGGAAAATCCTTTTCGGAAACGGCGTCACGAGACTCGTGTCGTCTTGCAAGGACGTTGTTTGCACCCGACTCCCTGGAAAAACGGTTGTTTAAGATGATTCGAGCGTTTTACGCGCCTTTGATCTTGACCAGGATTCGCCGCAGATATTTTTCCCGTCGGGCAAGCGAACCGGAAATCTTGCTGGACGCATAGAGAACGACGAAAACGATTCCGCTGTACAGATAGTAGAGCAGTTGCATCGAAAAGGCTCCCGCCGCAAAAAAAGGCCCTCTTTCCCGCAAAAAGAACCGGATCAGTTTTCGATTGATCAGCGCGATCGCCCCTGTCGCGATCAAGCCGAAAAAGACCAAGAACGGAAACCGGAGGGACAAGGCGAAAAGCAAAAACAGGAGTCCCGTCAGGAATGCGCTGACCTTCTGCGATGTTTGCAGGTTGAGGTCGTTGACCATTTCCTTTCTATGAAGAATCAGCATGGTCCAGGGGACAGCCCGCCGGAATATGTCCGTCGCGAGCAACGACTTGAGTCTCCACTCCTTGAGGTGTTTCACCTGCAAGTCCTTGTCGAGGACGATTCTTTTTCCCATGCCTCGCAGCCTGGCGCCCAGTTCTATGTCTTCGATGCACGGCCTGGCGTATTTTTCCTGGTCGAAGCCTCCCGCTTCCAGAAAAACGTCCTTTCTGACGGCCCCGCAGCCGGCCCAGAAAGTCGCCGCGTCGCTTTTCGATTGCTGATGAACGAAATGGTGAACGAGGTTCTTGTATTGGGAAAGGAAGTTTTTCGCCTCGGGTTGCGTATCGTAGGAGCCGAAAACGGCCGCGACATTCGGGTTCTCGGAAAAACGGGCGGACAGCCTGGCGAGGGTGTCTCCGCGGATCAGAACGTCCGAGTCAACGAACAAGAGAATGTCTCCCCGCGCCTCTTTCGCGCCTGTATTCCGGGCTGCGGCGGGTCCGGACCGGGTTTGCGACCGAATCACTCTCGCCCCTCCCGTCTCCGCAGCCACGAGAGGCGTATCGTCCGTGCTGCAATCGTCCACGACGATGATTTCGAAGCCGGGATACGAGGAATTCTCGATGGCCTCGAGACACTTCGCGATCATGGACGCCGCGTTGAATACCGGAACAACGACTGAAAAATATGGATTTTTTTTCATGGGACAATTTTCAGTTTCTAATGTCGACGATTTTGTTGTACAGCAGGCCCACGGCCGAGCCCGCCAGGGTTCCGACCGCGAAACCGTAGAAAAAGCCTATAATGCTTCCCAGGAAAGAGACTTTGTACCCGATGAAAATTTGACTGAGCAGTTGCAAATGCGGTCCCACGACGTACTCGCCGCTCGGAGAAACGTGACCGCCTTTTATCAATAGCCAGTTCGTGGCCAAAAAGAGGAAAAGACCCGCGATCAGTCCCGTTGCCAAGGCAAGGAACTTCGAATTCATCCTCATGACGCTGCTCAGCAGTTTTTCCTGGTATTGCGGGTTTTCAGCCATTTCGTCCTCCTCTCGGGGAACGCCCCGAAAATTCAGGTTTGCGAGGAATGGAGATCAATAATGATCTATGAAGTTCATGAACGTCAGCATTTCGGTGCGCCTTTTTACGCGGTACAGGTAAAAGGCTAGAAAGAGGTTTCTCAAATAGGCGAAGAGCCATCCGAAAAGGAAGGCCCACCAGACGACATAGGACATTCCAACGAGCGCGCCCTCGAAAGAGACCGTGTATCCGATAAAATATTGGCTCAGCAACCGGAGATACTGGACAGTCTCGTTTCCTCCCCGCAGAATCAAGATCGTGTTCATAACGAAGAAAAGGATGCCGGCAACGAGTCCCACCGCCGCGGCGAAACCCAGTTTGTCGATCCTGGCGAAGGCGCGCATTATGATCTTCCTGAAAACTTCCTCGTGGTACTCGGGGTCCCCGTTCACCTGCCAGAGATCGTGGCGCGCCCCTTGGATGTTTTCCGCCGCCAGCATCGCGGTCAGCATGGAGTGGTCCTGGTTGTTGTACTTGTGCTGGCCGTTTCGCCCGACGAGTTGGAAATTGGGGATTCCGTCCAGGAACTTTCGCAGGACGTTCAAGGACTCCCTGTAGGCGGAATCGTAGACGGGATAGGCTTTCGGCATTCTCGCCACAGTGCCGTCCTCCACGTCCTCCTTTTTCGCGAAGCCAAGCGCCTCCAGTTCCTCCTTCGCAAATTCGACAAGCCGGTCGTCCGGGGTGTTCCACAATTCGTCCCCCTCGAAGCAGAAATACTCCAGGCCTAGGCAAGTCTTGTCGGGCGAAGGCACCATGTGAGGACTCCAATTTTTGAAATTCTGAATTCTTCCGACTTTTACTCGGGGATCGTGGATGTAAATCCAGTTGTCCGGAAATATTTCCGCCTTGTCGACGACGAGGGCGACGGTGAGAAAGTCCCGATAATTGAGATCGTCGGCGGCGTTCAGAAACTCTCGGGAGACGGCGGGACGGAACTTGCGAACGGCTTCGCGGATCGGCATGCTGCTGATGAAATCCGTGCCCGTCACCGATTCCGTTTTTCCGTTCCGTTCCACTTCGAGGGCCGTCACGACTCCGTTGGAAGTCCGGATTCCGACCACTTCCGCGCCCAGCCAAACCTCCGACCCGCTCTCCCGTATCCGGTCGGCGACAGCTTCCCACATCATGCCGGGACCGAATTTGGGATAGTCGAATTCGTCGATCAGAGTCTTGATAACCTTGTTCCTGTCGCCGTCGCCGTTCCGGGGCTTTATCAAAGCGTTCTTCACTGCGCTCATCAACGACAGTCCCTTGATACGCTGAGCGGCCCATTCGGCCCTTATCTCGTTGCAGGGGATGCCCCACACCTTTTCCGTGTAAGTCTTGAAAAAAATATTGTAGAGACGCTTCCCGAAACGGTTGGACACCCATTCCTCGAAAGTGTCTTCGTTTTTCGACGGGAAGAGCCTTGCGAGAATATAACTGGCTCCGATGAGAAAACAGTTTCCGATTCCCAGTCCCAGGAGGGCATTGAACGGTCGCAAGGGATAGTAGAAGAATTTGCGGTCGTAAAATATCCTCGAAAGCCTTTTTCGCCTTAGGAAGTCCTGTCCTAGAACGTCCTTCCAGAATTTTTCCACCTCGGGAATCTTGGTGAAAAACCGATGGCCTCCCATGTCGAAATAATAATTCTTGAAATTGACGGTCCTGGAAATTCCGCCGACCGTGTTGTCCTTCTCGAGCACAAGAGAGGGGATACCCGCTCGGGAGAGCATGCAGGATGCAGTCAGGCCGGCGGGGCCTCCCCCGATAACGACCACTTTTTTCTCCTTGTCCGTTCGAGATGTTTTTGAAGCCATGTGTACTCCGGGTTTTGTTTTGAAAAAAGCTTCGCCCCTTGGATTCCAGCCTTGGCCGGCTATAACCCTTTGTCTTATCGGCCCTTGGCGCGAGCGATGCCGCAAGTTGTTTCAGAAGTCGATTCAATCGGTAGCTGCACGACTTCCGTTCGGAATGTGGAAAGATTGGAAGATTGAAAGCCGGGAGAAGAAGTTCTAAGCTTCGAATATCAAAACTGGTCGGACGTGACTATAACGGGAATACGGTATTTTAGAATTCGACCGGCGGTATTGCCGGGAACGATTCCCGAAAAAAGCATGGAAATGGAATGACTGTCGTTAAAATCGCAGGTACTTGTTCATGTCAAGGACGATTGTCCTTCGAGGAAACGAGCAGGTTCTCGGCCAACTGAACGAAAACCGACGCTCCGACCAGGAGCGCTCTCTCGTCGATATCGAAACGGGAGCAATGGTGGGGGATTTCTCCGGGTTCGACCCCGGGCGGGGACGATCCCACGAAGAAAAAGCATCCTGGAATTTTCTGCGCGTAATAGGCGAAATCCTCGCCGCCCATGCCGGGCGTGAACCTTCCCGCGCCTTCCCCGACCACCGACTTTGCCGCCATCGTCAACTTGTCCGTCGATTTGGCGTCGTTGACCGTGGCGGGATAGCCCCTTTCCAGCTCCACTCGGATTTCGGCCCCGAACGTTCTCGCCACGCCGTCGGCGATTTGAAAAATCCGTTCCTTTATTTTTTCCCTGACTTCCTCGGCGAACGTTCTTACCGTCCCTTCCATTTTGACCGAAGAGGCGATTACGTTGTGGTTGTCGCCGCCATGTATGGTTCCGATGGTGACGACGGCGTTTCGCATCGGATCCAGGTTTCGGCTCACGATCGTCTGCAAGGCGTTTACAAAAACGCTGGAGACGACAATGGCGTCCACCGTCCCTTGGGGAACGGCCCCGTGTCCACCGACGCCCCGCACGGTCGCGACCAGGGAGTCCGTGGCCGCCAAAACCGGGCCGGGACTGGCTCCGATTTCCCCGTAAGCCATGTAGTTCCACAGGTGCGCGCCGTAAATCTCGTCGACCCCTTCCAGGCAACCGTCGTCGATCATATACGTCGCGCCCCCGTCCTTTTCCTCCGAGGGCTGGAAAATAAAACGCAAGCTTCCGCGCATCCCGTCTTTCATTCCGACAAGAACCTCCGCGGCGCCCAAGAGCAGCGCCGTGTGCCCGTCGTGCCCGCAGGCGTGCATGACCCCGTCGGTTTTGGACCGGTAGGGAACGTCGGAGGTCTCGCGAATCGGGAGGGCGTCCATATCGGCCCTGAAAGCGATCACGGGCCCGGGAAAAGCGCCTGTCAAGTCTCCCACCACCCCCGTCTTGCCGATGTTCTCCCGCACCGAAAGACCCAGCTTCCTAAGTTTTTCGGCCACGAGCCTTGCGGTTCGGATCTCTTGGAACCCCTGCTCCGGATGCATGTGGATATCTCTTCTGACAGCGTTTATTTTAGCTGCGATCGCTTCTATTTCAGGTCTGATTTTTATTGACATTTCACACTCTTTGCAATGTGTCGCGGACGCAACGAATGTCGAACGCGGATACTTCGTTTTCGGCATTCCCGGCAGCAATTGCAGGGATTTACGTCGCGCCGAAAAAGCCGGGCAATCTTAACAAACTGGTCCTATATCATGAAATCTTCGCGGGTGGAAGGACCATTTGTTTTGGCCGCATTTCAAGCATCCTTCATTGACAGAACCTCTTCCGAAGGTATACAAAAAGGCCGCGCCCTACAGAACCGAAGCGTCTGTTTTGCAGCAAGCAGTAAAATGCCTGATTTTTAGCATAGTTAAAATCGAGGGCGACGAAGGCGGAAAGGAGGCGTGATTTGCCGGCTTCATCGAACAGGTGTTCGGATTGGCTTTCGGACTGGATGGAAGCAAGAGAAATCAAACAGCATGGAGTAGCGGACTTAGGGGATTTCGAAACGCCCCGAGACGAAACCGGCCGGAAATTTTCATTCTCCGTTTCTTTTGCCGTTCCGATGAATCCGGAAGCGATGGCGAGCATTCGGACCGGACCCACCCTTGAGTACGCGGACGAGTACTCAAGGGTGAACAAAATCGTCAACGAAATTTCGACGGCGCTAGCGTGGGAAATCAGGGAAAAAGGCTTCCGGGCCTCGGCGCTTGCGGCCTCCGAAAGAACCGACCCCGTTAATTTAAAAGGCGACTTTCCCCAAAAGACTGCCGCGACGAGAGCTGGGATGGGATGGATAGGCCGGAATTGCCAGCTTGTCACCAGGATGTCCGGGCCGTGGGTCCGACTGGGGACCGTGTTTACGGATCTGTCTCTTGCGTGCGGCCGGCCAGCGGAAAGAAGCTTTTGCGGCCGATGCGGAAGCTGCGTGGACGCCTGCCCCGCAAAAGCGCTGACCGGCGCGACATGGCGTCCGGGAATTCCCCGGGAGAAGATTTTGGACGCGGCCGCGTGCGACCGTTATAAAAAGGAGCATTTCTTTCGATTCCACAAAGGGCGCAACTGCGGGATTTGTGCCGCCGTTTGCCCCTATGGGTTGAAAACGCTGAAGATTGGGCGACGGTGAAACGGAGTCGTTCGCCTCTTCAAGCCTACCTGTTCAACGGCGGTTGGAAGTCGTAACGGTTTCGCAGACAAGAGGATTCCCAATATTTCCCGTCGGACATAATCCGACTGATATTGCAAAAGAGCATTGCGGGAAAACCCGGGCGCGGCTTGACAAATCGAAGACGGGTAAAATAACATTGTTTTTCGAACTTGAATTGTAATTGCGAAAAATCCATGCCCGCGCCGGAAACGGCGACGAAGAGGCCTGTCGTATGAGATCGTTTCACCTTGTTTTTTGCGCCTGTGCCCTATCGGCCTTTTTCGCCGGATGCGCGGCGGCACCCAGGATGTTGAGCATGACGGACATAGACCGAAATTTTCCGGCAGGCGCCATCGTTTCCGCCGAAAAGGCAGAACCCGTTTCCTTCGAGGAACTCGTCGAGGATTTGAGCCTGGCCAAAGCGGTCTACGTCGGGGAAAGACATACCAACGCAGTGCATCATCAAATCCAGTTGAAGATAATCAAAGCCTTGCATCGAAAGCACCCCGACCTTTCCGTGGGAATGGAAATGTTCGACCATACTTACCGGCCGGTGCTGGACCAATGGTCCGAAGGAGCGCTCGACGAAAACGAATTCCTCAAAAGGTCCCACTGGTACGCCAACTGGCGCTACGATTTCGAACTCTACCGGGACATCCTTCTGTTCGTCAAAGACAACAAAATTCCCCTTGTCGGACTGAACATCCCCTTTCATATCCCGCCGAAAATAGCGGCGGGGGGAATCGAGAGCCTTCTCGAGAACGACGCCGAACACCTTCCCGATAGAATCGACACGGGCATAAAAGCCCACCGGGAGTATCTGGAGAAGGTCTTCGGGCAACATTCCGCGTCGGGCCTGAAGGATTTCGAGCGTTTCTACCAAGCCCAATGCGTTTGGGAAGACTCCATGGCCGAAGCCGTGGCCGAACGGCCGGGTGGCGGTCCCATGGTCGTGGTGGTCGGAAACGGGCATATCGTCCGAAAGTTCGGCGTTCCGGACAGGGCCTTTACGCGAAGGGAGGAACCTTTCAAGACTGTCTACCTCGCCCCGGCGGGCGAATCCGCCGAGCTGGAATACG
Source organism: uncultured Desulfobacteraceae bacterium (assembly GCA_964575975.1). Lineage (GTDB taxonomy): Bacteria > Desulfobacterota > Desulfobacteria > Desulfobacterales > SKZT01. The sequence continues at coordinate 15,236 of CAZNTU010000017.1, forward strand.
CCGACTATATATGGGTGACTCCCGAAACCGAGGAGCATCCCATGATGGGCAAAATGCGGCGCAAGGGATAATCCTGTTTTCCTGCGGCATGGCCCCTTGCGGGCGTCTGCGAAACTTCGCAATTCGCGATCCTTTTTTTTCGCCTGAAAAAACACTATAATTTGCGACGAAAAACACTGACGCCGACGTCCGAAATTACAGGCCGAATCTCTGAAAACCGCTTGGAGCACGACTCCCGAGACCCGAACTCCAAAATCCGCTCCGTAGCCGTTCCGACCCAATATGTAGATTTTCGGGGTTGACATTCGTCAATATATTGTGATATTCGCTCAGACGTTTCGGTTGAAAACAACCGAAACGCTTCTTTTAAAGCCCGGAAAACAAACACGCAAAAGCAGGGAAACGCACAAATTTATAAAGGTGAAGCCTATGTTCGAGAACATTAGGAAGCGCGACGGAAGAGTTGTCCCGTTCGACTCGCAGAAGATAACCGCCGCCATGGCGAAAGCGGGAAAGGCGACGGGAGAGTTCGAGGAGAGGGATGCGCGCAAGTTGACGTTGAGGGTGCTTACGCTGGCCCACGAACTTCGTCTGGGGGAAACCCCGGAGGTCGAGGAAATCCAGGATATCGTGGAGCGGGTACTGCTGGATTCCCCGTTTTACAAGACGGCGAAGGCGTACATCCTGTACCGCGAGCAGCACGCCCAGATCAGAAGCATCGCCACCAAGGCCAACGTGGACCTGGTGGAGCACTATATCGGCAAGCTGGACTGGAAGATCAAGGAAAACAGCAACATGTGCTATTCCCTCCAGGGATTGAACAATTACATTTCGTCGGACGTGACCTCCGAATACTGGCTTAACCAGATTTATCCGCCCGAGATCCGGGAGGCCCACAGGAGCGGAGATCTTCACCTTCACGATTTGAGTCTGTTGTCGGTCTATTGCGTGGGATGGGACCTGAAGGACCTTCTCGTGCAGGGTTTCAAGGGAGTCGAAGGCAAGGTGGAAAGCGCGCCCCCGAAGCATCTGCGGTCGGCGCTGGGCCAGATCGTCAACTTTTTCTACACGTTGCAGGGAGAAGCCGCCGGGGCGCAGGCGATTTCCAATTTCGACACGCTTCTGGCGCCGTTCGTCCGATACGACGGATTGGACTACGCCGAGGTCAAGCAGGCGCTGCAAGAGTTCGTTTTCAATATCAACATTCCGACGAGGGTGGGATTCCAGACGCCCTTCACCAACATCACCATGGATCTAAACGTGCCCAAAATGCTCAAAGACACCCCGGCGATCGTCGGCGGGAGGAACCGAAACGAGGTCTACGGGGATTTCCAGGCGGAGATGGACGTGATCAACGAGGCGTTCGCCGAGGTGATGATGGAGGGCGACGCCAAGGGACGTGTATTCACGTTTCCGATTCCGACCTACAATTTGACGGCCGATTTCGACTGGGACAATCCCCGGTTGGACAAAGTCTGGAAAATGACCGGCAAGTACGGCATTCCCTATTTTTCCAACTACATCAATTCGGACATGTCTCCGGAGGACGCCCGTTCCATGTGCTGCCGGCTTCGGTTGGACAACCGGGAGCTTCTCAAGAGGGGAGGGGGGCTTTTCGGGGCCAATCCCCTGACGGGATCCATCGGGGTGGTCACCCTGAATCTTCCCCGGATCGGGCACGTCAGCGAAACCGGGGAGGAGTTTTTCGACGACTTGGCGAAAAAGCTCCGTTTGGCCGTGGACAGTTTGACTATCAAGAGGAAAGTCTTGGAGAAGTTCACGGAGAGAAACCTGTATCCGTATTCCCGGTTCTATTTGAGGGATGTCAAGAGCAGGACGGGCATGTTTTGGAAAAACCATTTTTCCACGGTGGGGATCATCGGAATGAACGAAGCCTGTCTCAACTTTCTGGGAAAGGACATTGGAAGTCCGGAGGGCCAGGCATTCGCCTTGGAAGTAATGGACTTCATACGGGACATGATGACCGAGGTCCAGGAAAAGACGGGGGACCTTTTCAACCTGGAGGCCACGCCCGCCGAGGGGACCTCTTTCAGGCTGGCCATGTTGGACAAGCGGCGCTACAAGGACATCGTCTGCGCCAACGAAAGCGAACTGGCGCACGGAGCCGCGCCCTACTACACCAATTCGACCCAGCTTCCGGTCAACTACACCGACGACATTTTCGAGACGCTGGGATTGCAGGACGAACTGCAGACCAAGTACACGGGGGGGACGGTTCTGCACATTTTCCTCGGCGAGCAAATCGGGGACGTCGAGACGGTCAAGGGGTTCGTCAGAAAGGTGGCGGGGGGATACCATCTGCCGTACTTCACCCTGACGCCCACCTTCAGCGTGTGCCCGTCGCACGGGTATATAGCCGGGGAAAGGAAGGTTTGCCCGTCCTGCGGGGAAGAGACCGAAGTCTACTCGAGGGTTGTCGGCTATCTGAGGCCGGTCAAGCAGTGGAACGACGGAAAGCAGTCTGAGTTCGTCATGAGGAGGACGTTCAAGGCTCCTGGGAATGGGGAAAGGCAAGCCGATGCGGCCGTTCGGGAGGTTTCCTGCCAAGCCTCGTAGAGACGGGGGGCGGCAGGAGTCTAAGCGCCGACTTCGGATATTGGCCATTAACCGTTGAGATCAATGATCAATGGTTGATAATCAATGGCTAATACTTCGGAGTTAGCGCTTTTGGGCGGGGGAAGGATTTCAACACGAGGAGATGAAACAATGGTACTGGGGGGATTGCAAAAAAATTCGTTCATAGACTATCCCGGGAAAGTCAGCGCGGTGCTGTTTCTTTCCGGGTGCAATTTCAAGTGTCCCTATTGCCACAATCCCGAACTGGTGACGGGGACCTCGGATTGTCCGGCGTTCGTGGAGGAGACTTGGGTCCTCGATTTTCTGGAAAAGCGCAAGGGGTTTCTGGACGGCGTGGTCGTTTCCGGCGGGGAGCCTACGCTTCACGAGGACCTCGCCGATCTTTGCGACAAGCTGAAAAACCTGGGGTTTCCCATAAAGGTGGATACCAACGGGAGTCGTCCGCGCGTTATACAAGACCTGATAGAAAAGGGGTTGGTCGATTATATCGCCATGGATATCAAGACAGATCCCTTCGCGTATTCTCCGTTGATCAAGTCCGCGTTCGACCCGGAAAAACTTTTGGAAAGCATCCGCGTCATCATGGAATCGGGAGTCGCCTACGAGTTCAGGACCACCTGCATCAAGCCGCTTGTCGACGAGAACGTGATCCGGAACATATCGAAGCTGATCGAGGGGTCTCCGTTGTACGCGCTCCAGCGGTTTCGGGACGACAAAGTGCTTCGGCCCGATTTCTTCCGATGCGCGGACAGCGGGTTTCACGGTTCCGGGCTGAGCGACCCCGAGCTTGCGCGGCTTCGATCGATCGCGGCCCCGTTCGTCGGGTCCTGCATAGTCCGATAAATAGACTCTCCATGGATTTGGCCGACTCCGCAGCATGAGACAATCCGAGTATCCACCAGCTTTTCTATCTTGGCTTGTATGGGGTCTCGGGGCCGTTTTCTATTGCTACGGCTTTTTCCAGAGAGTGGCTCCTGGGGTCATGACGGACCGGCTCATGGCCGATTTCGGCATAGGGGCGGCTTCCATGGGGAACCTGAGCGCGTTCTACTTCTACAGCTACGTGGCCATGCAGGTTCCCACCGGCATTCTGGCAGACTCGCTGGGACCTCGAAGGCTTCTTTCCGCAGGCGCCGCAGGGGCCGCTATCGGAACCATTCTGTTCTCGTTCTCCCCCGATTTCCTGCTGGCGAGTTTGGGCCGGCTTATGATCGGAGCTTCGGTGGCGGTGGCGTGGGTAGTGCTTTTGAAGCTGTCCACCCATTGGTTCCCTTCGAACAAGTTCGCCATGGTGACCGGAATCGCTCTGTTCTGCGGTCTTGCCGGGGCCGTGTGGGCGGGAGCGCCGCTGCGGATTTTAATGGACGAGTTCGGATGGAGGAAGGTGATGGGAGTCGCGGGAGCCGGGACCTTTCTCGTGGCGGCCGCCATATGGGCTCTGGTCCGGGACGACCCTTCCGAAAGGGGATTCAGGAGCTACGCGCCGGCGGCCAGGGAAAAGGGCGGAGCCGGCGGCGGGGGATCGAGGAAAGGCGAAATCCTCGATGGAATAAAAGAGGTTTTACGCCATAGAAACACGTGGCTGCTCGCCTTGGCTCCGGGCGGGATCGTCGGTTCGATTTTGGCTTTCGCCGGCTTGTGGGGCGTGCCGTTCTTGACTACCCATTACGGATTGACCCCGGCCGAAAGCGCCGGAGTGACTTCGACCATGCTGGTCTCCTGGGGGATCGGCGGACCGGTCATGGGGGCGATATCCGACAGGATAGGACTTCGCAAGCCTCTGTATTTCTGGGGAAACGTGGTGGCGACCGCGGGCTGGCTTTTTATGGTGTACGTTTCGAACCATCCCATGTGGCTTCTGATGGCGTTGTCCATCTTGGTGGGTTTTGCCTCCGGCGGAATTATCGTCGGTTTCGCCTTCGTAAAGGAGTCGGTGCCGATCGAACTGGCCGGCACGGTTTCGGGAGTGTGCAACATGGGAGTCATGGCGGGGCCCATGATGCTGCAGCCCGCCATGGGCGGCGTCTTGGATTTCCACTGGAATGGCCTTTTGCTGAACGGCGTCAGGATCTACGATCTCGTGGCGTATCGGTGGGCGTTTTCGCTGATGACAGGATGGTCCGTTTTGGCTTGCGTGCTTGTCGGCTTGACCCGCGAAACCGGGTGGCGCGCGGCTTTGTCAAAGGGCGGCGAAAACGTGGAAACTGGAGATTGAACTTTCGTCCCGCGTTTCTAAATCTGTCCCGCCAACCAGGCCCATATCTTTCCCAGTCTTTCGTGAAAAGCGACTTCCGCGTTTTCGATGTTGCCGGACTGGGGGAAGAGATCTTCCCAGCGCATGTCGTCGCCTGCGTTTTTGATCCGATGGGCGGTAGACGCCGGAATCGGGTTCGCTCCCTGCTTTTCGAAAAGGGCGACCGCCCGAGGCATGTGGGATGCCGAGGTGACCAGGAAAAAGGGATTTTTTCCTACTCTCTCGCTCAGCAGCTTCGCCTCGTTCTTCGTGTCCCTGGGTCTTTCCTCCAAAAGGATATCCTTCTTGTCGATCCCCAGAGATTCGGCGACTGTGGCCATCATCCTGGCGTTGGAAACCGAATCGACATGGCCGTACCCGGAAAGAAGGAGTTTCGCTCCGGGCGTTTTTCGATAAAGTGTTATCCCCTCCACGAGCCTGGCGAGGGAATATCCGCTGAGTTGTCCCGACGGGGGAACATCGGGGTCGGACGAGTGCCCTCCGCCGAGTACGACGATGAAGCGGGCCTTTTCGTTCGCCCCCGACGGGTTCGGATCGACGGCCGGATAGGTTTTTTCCAGGGGTTCGAGCAAAAGACGGGGAACCGGGCTCCAACTGAAGAGCGCAAGCCATGCTATTCCTATTGTCAGGAGTGTTCTTCCCGCTTTTTGTCCTTTGCCGAACCACAGCGACAGCAATCCCGGTATCGATAGAAGAAAAAAAAGGGGCAGGGGAAGCAAAACGGCGGAAACGATTTTTTTAAAAAGGAAAAAGTCCATGGACAAGTCCTTTCATACATTCGGAAACATTCTCCGGTTTCAGTCTCTGAACCTGTCGATTACGACTGCGCTCGCGTAAAGAAAGATTCCCCAGACGAAACTGTTCAACAGAATCGGAACGAAGACGAGGGGACCCGGAAACATGTCCCTGGGAAAAAGAGAGAGGGTGACGATCGGAAAATACAATATTCTGCTGGTCCACACAAGCGCCTTTGACCCGAGCGTCAGCGTCCCGGCCTCCGTAACGCCTCCACCGACCACGTGCAGGCCTAAATACGTCAACCCCAAGATAGCGCCGAAATGAACCAGCGTTATCGTCAATATAGTCAATATTTTTCTGATCATATCGCGTCGTCCTCGCGAAATTTTTCGATTCGGTCGATAGAATAGCCGAGTTCCCCGAGAATCTTGTCCGTGTGTTCCCCGAATTTCGGAGGGGCGCTCCGCAGGGATGCGGGAGTTCCGGCGAGTTTCGCGGCGAATCCCAAGCCGATGGGTTTCCCATGGCCTACGCTCCCGTCGAAAAGGACCATGTTCCTCTCCCTGGCGTATTCGGAATTCAGCGCCTCGTCCAGTTCCATCGCTCCGGAAAGGCAGACGTCCATCTCCCCGAAAATTTCCGTCCATTCGTCCCTGGTCTTTCTTAAAAAGGCCCCTTTGAAAAAATCCCGGATTTCCTCTCGCCTGGTTTCGTCGAATTGAAGTTCGACATATTCGGGGACTCCGAAATAGTCGCAAACCGTTTTCCAGAATTTGCGTTCCAGCGCTCCGAGACAGACATACTTTCCGTCGGCTGTTTCGTAAACGTTGTAGAACGCGTAGCGGTGGGAAAACACGAAGTCGCCCCTTTCCGGGGTCTTGCCCGAAGTCCAGTACAGACCGGCGACAAGCGGCAAAAGCGCCATCAGCGAATCGGTCATGGAAACATCGACATACTGCCCCTCTCCGCTTTGTTCCCGGGCGAGAAGGGCTGTCAAGATTCCGATAACGGAGTTCAATCCGCCGGAAAGGTCCGCCAGTTGCACCCCCGGTATAGCAGGGAGCGCGTTCTTAGGTCCGATAAGCGAAAGAACGCCGCTGTCTCCGACGAAATTCAGGTCGTGCCCGGCCCTGTCTTTCCACGGGCCTGTCTGACCGTATCCCGTGACGGAGCAATACACGATTCGCGGGTTGATCCTCTTGATATGCGAATACCCGACCCCCAGCCTGTCCACGACCCCCGGGCGAAATCCCTCCAGGAGAACGTCCGCCCTTTTCGCCAGCTCGCAAAATATCTCCAGACCCTCTTCATTTTTCAAGTTCAGAGTCATGTGTTCCTTGTTGCGGCCCATATGGTCCAAAAAGGAAAGCCTTTCCTTCTCGAACCGCTTGTCCTCCACGGATATCACCCTGGCCCCGTGATCCGCGAGAATCATGGAACAGTACGAACCGGGCAGATATCTCGACAAATCAAGCACCAGACAACCGTCTAAAGCGCCTGCCATTTCGCATGCCTTCCCTTGTTCAATCCGAAAACAAATTCACTTTCGAACCATCGACGGCGATCGGAACTTCCGATTACGACCAATCGATTGTTCTATTAGCGGATTACGGGTACGTTTTCAAGATCCGATGCAGAGAAAAATGGAAATGGGGCTTGTTGCCCGCCCTGCCGCGAGTCGAACAAACGGCGAGAGGGCTTGGCTTCAATCCCCCGACGGAAGTTAATGTCTTGAGTTGTTCGGTCCGTTATGCTATAGGCCGAAAAGTGGGGTTCATGCTTGTTCGGTGCTCGAGACCTTCGGATTTTTGGCCAGGATGTTAATGTTGCACGCCTTCGAGCTTCCGTCCAAGTCCGCGTTGTTCTTCCAAGAGGTCTTTTACGGCTTTACCAAAGAGGGAGGGGAAAAGGGATGAAGAAGGTTCTGGTTTTCGCTTCGATCTGCGTTGCATTGTCGTGGATTGCGACGACCGCGATATTGGCCGGGCAGGTAGTCACCAGCGAGGACAAATCCTGGGCCAGGCAGGCCGTGGAGCAAGAAAAAAAGATCGATATCTCCGAATGCCCGCCCAATACGGTGGCGGTGCTATACTTTGTAAACAAGTCGGAGCGGGCCGTCTTCAATCCCCTCCAAAAGGGAATGGCCATCATGCTGATCACGGACCTTTCCAAGCTTGACAAGATTCGGATCGTGGAAAGAACCAGATTCCAGGCCTTGCTAGAAGAACTGGGTCTCGCCGAGACAGGGCTCGTGAAGGAAGAGTCGGCGCCCGAGGTGGGAAGAATCCTGTGCGCCAAGACCTTGGTGGGCGGCGACATCACCTCGGGTGGGCTGTCCGAGTTGAGGTTCGATTCGGACTTGCTCGACGTGCCGGCCGAAAACGTTTTCGGCACGGCGGACAGCGAAGGGGCTCTCAGGGAGCTGTTCAAGCTGGAAAAGGAACTGGTGTTCGAGATCGTCGAGCAGCTGAAAATCGAACTCACGCCCGAGGAACGGGCGGAACTCGAAAAGCCTCTTACGATGGACGTGGAAGCCCTTCTTTTCATGTTCCGGGGAGTGGACGCAAGCGACAAGGGCGACTACCAACTGGCCGAGACCATGTATCAGCGGGCGCTTGCGCGCGACCCGAACTTCTCCATGGCCAGGGAGTTGATAAGGGAACTTCGGTCAATGGGACTTGCAGGCGACCGTTCGGGAGAAAGCATGTTCGGCCGCGAGTTGGGCGACCCGCCTCCTTCTCCGCCTGCCATCGACCGGGGGCAATTCATTTTGCGGGACCTTCGCGAGCGCACCTCCCTGACCGATCGCCTGACGGGAGACAAACGCACGCAAAGATTCAGAACTCCCGACGATGTGCAAAGGAGACAAAGCATGGCTGCGGATTCGGATAACGACGGAGTCCCAGATGTTCAGGATGGCTGCCCGTCCGATCCGAAAAAGACGGCGCCTGGCGTTTGCGGCTGCGGAACGCCCGATGTCGATCAGGACGGGGACGGCATTTTCGATTGCAAGGATAAATGCCCCTCCGACCCGAGCAAGACCGAGCCGGGAGTTTGCGGCTGCGGCGTTCCGGACACGGACAGAGACGGGGACGGAATAATCGATTGCTTGGAACGGAATCCCTTCATCCCATGATCGGTTTCAAACAAAGCCGCAAACTAGTTGGCGGCAAAAAAGAGGTTTTGCTATTGATATTTCCAATGAACGATTTACGTGAGGGAAAGGACGGTCAGTAATGAAAACAATCGTACTCGCCTTAACCGTTGTTTTGTCTATGTGCGGCAGTGGTTTGTGCTCGACCATGGATGTCGGTCCCATAGAATACAGGATTGTCACAGGCCCCCAATTCGACTGGTGGAAAAGCGACACGGACGACAAGGGAACCCAGTTTTTCGCGCCTTTGCAGATTTCCGCCCAAACAGGCGGATTCGCGTTTACCATGCTGACGGCATACGCCTACACCACCGTGGATTTGGACGGTTCGCCCGACCGTTCCCTGACCAATCTCGTTGACACGAAAATGAATTTTTCCTGCGAACTCGCGAACAAATTGCCGATCGACATTCTATTGGGGCTGGATCTCAATCTGCCGACGGGAAAGACGAAACTGGAAAAGGAGGAATTGAGCCGAATGCTCGATCCCGACTTGGTTTCTATCCACAACTACGGCGAGGGTTTCAATCTCAACCCGACATTGATAATGGCGAAAAGCTGGAAGGATTTCAGCGTCGGGATGGGAATCGGATACGTGCTTCGGGGCGAGTACGACTACAGCGACGAATTCAGGGACTACGATCCTGGAGAGATTTTCAACGTGACCGGAGAAGTTGCCTATTTCATTTCCGACGCGTGGAAAACCGTCTTTTCCGTGGAGTACGGGACCATTTCCAAGGACGAACTCGACGGCGACAAATATTACGAGGAGGGCGACTATTACCTGCTCGAGTATCTCTTGTTCCACACGGTAAAAAATTGGGACGCCACCTTCAATCTGAGCGCCCTTTTCAGGGGCAAGAGCAAATTCCAGGACATTGGAGGCGCCCTTTCCACCGAAGACAAAAGCGGATACGGAGACGAATACGAGTTCAATATGATTTACAGGTATTTCCTGAACGACATGACGACCCTGAAAACCCAAGCGGGAATTCTTTGGATAACCGACAACGACTATTCTTCGGACAGTCCTCTTTTCTGGGGGGAAAGAAAAAAATACGCCTTGGGAATGGGCGTGGTTCGCAAGCTGACCTCGTCTTTCGATTGCGAGGTTTTTCTCAGGGGCTTCTATATGGAGGACGAGCCCAACTGGTACAACGACGAAAACGTGAACTACACCGGAATCAATACGGGGGTTTTGTTCAGCGGCTATTTTTAGCCGCGGCAGGTTGATCGCGATGTTTAAGAGAAGAATATTTGATATGAACAGAATTTTGCATTTATCGGCATGGAGGTGCCATGTTGAAATCCGTCTTTCTAAAAGCCACGACCATCCCGGATCTATGGTTCCAGCTTGTCAGGGAGGCCGTGTCGAACGGCCGGGAATACGAGGTCGCCAAGGGAAGCACGCCCACCAAGCGCTGGGAGCTTGATTTCGTGTCGGCGCAAGCGACCCATCCGGGAACGAGGCCCATGGAGCCCGACATACCGCCCCACCTGGGAATTCCGAACCCCCTGGAGCCCGGGTACGCCGAAAAGTATCTCCCCTATTATATGACCGAGGAGGCCCAGCCCGGCGAACACTACACGTACGGCCAGGATCTCGCCTGGCAAATAGAATGGACCATCGACTATTACCGGAAAAACGGCCCGGGGACCAAGCATTGCTACATGACCGTCGGACGGCCGGAAAGCCTCTATTTCTACGACGAAGAGGTAGATTACAGCGAAACCGTGCGGGTCGTCGACAGAAAAACCGGCGACACAAAAAAGTCCCGGAACATCGACAACCTTTTCAACCGGAGGGAACCCGGCACGACCCAATGCCTCCGGGGCGTGGACACGGCCATTAAATACGGCAAGCTGCATTTCAGCGTTCACTTCCGGAGCTGGAACCTGTGGAGCGGTCTTCCGGCGAACCTGGCCTGCCTTCAGATGGTCAAGGAATACATGGCGCAGCAGATCGAGGTGGAGGATGGAGAGATGTTCGTCACGTGCCTGAAGCTGGGGCTGGCCGAATCTGTTTTCGACATCGCCAAGTTGAGGACGTATCTCGAGCGGGAGCCTGTATCGCGATGAACGTCTTCCTGGACATAGGCTTCACCCTCTTGGGCGGTCCTGAATTGTCCCCTCCGAAAATGATCGCGAAAATTCTAAACTTGGAAAAATCTTTTTTGGATCGTCTTTCCGGGATTGTTTTCGCCCAATACCACACGGACCCGCGCAGCCTTGCGAATTCGCTGGAGAAATGCGTAGGACGCGAAATCGACCGGCGCGAAAGGAACTTGATCGTCGATTTCTGGAAAGGCCAGTACGAAGAGGCATACGAACTCGATTGGGCGCACGGTTTCATGGAAGCCCTGATAGGCGCGGGAATCGATATCCACATTGTTTCCAACTTGTGGTTCCCGTTCTACGACAGGTTCAGGCAGATTTTTTCGTCGATTCGCCCGTTCATCAAGTCCGAAACCCTCAGTTTCAGAGAGGGCGTGAAAAAGCCGTCCCCCGAGTTCTACCGAATCGCTTTTCAAAGGTCCGGCGCCGAACCCTCCGATTCGTTTTCCGTGGGCGATTCACTGGGAAACGATATCCTTCCCTACGCCGATTCGGGAATGAAATGCGTCTGGTACGCCTCCAGGCCGCTTTCCGAAGACAAGCTCGCGGCGTCGGACGCGATTTTGTCCAAATACGGCAATATATATAAGGTATGCAATCTCGGGCAGGCTTTCGAAATCCTGACCCGCGAAAACGCGGAAACATATCGAGGACCAAAAAAATGAAAATAACATCCGTGCAGCTTTTCGACGAGAAGGAGCTGGTTGGAAGACTGAAGAACCTGACCATGCTGGAGGACGAAAACCTCTTTCCGTACCGGGACGCCTACATATCCGTGGAGAGGATTTGCGTGGAGGAGTTGCATCCGCCGCAGAGATACGTGCTGAAAAGCGAGCTGACGAAAGTCAGGGAATTGAAATGGAGACTGGAGGAACACGGGATCGATATGTTCGACCTGAAGGGCTTCGTTCGCATAACCTTGGAAGGCTCGGGCGAACCGGTGGATCTTCTTCCGCCGGTGGTCGAGGAGATCGTGGAGAGAAACGGTCGAATCACCCATATCGTCAACGACGGCATGCACCGGATATACGCGGCCTATCTGGAGTGGGTCGTGCCGCGCGTGGTCTACGTCCGGGGGCTTCCCAAGAACGTGCCCTACTATGCTTTCGCGATCCCGGAGCGGGATTGGACCAAGATCGAGCTTCGGGACGACATTCCTTCCGCCTATATCAAGAAATGGCACAGAATAGAGAGGAACAAGACGTTGTACCGGAATTTCAACAGCGTCTTTTCGAACGTGGGCGGCCCGAGGGGCAACCCGTCGAAAAAGGAATAGGCTGATTATGCGACCGAACTGGAACGAGTACTTCATGGCGATCGCGAAAATCGTCAGCACGAGATCCACGTGCAATTCGAGGCCGACCGGGGCGGTGCTCGTGAGGGACAAGCAAATCCTGTCCACCGGGTACAACGGTTCCATGCCCGGCGCGCCCCACTGTACCGACGAGGTTTTCGAGGACGGCAAGCCTTTCTGCTACAGGAGGTCCATCGAGGCGCCCGAGGACGACAAGTACAACTATTGCCGGGCGTCCCACGCCGAGGCCAACGCCGTGGCCAGGGCCGCGCGGTTGGGGATTAGCCTCGACGGCGCCACCTGTTTCGTCACGCTCGCGCCGTGCTACGTCTGCCTGAAACTGCTCGCGGGCGCGGGCGTAAGGCGCATCTACTACGAACTGGGCTACGAATCCGTGAACGAAGGCCGGGACGAGCATTGGCGCAGGGCGATCGACGAATCGCCGATTGAAACGTTCGAAGAGTTGAAGGTCTCCGAAAGGATGGCCGAAAAGATCGCGTCCTCTCTTGTCTATCCCACGTCCGGAAGGCGGTTGTCGGAGGATTATCGCGTGATTGCCGATTCCGAAAACGGGAAATGACCGGGCGGGCGCCAAATGAAGTTCGAACCTAAATTTTTCGGGGACAAGCTGAAGATAGTCAATCCGTTCGGGACGGTGGGCGTGGTCACGCTGTGGAGCCCGGTGGAAAAGGTGTTTTCCAGGCTTCGAAAGGCGGGGGCGGACCTGAATCCCGAGACTTCGAAAATAGCGGCGATGGGAAACCTCTACGGGGAAGGGTTCAGGCAGCTTCTCAGGAATTTGCTGTACAACCCGCAGATCGACGCCGTCGTCGTGTTCGGCAAGTCCCTGAACGATTCCTCGGACTATCTCCCGAATTTCTTCGAAAAAGGAGTGGAACCCTATTCGAAGGAAATCGAGTACGCCCCTGGAGAAGACGGGGCGGTTCCGTCCGCAGTAAAGGTGGTCGGCACGAATTGCGTGATGGACGATCTGGTCGCGCCCGAGTCGTTCGTCAATCCGCCGAAAATCGTGATCGCGCCTTACGACGAGGAGGGAGCGAAACGGATAAGGGAGTTCCTGGATCGCCATGTCTCCCGAAAAACAGCCGGCGGAAGAATATTCGTGGACGTCCCTCAAGTTCGGGTAAGCACGTTTCCCAGCGACGTTTCGGCTCACACCGTTTCGGCCGACACGCCGTCCCTGGCCTGGAAGCTTCTGGTCCACCGAGTTTTTCGTTTCGGAAAGAGGGTTCGGTTGAAAAAAGGCGAGAGAATCGAGCTGCAAAACGTCAAGGTCGTCGTGAGGAAACCGGCGGACGAAAGCGACGACGTTGTCAGGAAGTGCGGTTTCGACCCGGACGACTTCGGAAAATACCAGAGGGACATCCTGTCGAGCGAAAAGACGTTCGACTATACGTACGGCAACAGGATCAGGGCGCATTTCGGACTGGATTGCCTCGACGAAGCCTGCGAGCAGCTTAAGGAAAAGGAAGACGACCGGAAAGCCTATATCACCCTTTGGGACAACGGGACCGATATGACCGGGGCGCACAGCCCGTGTCTCGTCTCCCTGTTTTTCAGGAGGATCGCCGATTCCTTGTATCTGACGGCGACCTACAGGTCCCACAATATCGCCAAGGCGTGGCTCGAAAACGTCTACGGCCTGATGGCGATCCAAAGATACGCCGTCGGCCGCGCGGGTTTGAACCCCGCTCCGATCACGGTCGTTTCCCACTCCGCCACGCTCGACCCCATGTATTTAGAAAAGGCGAGCGCCATTCGCGACGAAGTCGCGGGCTTGGCCATGTTCAACCCCGACCCGAACGGCTATTTCAGAATATCGGTCGACAAAGACGAGATCGTGGTCAAACATTACTCGCCCGATGGGATCATGCTGGACGAATACCGGGGAAAAAAGCCGGGATCGATCAGGCAAAAATTGTACAGGAATCGTGCGATTTCCGATTTGAACCACGCCATGTACGTCGGGTCGGAACTGCAAAAGGCATACCGATGCCTGCTCGACGGGAACGTCTACACCCAAGACCAATAGAAAGCACGGATAATTTCGTCTCGAAGGAAAACCGAATGTTAGAAACGCTTGAAAAAGAAATCTACGCAACGTTGCTTGACAGCCTGAAGGACCAGCTCGTGTTCGTGGACGCAAACCATGTCATCCGCTACATGAACAAGACCGCCGTGGCGCAGCACAAGGACGGAGAAAAACTGATCGGACAATCCATTTTCCAATGCCATTCCGAAGAGTCCCGGAAGAAAATCGTGGAAGCCTACGACGTCCTTTGCAAAGGCGCGGAAGAGATTTTGATCTCGGACAAAAAAGAAAGACGAATTTTCATGAGGGCGGTGAGAGACAAAGACGGAAAGATAGTCGGGTATTACGAGAGATACGAACAATGAGATTTCTTCTTGACCAGGGAATCCCCCGATCAACCGTGAAGATTTTATTGAATGAGAATTTGCATGCGGAACACGTTGGACAATTGGGCATGGCGAAAGCGACCGATTTGGAGATCCTGAAAGCGGCGGTCCGAAAAAAAGCCGTCGTGGTTACCCTTGATTCGGACTTCCATACCCTCTTGGCCTTGGAGCGAATGTTTTGCCCGTCCGTCATCCGTATTCGAATCGAAGGTTTAAAAGGAAAAGATGTGGCCTGTATTATAAAAGAGGTATATGGGCAGGCAAAATCAGAGCTGATGGCAGGCGCGGCTGTTAGCGTGACTACTTCGAGCATAGGAACTACATCGGACATAAGAATAAGAATTCAACAATTGCCCCTTCTTTGAAAACTGCAAGGGCGGATGCATGGGAAGGGCTTTCGCGGTCGGCCGGGACCCTATGGTTGGAGAGGACGGACCCTCGCTTGGACGAGCCGTTTATGAATGAAAACATGCGCACTTCATTTCGAGGATTTTATCGTCCATGCTCGCGGCGGCGAACTCAAGCGCTTGACGAAGATCTTCCTCTTCCAATTCGGGATATTCTTCGAAAAGTTCGTTCCGGTCCGGATACAAAGCCATGGCTTCCAAAACACGCCGAACGGTCAATCGCATTCCTCGGATACACGGTTGCCCGTTCATTTGGGAAGGGTTGCGGGTAATTCTATCGAATTGCATTTATAGATTTCCTCTCTCGAGAGTTCGTCCGATTTTATTTCCGACCATTCTGTCGAATGGCGAAATACCGGATTTTTTGGATTAAGGAGGATATTGCAAAAATATTATTTCAAAAATTATTGAATCCACCTCCTGAGCCAACCTACATATTGTATGTGATTTTAATGTTGAAAGGCAATAAATGCAATGCGGAAATCGAGATCGGAACTTCGTCCGGCAGGTTTTTCATTACGAGAGTTGTGAACATTTCCATTCGTAAACGGCTCGTCTAAGCGAGCATCTGTCCTCCCTGGCCATGGGATCGCGCCCTAACGCGAAAGCCCTTCCCATGCATCCTCCCTTGCAGTGTTCGAATCCTTCGCACGTCCCGCACTCGTTTCGCAAAAGGGACGGTCGTTTCTCGCTGATTCCTTTCGATTCGACCCAGCGGGGGATCGACTCGTACAGAACGTCGGCGAAATCCCTTTCGAAAACTCCTCGCCCTGCGTATTTTTCCGAGTGGAACATCAGGCACGGATGAAGCAATCCCTCGGCCGTGACGTAGGGCTTTTTCGCCAGATCGCAAAACCCCTTGGCCGGGGTAGCCCGACCCTTGAACCATTCGATCCCGGATATGCTTCCCCTTCTCTCGTAGAGAACCTTGAACTCCGGATCTTCTTCGTACCGGCTCAAAAGGCTTAGATACTGCTCCGGGTCGGGAGGGGCCAATGCCGGATCGGCGGCGGCTCTTCCGCAAGAAACCAGCGTTCCGCTCACGACTTTTTCCACGCCCGTTTTTTCCGCAAATTCCAGAAGAGCGGGAAGCTCCTCGAAATTTCGGCAGGTTTCGGTGAAGGCAATACGAAGGCGTCGGCCGGGCCAAAAATCGTTCAACGCGGAAACGCCTCGCATGGTTTCGACGAAGGTTCCTTTTCCTCGAATCTCGTCATGGGTTTTATCGGACGCGCCCTCCATGCTGATCTGGACGACCAGCCGGTCGCATTGCAACGATGCGAGTTTTCGCGCATGCTGGGCGGTTATCAGCGTCGCGTTGGTTTGGAGCGAGATTTCGCGAAAGCCGGTAGTTCGGCACGCGTCGGAGAGGATTGCAAGCCATTCGGGATGGGTTAGCGGTTCGCCGCCCGCAAGACAGAGGGATTGGCACCCGAGCGACGCGAAACCGGCGATCACTTCGAGCAGTCGATCCTTGGAAACCGGCCCCGCCCCGGAATCAAAGCCGCTTTCGGGCCAGCAGTGGCGGCAATGCAAATTGCACCGCCCGGTGACCATGATGGTCGCCGTCTCGGGCGTCCGCAACCCCGCCGCTTCGAAGGCCGCTTTGAGGTCGCTTGCTTTTTTTCCGCCGACGATTATTTTCTCGGAAACGCTCATTGGGTTCGTAAAACAGTGAAATCCATTTTCGGGCGCGGTCGGCCCGAACAAAAAAAAATTCGCAGCCAATTCGTACTTCGCATCCACAATGTAATTGAAAAAAAAGGAGGAATCAAATGGCAAATCCCGAGGAAATGTACCAATGCCAGACGGTAAATTGCGGGTGTATCTACGATCCGGACAGGGGGGACCGCAGAGGGAAGGTCAAAAAAGGCACCTGCTTTCAAGATTTAGGCAACGAATGGTGTTGTCCCGTTTGCGGCGCGAGCAAGAAAATGTTCAAGCCCCTCGCGGGACCTGGCTCCACCAAGGAGGAGTAATGCACGACTAAAGTTGCCGAATTAAAATAGGACGGGACACAGGCGACCCCGTCCTATTTGCGAAATCTGACGGCGGCGAATACGCACAAGAGGGCAAAGCAGACTGCGAGATACCACGGAAACCACGCCATGGAATCCATAAACACGGCGTTTTTCAAAGCCTCTCCCTCCAATCCCGTTTGATCGCGGCCCGCTTCGGAGCGCAGGAAAGAAAGAAGCAAGGAATACAGCACCCCGATCAACCCGTAGGCCAAGTTGAAAGACAAGCCCTTGAAGCTCAAAACAGTGGCCCTTTGTTCGGAACTCGCCGCCCGGTTCAAATAGTGGCTCATGAAGAAGCCGATGAAATACATGTTGGAGAAGAGCAAAAGCGCCGGCAAAAGTCCGAACCAAGGAAAAAAGAAGGTCATGCCGATCAGGCCCGCGAAGGCGAGGATCGCCACCACGCCGAGGTTGAAAAGAGGGGTTCGGTTTTCCGCGAGACGTCTGGCGATGCCGGGGACGAACAGCCCCATGACGGCAATGCCCGAGCCGATCACTCCGAAAAACGCCTCCGGAATTTCGATAATCCGGTAATACTGGCTGCTCATGGTGATCACCATGCGCACGACGCTGTCGAACACCAGCCCGAAAAGAATCGCCGTCAGAACGAACGGAGTCCGCAATATCCATTTTCCGGCTTTTACAGTCACCTTCAGCGCTTCGAGAACTGGTTTCGCGCACCCCGACTCGTCGGCGCAGTCCTCGCCCGACTCCTCCTTCATCATCAGAGCCGAAACGAATGCAAAGACGGCGAAAACCAGCGTCAAATAAATGGGAAACCGCAGGGTCGTGTCCTTGGTCACTTCAATATCCCAACCCGCCCACCGGATTGCCGACTGCATCAAGGACGGATCGTAGACGGCCGCGCCGGTCACCATGGCGACGATGAATCCGAACGATTGCAAGCGCATCTGTCTTTCCAGCACCAAAGACCAGTCGGAGGCGTTTCCCTCCCTGCTTAACGAATCGTAAGCCAAGGCTTCGTCCGCACCGCTGGCCGAAGCCTCGGCCATGCCGCTCAAGATCCGGTTCGCAAGGAAAAACAAAAACAGCGCGTTCGCGTCTTCGCGAGGCGCGAACGCCAAAAGCGACATCTCCAAAACCATCAACGCCCCCGAAAACACAAGGAGGTTTCTTCGCCCGACGGAATCGGCGAGCGCCCCGGAAGGCACTTCGCAAATCACGATAGTGGCAGCCCACACGGAATTCAAAATCGCGAACTGGGAGAGGGAAAGGCCGAAATCGAGGAAAAGAATGGAAAACACCGGATAGTAGAACCTGGAATTGAAAAACACCCTGAACGCTATGAACAGTCGGACGTTCGAGATCGAGAACGGCGATTTTCGCGTAGGTTTATTCATGGCCGCATCCGTGTTTTCTTTCAATCTTGATAAAATGTCGCTTGCTGTGCGTCGGACAGGTCGGACCGGTCTGACAGGTCGGACAAGCGACTTCGACAATTGAATCGTCGCGTTCGAGGCTCCAAACTGGAGCCCGAACCGGACGGGTTAAGAAATCTTGGGTACGATTCTTGAAATCGGTGCCCGAATTTTCCTGAAAAATTGAGCCTGCAAGCGAAAAAGTCAACGCGCCAACACCGCCCTCCTTTCACGCGAGAGCCGCCGCAAGGCATCGACCCTGCGAATCCGTTTCGATCGTCTCCCCCAATATCCGAACCGCCTTCTCGAGAGAAGATTCGTCGGCCATGGTGAAATTGAGACGCATCGTGGAAGCCCCCCGGTCGGGTTCCGCGAAAAAGTACTTGCCCGGCACGAACGCCGTGTTCCGCTTCACCGCTTTCCAGTATAGGTCCTCGGCTTCGAATCCCTCCGGGCCCTCGGCCCATACGAACATGCCGCCGTCGGGGTTGGACCACGAAAAACTTTCCGGGAAATACCTGTCCATGGCCCCCAGCATGGCTTTCAGGCGAGGTCCGTAAATGGAAAGTATTTTAGGAAGGTGGCTTTCGAGATATCCGCCCCGCAAATATTCCGCGGCCAAAGCCTGGCCGTACGTGCTCGTGTGCAAATCGACCCCTTGCTTGACCTTGACCATCCACCTGCGAATGGGCGCCGGCGCCGCGCAAAACCCGATCCGCAAACCGGGGGCGAAGACTTTGGACAACGTCCCGACGTAAATCACGTGGTCCGGCGCCAGCGCTTTTATGGGAACGACGCTCTCCCCCCTGTATCTCAACGCGGAGTATGGGTCGTCCTCGACAAGTATCGCTTCGTGCTCGCGCAAAATCTCCGCTATCCTGATCCTTCGTTCCAAAGGAATGGTCCGCCCGGTCGGATTCTGGAACGTCGGGACCAGATACACGAACTTGACCGGACCGGATTTCAACGTTTCATCGAGGGATTCGGGAACGAGGCCGTCGTCGTCGGAGCGAAGACAGGCATACTCCGGCTCGTAGGGAGCGAACGCCTGTATCGCCCCCAAGTACGTGGGGGATTCCACCGCGACACGGTCCCCGGGAGATATCAGGACCTTTCCCGTAGCGTCCAAGACCCCCTGCGATCCCGTGGACACAAGAATCTCGTCGGGCGAGGCCACGATTTCGATATCCTTCAAATAGACGGACAGCGCCTCCCGCAACGGCATGAACCCCTCGGTCGGATCGTACTGCAAAGCCGACGATCCGTACTTGGACAGTACGCGGTCGGTCAACTCGCGGACAACGTCAATGGGAAAACTTTCGGGGGCGGGAATTCCCCCGGCCAACGATATCATGCCCGGCCGGGATACCACTTTCAATACCTCCCGGATCATGCTCGCCGTTATGTTTTTCGTTCGATGCGCCAAACGGATTGTCGGAACCATGCGAAAACCTCCCCGTTAAAAGGTTTGTAAAAAAAGCGTTTCGAAAAATTGTCTTGATCGATATTACAGGTCCCGGCTATAAATTACAGATACAAAAACGCGAATTTTCGACCATAACAGACGGACGGCGGTTTGCGACCGGCTTGCAGTAGTTCGAGCGTTCTACGGGTTTGAAGATTCGGGTTCGATTAAAAGTCGTCCCGAAACGAAAACGCCGGTCGCAACCCGCCTTACAATCAACCATCAACCGTCAAGCGCACAGGTTGAACAAATCGGGAACGGGGATCGGATGGGCGACGGCAGCGGGAATTTCCGGTACCTCCATTTGGCGGACTACATGGAGTCCAAAATCATGGCCGGGGTCTACAAGGCGGGCGAGAAGCTTCCGTCTATAAGGAAATTGCGCAGCCACACGGGCTTGAGCATCACGACGGTGTACCAGGCCTATATCGAACTGGAGAAGCGCGGAGTGGCGGAGCCTCGCCGCAAATCGGGCTATTACGTCCGGCCGCTTTTGCAAGACATCATGCCCGCGCCCGATCTGGAAAAGCACGAGGCCAGCCCTCGCAAGGTGTCGGTCAATTTCCTGTTCCACGACATCGTGGCCGACATGAGCAACCCGGAATTTCTTCATTTGGGAGGCGCGAGTCCGGTCCCGGAACTCTTTCCTTGCAAGGCCTTGGCCAACGCGGTCAGGGGAAATCCGGAGCGGGTTTTGAAATACGGCCTTTCCACGTACGAGAATCCGGTAGGCGCCCCCGAATTGAGACGGCTGATCGCCCAGCGGGCTTTGGGGGCCGAATCGGGCGTGGCTGTCGACGAGGAGGAGATCGTCGTCACCAACGGCTGCATGGAGGCGATCCATTTGTGCCTGCGCGCGGTCGCCGAACCAGGGGACGCGGTCGCGGTGGAATCCCCCACGTTCCACGGGTTTCTTCAACTCCTCGAGGATTTGAATCTGTTCGCCCTGGAAATTCCCACGGATCCGAAGGACGGCGTCGATCTCGACTTGCTGGAAAAGGCCTTGGACGAAAACCGAGTCAAAGCGGGACTGTTCGTCCCCAATTTCCAGAACCCGCTGGGGAGCCTCATGCCGGAGCCGAACAAAAGGCGACTTGTCGAGATATTCAATAGAAGGAACGTACCGATCATCGAGGACGGCGTCTACCGAGAACTTTATTTCGAAAACGAACGCCCACGGACACTTAAATCCTTCGACCGGGATGGAATGGTGCTTTATTGCTCCTCCTTTTCCAAGTCGCTTTCGCCGGGGCTTCGGGTGGGTTGGACCATGCCCGGCCGGTTCTACGAGAAAATCAGGCGTTTGAAGCTGAGCACGAGCATCTGTTCGGGAACGCTGAACCAGGCGATCGTCGCCCGTTTTTTGAAATTCGGCGGGTACGAACGTCACCTGAGGAAACTTCGGACCGCGCTGAAGAGACAGACGAGCGATCTGTTGATGGCGATTTCGCGCTATTTTCCACAAGAGACGCGGGTAACGGCCCCTTCGGGAGGCTTGGTCGTTTGGGTCCGTCTTCCGCCCGAGATCGACAGCGTGGAAATCTACAAGGAAGCCCGCAAAAAAGGCATTTGCGTGCTTCCGGGACAGTTGTGCTCGACCCGGGAACGGTTTCGGTGCTGCCTTCGCTTGAGCTGCGCCAATCCGTGGACCCCTCGACTGGAAGAAGGAGTGAAGACGCTTGGCGAACTGATCGAAAACTTCCTCGAAAGGCAGGGTGCGAGAATAAAATGACGGAAAAGAAAGCTATAGAAAATTCCAACATATGGAACGTCACCCCGAAGCAAGCCGTGCAGATCCAGCGGGAAATGGCCCGGCTGGTATCGGAAACACGGGATTTCGACGAGATCGAAACCGTCGCGGGCGTCGATTCGAGCGTTCGCAAAGGCCGAGCGAAGGCCGCCGTCGTCGTGCTCGATTTCGGGACCCTGGAGGTGATCGACGCCGCCGTGGCGGAAGGGCCGGTTTCTTTTCGTTATGTGCCCGGGCTGCTGACGTTCAGGGAAGGGCCGTTGATTGTCGAGGCCGTCGAAAAATTGATCCGGAAACCGGATTTGATCGTTTTCGACGGCCAAGGCAGGGCGCACCCGCGACGCCTGGGCATAGCGAGCCATATGGGCGTTTTGCTCGACATTCCGTCGATCGGTTGCGCCAAAAAGCGCCTTTGGGGCGAATACGGTGAACCGGGCCTCGAAAAGGGGAGCGTTTCGCCCCTGACTCACAAGGGCGAGGCGATCGGCTCGGTTTTGCGCACGCGCGCGGGGGTGAAGCCCGTTTTCGTTTCCGTCGGCCACCGGATCGACCTGGAATCCAGCGTGAAGTTCGTTCTATCATGTTGTCGCAAGTACCGCCTTCCGGAAACCACGCGGGAGGCCCACCGGCTGGCGAAGCTGTAAGGTCCCTGGCATGAATCGGCAGTGCCCCTTTGGTGATCGTTCCATTTGCAGTTGCGCTTTAGCCGTTTAAAAGCATGCCATGCACGGCCAAACTCGTCGATAGGGAACGGTAAACCGATCATGAAAAGATTCGATTCAGAACATTCCGCCTCCAAATCTAATGGAAAATATCGAAAAAAATATTTTAATGTCAAAAAATAAACACTTGCAAAATAAATGAAGGTCGTTCATAATGCGCCCGAGGTTTGGAAACCGGAACGCAATTCGAATTGCGCGAATTTTAACCGTTTGAATCGAGGAGCTAAGAATGAAAGAAAGAGTTCGTTGTTATTCGTTGTTTTTCGTTTTAGTGGCGTTTGGACTGGCTTTTGCTTCGTGCGGAGGGGGCGGCGCCGTGAAAAACGGCATCGACGGCGTTTGGAAGACCGAAAAGGGGGATGAAATCGTCAAGATAAATCTGGCAGGGGAAAACAAGACGGTCGAGTTCGACGGCCAGGTCCATAAAGCCGTGATCGAGAAGGAAGACGACAAAACCGTGATCGTCAGGATCGAGGAAGGCGAAACACAATCCACCGTAAGTTTCTCGAGGATGTGGAACGACAACGGTTCGGATTTCACATTGGTTTTTCTTCTTCCCGACGGCAGCCGCTGGGATCTTATCGCGCAAAGCCACAGCTGAAAGACTCTCGACCGGGAACGGTCGGAAGGATTGACGCGAATTATATAGAACGACAAAAAAAATCGATCGAAAAACGGGATGACAGGAAAAGGCGGGGCGAATATGCGCTTCGCCTTTTCTCTTTGCATTTCCATTCACAGACCCGCCAACCTAAATTCCAATCATCCCCGCATTTTTTCCTTGCACTTTTCTCCGTTTCTGATACCGATTTCAAAACAATTTTGAGTCGAACCTTTTTTCGGAAAAATCGGACCCATGCCTATCGAACTCAATTTCGGCAATCACTTGGAAACCTTGGCGGAAAGGCTGAACGACGAGTTTCGCGCAGAATGCGAAGGCAAGCCCGACATCTTCGTGCCGTCGCTCGTTCTCGTCCCCAACGCCAATCTCAAAAAATGGCTGCAACTGAGATTGGCGAAAAAAAACGGCGTCATGATGAACATCGATTTTCAATTTCTCGAGACGGGCTTGTGGCGGCTTCTGGAATCCCTGGAAGAAAAACCGGGGCAAGCCGAGTTACTGGATTTGAAATCCGGAAGAATAGTCCTCCTGCGCGTTCTGGAAAGCCTCGACCCTGCGGACGACGTTTTCGCGCCGGTCCTTGATTACTTGAAAGGCTCTGGGACATCCGAAAAGTCTCCCGACCGCGAAAGAAGAAAGTGGCAGTTGGCCGAAAGGTTTTCGGCCTTGTTCGGCGACTACGAGTTCCACCGGGAGGAAATGGTCCGGGAATGGCTCGGCCCGGATTTCGCTGCGGAAGACGAGACGATTCGGTGCCAAAGAGGCCTTTACCTGCAAGCCGGAAAACTCCGCGAGAACATGGGCGAAGACGGAAAGAGCCGCCTTTCTCTCATGGAATACGCCGACGGGGTCTTTTCCAGGATTTCTCCGAACGCCCCCGCAGGAGAAAGGCCGCCCCGTTTCGTCCATCTTTTCGGCTTTTCCGGAATATCGGCTTTCCACCTCGACCTGATAGGCCGCCTGAGCCGTTTCTTTCACTTCGTCTTCTACTCGATCAATCCGTGCCGGGAATTCTGGGAGGATGTTAAAACCCCGTGGGAGAAAAAAAACTGGATCAAGCGGGCGGGTATGACGAATCTTCGGATCGGCAGGGAGGACGTGGAGCGGGGCGAGTTGTCCGCCGTAGATTCCAATCCGCTTCTCAGCCTTTGGGGAAAGCCGGGACGGGAAAGCATTCGCACCCTCTGCCAACTCGCGGACTACGACTTTTACGAGGTCTACGACCTGCGGAGCAACGACGACACGGTATTGAAGAAGATTCAAAACCGGGTGCTGACTTTCCAGGGACCGGGCGAAGGGGCGGACAGGATTCCCCAGGACGCGTCCCTCCAGATATACGGATGTCCCAGCCGGTTCCGGGAAGTCGAGACGGTCTACAACAGCATCCTTTACAATCTCGAAAAGAACGGGAATCTGAAAATGACCGACATCTCCGTGCAGGTCCCGGACATCTCGGCGTACAAACCGGCCATAGACGCCGTTTTCAACCGCAAGCCCCGCGCGATCGGCTACAACTTGGCCGACGCCCGCGCCGAAATCGAAAGCCTTTACGGAAAGGGAATGATGGATCTTCTGGAACTGGCGTCCGGAAGATTCTCCCGGACGGAGGTGTTCAAGCTGCTGTTAAACCCCTGCCTCATGCAAAAATGGGGGTTTACGGCCGACAGCGTCGGCACTTTCGGCGCCTGGACTGAAGCCCTGAACATCTTTCACACGTTCGACCGCGAGGACAAAAGGAAAAGCGGCTATCCGGATTCCGATCTTTTCACGTGGAATCAGGGGCTTTGCCGGATGAAGCTGGGGCGGATCATGTCGGACCCTTGCCAGGCGACGACCGACGCGAACGGGACGGACTGCTTGCCGGTCGATTCGAATTTCGCCGGGAAAGTCCCTTACTCCGACGCCGAATCCGGGGACCTGGAGCTTGTGGAGACCTTTTGCGCCGTCGTCGAAAAGCTCCGCGAAATCGTTCGCCTCTTCAACGGGGGGGCTTTCACCGGCGAAGAATGGAGACGCAACATTCTTTACGCCAGCGACGAGCTGTTCGAAATTCCGCCCGGACTGAAATCGGAGGCCACGGTCCAAAAATCCTTTTTCGAGGCCCTGGACGATCTTTTGCTCTACGACCGCCTTGGCAGGGTT
This sequence comes from uncultured Desulfobacteraceae bacterium, assembly GCA_964575975.1. GTDB lineage: Bacteria > Desulfobacterota > Desulfobacteria > Desulfobacterales > SKZT01. The sequence goes on from CAZNTU010000017.1 coordinate 40,336, forward strand.
CCAGGGGAAAACGACGCGGTTCCGGGAATGGACCTGACCCTGTTCAAGGAGTTCGTCAAATCGGGGCTTAGCGACATCTGGGGAGGATACGGCGACTATCTCACGAGCGGAGTGACCGTTTCGGCGCTGACGCCCATGCGTCCGATCCCGTTTTCCATCGTTTACGTGCTGGGAATGGAGGAGGGCGCTTTTCCGGGCAGGGCCGAGGCCTCCTCCCTGGACCTTCGCTTGAGGAAACGAAAGATCGGGGACATCAGCGCGCCCGAAAGAAACTGCTATCTTTTCCTGGAACTCCTCCTGTCTGTGCGCGAAAAGCTGTACGTCAGCTACGTCGCCCGCGACCTGCAAAAGGACCGGGAGCTTCAGCCGTGCTCCGTTCTGAACCAGCTTCGGAGATACGCGGAGAACGAAATCCTGCCCGAGGGCGACAAGTTCGAAATCGTGCAGGTCCCGCTGAAGCCGAGCAGCGAGAGATACGTCGCGCCCGGCCATATCAACGGATACTCCGACATTCTGGTCAACTATTCGACCGCCGACCGCCTGGTGTACTACCTGGAGTCGGGTCTCTGGCCGAAAGCGCAGAAAAACCCGAGCCAAGAGAAAAAGGATGCGTGGAAGTCCCTGATCCCGGACTTTTCGTTCCAGTGTTCGAACAAGACGCAGACGGAGTATCCGACGGAGGACATTGCGGCCAGGCAGCTCCGCTTTTTCCTGGAAAACCCGGTCGGGCAAAGCATCCGTCGCCATCTCGGACTTTTCGACGAAACCGACGGCGTGGAGGACGTCATGGCGGAGGAGGACGAACCTTTCTACGGACGCTTTCCCGCCGACTACCGCCTCGGGGTCGAAACCCTCGGCATGTGGATCGACCGCGCCATAGCGGGGGAACCGAAGAAAAATTGGGACGACCTTCTCGTCGGGCTCTGCAAGGGAGTCTACAACAGGTGTCGCATGGAAAGCCTCGTGCCGGAGGGCGTTTACGGCGAGCTTGACTTCGACAAGGTTCTATCCGAAATCGTCGGCAGGGCCGAAAAACTGAAGCCGTTCCTGGAAAGCGCGAGCGTCTCCGAAATGGTCTTCCATGCACTTTGCGTCGGGGAACCTCTCGAACGGCCGGCGTTGCCTCGTCCAAAATGTCGAATTTTGAAACTGCCCCCGGCTTCGACGACGATCAAAGTCCCCGACGCTTGCGGCAACCCCGTCGCCAGGCCCGTCCGGTTCCACGGCTGGATTCCGCGCCTTTGGAAAAACCGTGACGGCGCATGGCACTGCCTTTTGTTGACCGGCAGCCAACGCAAAAGCAAAACGGCGCCGTCCAAGCACTTTCTCGACCCGGCCCTTTCCTATCTTTTGCTGCGCGGCCTGCAGGACTGCGGAAATCCCGTCGGCGAGGCGCCCGTCTTTTTCCATGTGGCGTACAAAACGGAAAACATATCCTGGGAATTCCAGGTCGGCGCGAACGAGGCGAAAGCCTACGTCGAAACTCTGGCGAGGCTATATTTGGATCCCCGTCTTCGCGCATGGCTTCCGTACGAGGATGTCGCCGCCGTCGCAGGAAAATTGGAGAACCTTTGCGACGGCCCCTGGTCCGAACAAGAGGAACGGAATTTCCGGGTCGGTCTTTTGGAAAAATTCGAAGATCTCGACGACCCCTTGGTGCGCTTGGCAAAGCCGGAAATCCCGTCGGACGCGTTGCAAAAGGCGAGGGAGCGGTTCGGGATTTTCGCCGGGAATGTCAAAAAGGCGGATCGGCGGCCATGAAAACAAGTGTCTTCGAGTGAAAGCCATGGAATACATACCCATCACGGATATTGAAAAAATAGATCTGACGCGCCACGCGATCATCGAGGCCTCCGCCGGGACCGGCAAGACCTACACCATCGAGAACCTGGTCGCCAGAATGCTGATCGAACGACCGGGAATAAGCCTGGAGAACATTCTTCTGGTCACGTTTACGGAAAAGGCCGCGTGCGAGCTGAAAATGCGCATTCGCGCAAAACTGGAGACGGAACTGGGGAAAATCGAGGATGCCGTACAAAGGAAAAAGATCGAGACCGCCCTGGACTCTTTCGACTCTGCCTCCATTCACACGATCCACGGGTTCTGCCAGTCGGTGCTGAAAGACTACGCGTTCGAAAACGGCGCCCCGTTCCAGTGGGAAATCGTGGAGGATGAAACCCTGTTCGAAAGGCTCCTGAAAGAGCAGATCCGGAAAACCTGGGTTTGCGAATTCGGCGAATGTCTCCCGGACCTTCTGGAGCTTTCGGGGTTCGGCGGCAAGAAGGACAAGTTCGAGTCGTCTGTTCTAAGCGCTGCGCTCTCCTTCAAGGAATGTTCCGGCGACCGAATCCAACCGAAATTCGATCCCGAAAGCTTTTCGAAAGCCGGGGAGACGATCGGCAGGATGCGGAACCTAGTCCGGGATTTGAAGCGACTCGCCAGCGAAGGGGATTTCTGCCGAGGATTCGACGACTTGAACTGCCACAAGAAGAAAAAGGACACACTGACGGAAAAAATCGTGGAGCCCCTCTCCAGGCTGTTGCCGAAAATCGATCCGGACCGTTTCAAATTTTCCCTTCTTATGGATGTCTTGTCGCACGTCCACGACAAAGGTGTCGATTGCCTTCGTCCGCCGTATCTGAAAAAAGGGCCTAACCCGGAGGCCTGCCCGCACTGGGAAATCGTGGCGAACCGCCTCGAATCTCTGCACGAATGCTATGTTTCCGTAAAGAACGCGCTGGCCGTCGGAAGCATTTATCGGCTTCAAAAGGACGCCCGCGCGGAAAAAGCGAAAAAAGGGTGGGTCAGTTTCGACGACATGCTTTCCCAAGTTCGCGACGCCCTGTTTTCCCCTAGGGGGGAGCAGTTGGCGGAGACGCTTCGGAAAAAGTACAAGGCGGCGTTCGTGGACGAGTTCCAGGACACGGACCCGATCCAGTGGGAAATATTCAAGAGGATATTCCTGCAAGGCGAGGAGGAAAGCCCCGAAAATCTCCTCTTCGTCATCGGGGATCCGAAACAGGCCATCTACGCCTTTCGCGGCGCGGACGTCTACGCCTATCTCGGCGCCAGGAAAGAAATGGAGAACCTTGGTCGAAGAGGCTTCGCCAATTGCTACAGCCTGTCCGTCAATTGGCGTTCGGAACCCGGCCTTATAAAGGCTTTCAACCGTCTCTTTCCCGCGCGCGACTGGTTCTCCCAATACGAGGAAAAAAACGCGTTTTCCATCCGCTATCTTCCCGTGGAAGCCCCGGAGGAGGTAATGCGCAAGTTTTCGATAGAGAAGGACGAATCCGCTCGGGGATTTCTGAATATCGTGGACTTGAACGACGCGTGTCCGAAGGACAAGCCTTCCCTGGCCGCCGCCAAACCGGTCCTGGCCCGGTTCGTGGCCGAGGAGATCCGGCGTCTCGTCGCCCCGGGGGCGATTCGGCACGGCAGGAAAGGCGAGGCGGCTGTCGATCTGACCTACGGCGACATTTGCGTACTGGTGCGGGGAAAGAACGATGCCCCCATGCTGGAGCAGGAACTGAGACGCCTGAACATCCCGTACTCCTACTATAAAAAGCCAGGGCTCTTTTATTCCGACGAGGCGTTCTTCCTAAGCCTGGTGTTTCGCGCCATCCTGGATCCGGGAGACGTTTCGAGCCTGCGCAAGGCGCTTCTGACGCCTTTCTTCTCTTTCGAACCCGACGCCCTTCATTTCGTCGAGGAGCTTCCTCCCGCGCACCCGGTGAAAAGCCTGTTTTTCGAATGGGGGGAAAAGGCCATGGCAAGGCGCTGGGGGCGCCTGTTCCAGTCCCTGATGGAGGATTCGGGGCTCGCCTTCCGGGAGTCCTGCAAGATCGACTGGGAGAGATCGCATACCAACTACCGCCAGATTTTCGAGCATCTTCACGATGTCGCCTACCGACAAAATCTCGATTTCAGGGGGATGGCTGCGGTTTTGGACGGCTACAGGAAGGGAACGGCGACAGCGGAGGAGGGCGTCGATCTGCACCAGATCGAAACCGAGGAAAAAAAGGTGCGGATCATGACCATGCACGTGGCCAAGGGGCTGGAGTTCCCGGTCGTTTTCGTCTATGGCGGCCTTACGCAACCCGGAAATTACGGAAAGGGATATTGCGTGTTCCACGAGACTTTCCAGGACGGTTCCCCTCCCTGCAAAGTGTTCGACTTGTCCGAAAGCGTCGGGAAGGAGAAACAATATCTGGAGGACGCGGAAGAGGACAAGCGTCTATATTACGTTGCCCTGACCCGCGCCCGGCTTAAGCTGTACTGTCCGTACCGGGAGTGGGAGCAAAAACAGTTGTGGGTCGGACCCGTCAGCAGGATTGTCACGCCCGCCCTGAAATGCGCTTTCGGCCCCGAATCGGGCTTTTCCGAAGCCGAGTTCCCGGAATGCGTGTCTTGGCATCGTCTGGAGTTCGACCAAACTGGCGAAGAAACCGTCGCCGATTCGAACGGCGGAAAAATTTCAGGAAGGGAAGGGGACGCGGAAGAAGAACAGGACCGCGGCTCCGGCGCGGAGGACGGGAGATTTCTTCCGACGCCCCTCGTTCCCAAGACGCCCGCCTTTTTGAACCGGAAAATCGAGCTGGCCTCATTTTCCAGCATTCACCGCATGATCGCCGGCCGGGCGTCGTCGGCCGGGGCGGAACCCTTCGGGTTTTCCGCCTTGACGGAAAAAGCCCGCGAAGACGACGAGATCGTCGCGTCCCCTCGCGTCCGCGCGGAGGATGGATCGGCCGGACCCGACGACATTCCCGGAGGGACCGAAACGGGTTCCATGTTCCACGATATCCTGGAAAACATCGACTTCCGGAAGGCCCTGGACGCCCCGGAAAGGGAGGAAGGCAAAACGCATCCTTTTTTGGAAGACCCCGAAACCAGGGAATTGATCCAAAGGCAAATGGAAATCCACCGGGTCGAGCCCCGATGGACGGAACCGGTCTGCGAAGTGATATTCGACACGTTGAGAACCCCGATCCCCCAGCTTTCGGAAAGCTTCTCGCTCGCCTCTCTCTCCAAGGAAGACCGCCTTCACGAGGCGGAGTTCTATTTCCCCCACCCCATGCCTTACCGCCCGGACATCCCGGCATGCGAAACGTGCGAAGGATACGTTCGGGGTTTCGTGGACCTGATTTTCAAGCACGAAGGCAAATTCTACGTGGCCGACTGGAAATCCAACATTCTGGACGACGGCTACGACCGGCCCTCGCTGGAAACGAGCATGAAACGCTCCGGCTACGACCTTCAATACAGGATTTACACGGTCGCGACGCTAAAATGGCTTTCCAACGCCCTGGGCGACCGCTTCGACCCGGACAGGGACTTCGGGGGCGTCTTCTATTTCTACATCCGAGGCATGGGCGGAAAAAACGGAGATGGCGTATACCATGTTCCCGCCGCCGACCTGGGGCCGCTCGGAGAATTGGAAAGGGGACTGCTGAACGAATGGGGGCCGGCCTTTGCTTGACAATCGCGAATAGACAATGTTTTTTGAAATGTCTGAATGGTTGGCCTAAAACAACCCTTGACCATTTCATTTATGATGGCTATACTTCGGATATACATAGGGAGGTGGCCGCATGCTTGCAAAAATTCAGAAATGGGGAAATAGCCAAGGACTTCGTCTTACAAAAAACCTGCTCGCCGATGCGCAGCTTGGAGTCGGTGACGAGGTGGATATCAGTGTGAAAGACGGTATTATGATTGTCACGCCTGCCAAAAAGATACGCGGCAAGCACAGTCTCAAGGATCTTGTCGCACGTATTCCTGATAATTACCAAACCAGCGAAGTCGACTGGGGTGATCCGGTTGGCAAGGAGGTCTGGTAAATGGCTGCTTATGTCCCTAAGCAAGGGGACATTATCGTAATCACTTTTGATCCACAATCTGGTCATGAGCAGAAGGGGCGACGCCCTGCTTTGGTTGTAAGCAAGGACCTGTTCAATCGAAGCACAGGCTTGGCTATTGTGTGCCCGGTAACGAACACAGAGCGCGGTTTTCCCTTTCACGTCCCTATACCAAAAGACAGCAAGCTGACCGGTTTCATTATGGTTGAGCAAGTTAAATCTGTTGATTTTCGCGCTCGCCGTGCCAAGAGAATCGAACGTATCAGTGATGAGTTGCTGTCTGAAGTGCTGTCCATACTGGATGCATGCATGTATTAGCAGGCCAGCCAGGCGCTTGAGAGGGACCTGGCGGGCAGTGCCACTTTCGCAATAATTTCTGCAAACAAATTTCCGGATCTTGCGCGCAGTCAAGCGCCCCGGGACCCCAGACCTGGGGTGATGAAAATTATCGTCGATCAAGCTATATTAATGCGTCGGTTTTTGTTCCGGCGAAACCGAGTGAGGACAAACTAATAATCAATAATCA
>CAZNTU010000018.1:0-46616 GCA_964575975.1 uncultured Desulfobacteraceae bacterium
ACAAAAGCGGGATGAAAATACAAGCCGTTGTTTGGCCTAATTTTCACCATCCCAGCTTGTATCTATATGTGGATACTTGCATCCATATGTAGATGACATTTCGTCAAGTTCCTCACTTGGTCCTTCGTTCAGTTTCCCGAGTCGGTCTTTTGGGTCCAATGTCGTCGGCCCCTCCTTTTTGAAATCCGAAGTCTTCTTTTTCAGGCCCCGTTTCGTCCTCCGGTTTTTTCCGAGTCGCCTTTGAAGATTCTCTTCGCATCGATTTGAGCGGACTCCGGCAATGGCGCGGTCTTTTCCGCGATTCTTCTCCATCGGTTTCAATTCGGTCTCCTTGGTGGTCGATCCCGATGTTTTGCCACGCTTCGGATCGACTCGACCGGAACGTAGCGAAATCCCGAGCGCGTTCGGATGGCATCGTTCTTTTCGCGCGTGATTCCCGTTCTTTCGCGACCCGGTCTCGGATTCGGTTTCCGTTTCCTTTCTAGGATGGCCATCCGCGCCCGACGCATGCCGAAAAAATCGTATCCGCGGTTTATCCTGCAGGCGTTCCGACACCGGCACGGGAAACTTGCCGAGTGCGGTTTCTCCGATTTCTTCCTTTGTCCGAGGCCTTCGATAGAATGTATATTTCCCGCCAGCGGTTTTTGCGACGGCGATAGCCGGCGCTTTCTCCTCGTATGGCGGAAAGGGATCGAATGGGAGGGATTTTCTTTTACGGCCGGGACAGCCTTTGTAAAACCGCCGTTCTTTTTTTTGAAACCGCGCTCTCGCCGGACGTTCCGGAACGCGTCGAAAGGTATTTCAATGGGATCAGCCCGAAGGGTTTCGATGTGGTCGGCATGGAAGCGCGACGGAAGAACGCTTTTGCTCGCCTCTTCCTTCCGGAATCTTTCGGATTGGCAAGTGTTCGGAGCGATCATTTTCGAATTCGGTTCCATTTCCAAATACAAACGGCGGTTTGCGCGCTCGCGACCGTTTGTTTTTCGTTTCGAAGAGCGGGTTGAAAACAGTGTCGATCTTATTTGAAGATAAATTTTCTCCGGCTGAATATTTGCTTGAAACGAGCCCGGTTTCCAGTTTCGGTATTCGTTTCAGTTTGTGCGCGAAATTTTTTTGGCCCGGCAGTTCCGACGGTTCCAAAATTGGGCGAACGGTTCGAAAAACGGGGTCTTTCCAGGGTTCGCGGGGAAGCGCATCTTCCCGGAATCGTTCGATTTTTCGCGAAAGCGCCCCCGTTTTTCGGCCGTTCTTTTTTACTCGTTCGAACTATACACCGGCGGATATTTTATCACGGAGCAAGATAAAATTCAATCGAAAATCGGTAAGAGGTCGAAAAAATCCAGGGGCTGTATCTTCAGCCGGAGGAATATTCCCAAGCGTCCTGTTTTTCCGAAGGAAACCGAACTTTTCGGGTTTTCGAAGGATTGTCGCGGGTAGTGGGTCGAAGCAGTTGACGGAGCAGCGGTTTTATTCCCATTCCGCGAAAAATCCCGATCCGCGCGGTTGGAGAGCGGCGCGATTCGCCCTTGAGTGGGTGTGGCGTCCTCCCTTGAGGGGGCTAGGGGGCATAAGCGCTAACTTTGGAGCATTATCTTGACATCGTAAACACAAGCCGCAACCAATTGAAATATTTCGACCTTGTGCGGTCGGGTCGCAATTCCCCCCTTGAAGGGGGTTAGGGGGGTGTTGTTTCCGGTGAACAATGGATTGAACATGCCACACAGACACCCCCCTAGCCCCCCTCAAGGGGGGAATCGCCCCGATCCGCATCGGAGAACATCCCTCTGGCCCCGCTCAAAAGGGGGGGGAGGAATTGCGGCCCAACCGCACAGGTCAGATCCCGTATCCTTCGCCAACCGATTCGACCCACCACCTTGTCGCGGAGGCTTGCGAATAACGACTCTGCTATTACGCGTCCTCCAATCCGGCGCCGACGAGATTTCTTTCCCGATCGCTTTCCGACGGTGGAAACTCTTTTTTCATCGCGACTTCAACGGCTTGTGCGTAAATTTTTTCCCGTCGGGTCCCGAATAGTCGGCCACCACGTGTCCGTTTCCGAACAGCCGCCATTTGTAGATAAGAAGCCCTTCCATGCCGACCGGGCCTCGGGCGTGGATTTTGCCGGTGCCGATTCCCACCTCGGCGCCCAGGCCGAACCGGAAGCCGTCGCTGAAGCGGCTGCTGCAGTTCATGAAAACGTCGGCGGAATCCGCGAGATCCATGAATTTCAGTCCTCTATCCCTGTCCGCCGTCACGATTACGTCCGTATGGCCCGACCCGTAGGCGTTGATGTGGGAGATCGCGTCGTCCAGGCTGGCGACCACCTTGACCGAAACGATCAAGTCCAGGTATTCCGTTTTCCAGTCCTCTTCCGTCGCCGGCTTTACATCGACGGTTTTCAGGGTTTCCGGGCATCCTCTTATTTCCACGCCCTTTTCCTCCAGGGCTGTCTTAAGCCTTGGCAGGAACGCGGACGCGACGTCTTTGTGGACGAGAATGGTCTCCGCCGCGTTGCATACGGCGACGTACTGGCATTTGCTGTCGACGCAGATTTTCGCGGCCATTTCCAGGTCGGCGGCTTTATCCACATAGACGTGGCATATGCCGTCGGCGTGGCCCAGGACGGGAATGTGGGTGTTTTCCATGATATGGCGGACGAACGCGTTGCTCCCCCTAGGGACGATCAGGTCGAGGCAGTCGTCCAGGCCGAGCATGTCCTGAACGTCGGTCCGGGTTTCCATGAGAGCCAGCCACCCGTCGGGAATTCCCGCCTTTCGGGTTGCCTCGGCAATGGTTTCGGCCAGTTTCCTGTTGGTTTCGGCGGCCTCGCTTCCGCCTTTCAACAGGACCGCGTTGCCGCTCTTCAGGCAGAGGGCCGAGATTTGCACCAGAGCGTCCGGCCTGGATTCGAAAATCACGCCAATGACTCCGATGGGGCAGCTCACCTTGTAAAGTTCGAGGCCTTCGTCCAATTCCATGCCGCGCAAGGAAACGCCAACGGGATCGTCCATTCCCGCGAGGCTCTCCAAACCGGCCACGGCCTCTTCGATTTTGTGCTCGTCGAATTTCAGCCTTTTCAGGAGGGGAGCGGCCAGGTTTTCCTTTTTCGACCGTTCGATGTCGTTTTCGTTCGCCGCCACGATATCCTTCGCGTTGGCTCGCAAAGCCTCGGCGATGTTCGCCAAAGCGCGGTTTTTCACGTCTCCTTTGACGGCCGCCAACCGGATTGCCGCCTTTTTCGCCGTCTTCGCCTTTTCTCCGATATCCATATGCATTCACCTCTTGGTTGTCGGGATCGGTTTTCGTTTCGGCCGCCGTTCGTTCTGGTTGTTCCGGCCGCAAACAGACTACATACAATAAACGGCGGACGAATTCAAAACCTTTGTGGTTCGGAAAAAGGGCCGGGCTGTTCGTTTTTGCGGCTCGTCGCGAACCCTTCTTCCGCAAATCCTGTACGAGCCGTTTTTTTTCGGTCGCCGAGCGCGCCGTTCCAGGCCGGCGACATCGAAACAGCCTCCGGAACTTGAAAGATGCCTTTTTTTGTTCTATATAGCCCCTAATGAACAAGACAAGCAGGGCCGCGCGGTTCGAAAAGCGAGGACCGTTTTTTCGATGGAAGACAAGCAACCAACATATACGAGGAGCAAGAATGAGCGCCAAAGGGAAAAAGGCCAGGAAGAGAAGAAAGCCGCTTAAAGAAACGGAGCAAGGTGGAGTTTCGGAGTTCCAGGCCGAATACTCCAATTTCTCGAGGGAAGAGTTCTCGGACGATATCGTTTTTCTCTTGAGATCGGACCCGGAAAGTCTGAGAGGGCCGGATGCGGCTGCGAACTTCGTGGTCAAGACCGTTTTGCCCACGTCGGAAATGGCGACGGAACCCGAATTCGAAAACATCGTTCACGAACCGTCCCTCTGCGTCAAAACCCTGCACGAGGTCGCCCAAGGGATGGGAATCAATTGGGAAACCTTCGCAAACCTTCCAAAGCCGATCATGGAGTCGGTAAGGATGCAAATAAGCGAGGAAACTCTCAAGAGAGTGCTGGACGACAGGTTCCGGGAAAAGATTCTGGACGGGTTGGACGAGTACCGCCTGCGGAAAAAACGGAAGAACGACAGGATGGAGGCGGGGAAGGCGGCGGCCATGATGTTGATTCTCAAAGAGAAAAAGAACGAGGAAGTATGGCCCAAAATCGGCTTGCTCCATGAAATTTTGCATAACTGCGTCGCCATCGGACAGGAAATCATGGATTCCGTGAAGGGTCTGAAAGAGGGGAAAGTTAACGGCATAAACGAGAAAGTGCTTTCAAGGATAAAGGACGACGATCAACTTCGGCAATTTCTGCTCGGCGAGGTTAACAGGCGGATTGTCGACGGGAACAACGCGCTTTTGGACGGCCGGTTGAAGCTGGATTGGTTTACGCGCGAGGAAATCGACCGCGCGTCGGAAATCCTGGTGGAAGCCTTTAAAACAGGGGTCGATCCGGAATCGAAGAACGAAGGTTCCCTCGTTCCCAAGTACACGGAGGAAGGGCAAGAAATGGTGACGTCGGGCTTGGGTGCCATAATCGACGACGTGGTGACTCCCGAGCGAATCGAGGACGCTCGCAAAAAGGTCGAGGAAAAATTGAAGGGGGACGGCGAAGGCGGAAATTGGGGCATGTTTCTTGTCAGTGTCAAAAGCAAGCTTGAAAAAGAGCCCGAACCTGAAAAACTGAAAGGCCTTTTCATACGGGCACTCTACGGCGAGACCGCGACGGCGAAGGGGGAATCCTCTTAAAGTGCCTTGCGTGTCTTGGCTTCGGACCGGGTCAAGGTTCGTAGAATATGGGACTGGAGAGATCTTCGAACGAAAAATTGTGGAAAACGTTGTGCCCGTCGTAATCGAGAACGCGAAAATCCTCCTTGTCCCTCAAGTCCCCTAAAACGGCGGTGTAATAGGTCTTGTAAACCTCTTTGACCTTCCTTTCTGGGACTTCGTATGCGATGAACTTTCTTATTCCTTTTGCGCGAAGCTTATTTACGATTTCCATGTCGTCCAGGGAATCGTAGGTCGTAAGAATCAAGATGGGTCCCGTTCCTGTAAAATAAAGCCCGGCTTTCATGTCTTTTCTCCTCTTGGTTGCACGCGAATTTTGGAACATTTTCTTTTCGATGTCAAAGAAATTTTGAACGCGATGCGTTCGCGTCAATGGCGACAAGCGCCGACTGTCGTTTTTGTTCTTGCAATTTTCACGTTAAATCATTACAAAAACCCGACCACGCGCATGGAAAGTTGCGTTGTTTTTAAGACGCAGCGACGAGACAATTAAAAAAAACAGTTTTTTCGGACAAACGTCATAAATGAAGGAAGGAACACTTATGAGCATCAATCCCCTGGCCCAGGAACTGAATGCGGTCATTAAGTCGGGAAACTCGCACTTGATGGAAATGCTTTCGAAAACAGGAAGACGGCTTTTTTTCCCCAAGGGTATTTTGACCCAGAGCGCGGAAGCGAGGCAGAAGGCGTACGACAAATTCAACGCGACTATCGGTATAGCGACGGGCAACCTGCACACCATGCATCTTCCGTCGGTCATGAGAAGCGTTCAGGGGTTGAGGCCCAGCGACGCGCTTACGTACGCGCCGTCCTTCGGAGTGCCGGCGCTTCGGCAGGCATGGAAAGAGGCGATGGTGAAGAAGAATCCCACGCTCAAGGACAAGCAGACCAGCCTTCCCATCGTCACCAATGGAATCACCCACGGCATCAGCGTTTTCGCCGACATGTTCCTAGACCCGGACGACGTGGTTATTTTTCCGGACAAGATGTGGGGAAACAACGTATTGATCATGTCCGTCAGGAGGGACGCGGCAATCCACAACTATCCCCTGTTCAACGAGGCTGGCGGGTTCAATGTCGCCGGATTCGAAAAAACGGTGAGGCAGCATGCCCACAACAACTACAAGGTGATCACGTTCCTGAATTTCCCGAACAACCCGACGGGTTATACCCCGACGGACGAGGAGGGACGCAAGATCGTCGAGATTCTGACCAAGGTCGCCGAGGAAGGCACCAACGTGATCGCGGTGACCGACGACGCGTACTTCGGTTTGCGCTACGAGGACGCTCCCATGAAGGAGTCCCTTTTCGCCCAGCTGTGCAACAGGCACAAAAGAATGCTGGCGGTGAAACTCGACGGCGCCACCAAGGAAATGTTCGTGTGGGGATTGAGGGTCGGTTTCATTACGTACAGCACCGTCGTCGACGGCGACCCGGTGCCTTTCTACGACGCCCTGGAAAGAAAAACGGCGGGCGACATTCGCGGTTCCATCTCCAACGCGAGCCATCTGAGCCAATCCATTGTCTTGCGCGCCATGCTGCATCCGGACGAAATGGACGGCGAAAGAAAGAAAAACGTGGAGGTTTTGAAGAGCCGCGCGAACAAGATCAAGGAAATCCTGGCCAATCCCAAGTACGACGATGCCTGGGAAATGTATCCCTTCAATTCCGGGTATTTCATGTGCCTGAAAATCAAGAAGGTGGACGCCGAGAAGCTCAGGGTGCATCTGTTGGACGAGTACAAGGTCGGGACGATTTCGATCAACTCGACGGACTTGCGGGTGGCGTTCTCTTGCGTGGACGAGGAGAACCTGGGAGAGCTTTTCGAAGCGATCTACAAAGCGGTCAAGGATTTGGAGAATAAATAGAAGCAGCGGCACGAATTCGGTCCCCGGTGTTTAATCCGCGGCCAGCGGGGACCGATCCTTGCGCTGATACTGGCGGTTCCTGGCAAAACAGGCGCGACATCGGAGGGGTAAAAGATGGCCCGAAAAATCGCTATCGCAAACCAGAAGGGCGGGGTCGGAAAAACGACGACGGCATTGTGCCTGGCGGCAGCTTTTCATCTCATGGGCAAAAGGACGCTCCTGGTGGATTTGGACGCGCAGGGAAACGCATCGGCGGCGGTTGGACTGATCATCGAGCATGAATCGCCCACATTGAAAGAGCTGCTGACCGGAAAGGCGCTTCCTTCCGACTTGATCGTCTCCACCGATTTCACGGACATCATACCCTCCAACAACTCCCTCAAGGACATCGAAAAGCACCTGGTCGAGCAAAACCGTTTTCTCCAATTGAAGGAGGGGCTCGCGCCGATCGAGAAAAACTACGACTTCATCGTTTTCGACTGTCCGCCCAGTTTCAACGCCTTCACGAAAAACGCGCTGGCGGCCGCCGACGAATACATTGTTCCCGTGGATGTCGGGTATTTCGCGATTTTGGGGCTGAAGCAGCTTTTGGAAGAGGTGGAACAAATCAAGAGAGAATTGAATCCCGGTTTGAAGCTGAGAGGGGTTTTGGCTAGCAAGTTCGATAAAAGGACTACTCTTTCGGCTCAAGTGCTCGACACGCTGAAAAGCAATTTTCCGGACGCATTTTTCCAAACCGCCATACGCGTGAACATCGATTTGGTGCGTGCGCAAATCGCCAACCAGTCGATTTTCAAGTTCAGTCCGGGGAGTTCGGGTGCGGAAGATTTTAGAAATCTTGCAAAGGAGATCGCAAATGGCTAAAAGGAAGGTCGATATCGCAAAGCAGCTGGACGCCTTGAATCCCGGCGTTCCCACGCGAACCCGCAAAAAAGGGGAACCGGCCGGAGAAGAGCCGATTCCCGCTCCGTCGGAGCAAATCTCGAAGCCCGAGGAAAAACGGATTCTTCCGTTGTTCGGGGCCGCCGAGGTTTTCCGACGAAACGTCTCTACCATGGAGAAACTCCGATCTTCCATGGTCGAGGACGCCATAAGGTTCCAGAATTTGTTTTTCGAAAGCTGGGGCAGGACCTACGGGATAGTATGCGACGCCATGAAAGACAATTTCGATTCCACGAGGTCGCGACAATGAAACTGGCCCGGGGCGTCTCCAGAATGCTGCGCCCCCGGCGTTTCGGAAAGACCCTGTTCGCCGATATCCCCGGGGTTCAAGTCTCCGCCAAAAAAATGCCGGCGCGTTTCGTCATTTTCCGTAAACTGGCGGATGCGCTTTCGAAATCGAAATTCGCGATTTCACTCTCTATGATCGCGAGGTCCTGGCGGGAAAAGCGCTTTAAAAGCTCCGGCATGGAGGATTCCAGATAGAATTCGGCTTCGATGTTGAACTCCGAGAGATATTCGTAAAGACAGGAAAGTATGCCGGACAGAACGTCGAGGTCGTGTTCGGCTGCAAGGCCGAACGCGGGCGTTTTTGGCTCCGTCATTCGCGAATTCGCATCGAGTTTTCCAACGGAATCGGCGATGCGTTCGAACGCCGTTTCAAGTTCCTTGAATTTCGCGAGTCTCGCGTCCTTTCGTCCTTCTTTAACGGCGTCGCTCAACTCCAGCGCGATTCTTTCCAGCCGCCACGCCGAAAGATTCGCCGCCACCCCCCTCACGACGTGAATCAAATCGCGGGCGTTCGTCTCGTCTTCGCGGTCGAGAGCCTCGCCTATCTTTTTCATCGTCTCCGCATAGTTTGCCGCGAAACTTTGCAACAGCTTGAAGAGGAGTTTCCGGTTTCCACGAAGCCGATCAAGGACCTGGGGCAAATCGATCTCATCGGCCACGGGGGCGAACGGGTCGAAAAATTCGATTTTTCGGACGGGCTCGTTCCAATCCGAGCAACTCCGTTGTTGTTTCATTTGTCGGCCTTTCCGGACGAAAACTTGTCGCCGCGCAATTTTCGGTCTTTATTCGAAGTCTTGGCGATATCGATGATGCGGGTCCCTCCGGGATATTGCCTGGTTTCGTATTCCGTGATGCCCGCCAGTTTTTTCGTTATACTCCCCATCTTGTCTATCTGTTCCTTTATTACGAGGGCATATTTGCGGCACGGATGCGATTCGGGCAATTTCAGAAGAAGCAGTTCCGCATACGAGGAGATGGTTTGCATCGGCTGGTTCATTTCATGGCACACCCCGCCCGCCATTTCGATGACCGTTTTCAGTTTTTCCTCCCCGATTATATCGGTCATCAGACGTTTTTGCATCAGCACGGATTTGATTCTGGCGAGCAGTTCGATTCGATTGACCGGCTTGCGGACATAATCGGCGGCGCCCATTTCGAAGGCCTTTTTCAAGGTGGCGTTGTCGGTGGCCCCCGTCACGAAAATTACGGGAATATCCTTGGTTTTCGCGCTCTTTTTCAATGTCTCGCACACTTTATAGCCATCCATTTCCGGCATCACGATGTCCAACAGGACAAGCTCGGGAGGGTCGTCGGAAAAGGCTATCCTGACGGCATTCGGACCGGAGGTCGCAAAAACGACCTTGAAGTCCGGCCGAAGCATATGTCCCAATGCTCTGACGTTGTCGCTGACATCGTCCACGATCAGTATTTTTCGATTTGACATCGGCATTTCTCATTCCGCAACTTCGTTCAAATATTCGGATTCTTCTTCGCTCTCGATTCCCAACAGTTCGAAAAACTTCAGTTCGCCTATTAAATCCTCCAAATCCGCGGACGCCCCGGTTGCTTTGGTCTTCAGACGGGACCGTGCCGCCAGGCATGTCTTTTCGCTGATAATGATGCTGTTTGCGACGGGCTTCGACATCTCCTGGAGCCGAAAGACAATGTTGACCGAGTCTCCGATTACGGTGTAGTCCATTTTCATGTCGAACCCGATGTTTCCCACCACGGCCTCTCCGGTGTGAAGGCTGATGCCGATCGCAACGGAGACGCCCAGTTCCCTGGACAGAAATTCGTTCACTTTGTTCAAGGCTTCGCGCATTTCAAGAGCCGCCTCCACAGCGTTGTCGGCATCCCTCGTTCCAGACGCGGGCGCGCCGAACAACGCAAGAAAACCGTCTCCCAGGTATTTGTCGACAATGCCGTGATGCTTGAAAACGATTCCGCCCATTACCGAAAAAAAGCTATTCAGGAAAAAAACGGTCTTTTGCGGTCCGATTTTCCGGGAAATCTTGGAAAATCCCCTGACGTCGATGTTCAAGAACGTCAGGGTCTTCACCTCTTCCAAAACGATCTTTCCGGTTTCGGAACCGTGTATGATTTTATCCAGGACTTCCTTTGGCACGAACTTCTGAAACATCCGCCTGACACCCCGCTCGTGTTTCGCCATTGCCAAGGTTTCCTTGTAGAGCCGGGCGTTTTCGATGGCGATGCTCACGGACGAGGCGATGGATTGAAGCAAGTCCTCGTCGCCCGGTCCGAATTCCCCCTTGATTTTGTTCAAGACTTCCAGAATGCCGATGACCTTCCCTTGGGAGATCATGGGCACGCAAAGGGCGGACCGTGTATGGAAACCGGTGTTTTTATCGACGTGGGGGAAAAAATGCTGGGAGGTCCTGACGTCGTTGACGATGAGCGATTCCCCTCTGGCGGCGGAGTATCCCGCAATCCCCTGTCCCAGCTTCAGGCGGAATTTTTTAAGCGCTTCGACCTCCATGTTGAACGCCACCGCGAACTCCAGTTCGTCTCCTTTCCGCAACAGCAAAGATCCCGCCTCCACGTTCATGATTACTTGGATCATGTTCATGGTGTATTTCAAAACCTGCTCGATGTCGAAAGTGGAGGAGGCCAAGGCTCTTCCGATCTGGCGTATGGAATCCAACTCTCGGTTTCTTTTCGTGACCGCCTCGGAAAGCTTGTTGCGATCAATCACCAGGGAGATGGCGTTTCCTATCCATTCGATCAGAGTCCTCGCGCCGTGATATGGGCCGGATTCGCGCCCGATGATCGCCAGAGCGCCTTTCACGGCACCGTTCGTCTTTAGAGGGGTCAACACGGCCGCGCCGCAATCGCCGTGGACGAGAAGCTTTCTTGCAGCGTCTTCGGAAAGCTTCCCGACATCCTCCACTACCATGGTGGCGTCTTGCTTCACGACTTTCTCGAGGACAGTCTCCTCGTACTGATAGCTTGTACCCTTCGCAAGCCCTATCGGACCCGATATCATATGGTCCATCAGGACAAGGTGTCCCGGATGATTTTGGTCCTCCAAAAAAACCAGCGCCAGTTCGAAAGGAACGATATTTTGCAGTTCGCCCAGCACGGCCCTTAAAAGCTCGCTGTCCCTGAAACTGGAATTGACGATCTTGAAAATCTTGTCGATGGATTTCAGATGTCGCTCCCAATTCTCGTTTTCCTTTAAAAGCCGGAGATTCTCGTAGGTAAAGGCGGCGTTGCTCAACAAGGGGGTCAGGACTTCGACATCCTCCATTAGGTATTTTCCGTTATCCTTTTTTCGGGAAATTGTGAGTACCCCGACAATTTCCTTGCTGGTCTTTATCGGCATGCAAACGAAGGATTTGGTGGCGTAGTGCATCAGGTTGGCCCTTCCGAAGCGCCGGTCCTTCTCGACGTCCTCCACCAGCAGGGGGGATTTGTTGATTACCGCGTATTTGGCGATGCTTTTCTCGAAATCGATCCGGTCGCCCGTCTTGACATACTCGCCCAGCCCGATGTTCGCTTTCACGATGAAATTGCGGCGCTCGGGCTTTTCCAGAATCAGAACCGAACCCACGTCGGACTTGGTCAGAATCAGAGCGCGCTCGAGCAACACGTACAGAATCTCCTCGGAATCGAACGTCACGTGGCAAAGCTCCGACAGTTCCTTCAGAATTGAAATTTCCGAGGATTTTTTCTCGAGCATTCGAAAAGTGGTCTTGAAACGGTTTTCTATCGCATTGAACGAATGGACGATGCTCTGAAGTTCATCGGCGCTCTCTGCGGCGTCCTTTCCCGAAATTTCGTTTGAAACCCGCTCCGAAATCATCTTCGACACATCGATGATGTCGTCGAACAATTTGCGGAGCATGATGAAACCGACAAACGAAAAGCTCAAAACGCCAAGGAAAAAAAGAGGAACATGGTGATCGTTCAGGATATCGTATTTGAAGCCGAAAACGAGAAAACCCAAAACTGGAAAAACGAAAAAAAGGCCGAAAACGATGTTTAATTTGTAATAAAGATTTTTGTTTTTGCTCGAAACTTCATCGGCCGATTTTTCCGCCTTCATTTTAAGACACCCTCTTTTCAAGTTCGCCTCGCATCGCGGGATTTCCTTTCAATCGTCCACATCGAATCGTAAAGCCGATAAGTGCCAATATGCATTTTTGCGTTCCTTTGTTCAAGGAAATTTTTGCATGCGCCTCCGATCAATGCATGTCAGTACACGCCCCAGGAGCCTCTGCTGTAATACCTGTAAAGAACCGGCCCGAGTTCCGTGTTGGATTCGATGCCGAGCATGGTCTCCTCGTCCATGACTCCCTTTCCGAAATGAATCATGGAAACGACCGCGTCGCGGTTCAAAAACCTGGTTTGGATATCGGAATAGTCCGCCCCGACGAGAATTTCTTTCAAGCGCTCGCCGTCGATCCTTTCCGAATCGGTCCCTAGTACCCAACCCCATTCCCCCATGGTGGGGATTTGGTTATGGTACGGAACAACCGAAAAACCCGCCTTTTCCATGGTTTTCAGGATGCAGAGAAAGGCGTCGCGGGTGAAGAAGGGGCTGGTGGCCTGGGTGACCATGACGCCTCCCTCCGCCAAGCTCCTGCGAATCATTCCGTAGAATTTTTCCGAATAGACGTGCATCAGATCGATCGTGTCCGGGTCGGGAAGATCCACGATCACCACGTCGTACAGCTTCGCGTTGTTCTCCATGTATTTGGCCGCGTCCTCGTTCCATACCTCGACTTTCGGGCTGTTCAGCGAACCTTCGTTGATCCGCGTCAGAATCGGATGGCTTCGGGCCAAATCGGTCATGGCGGGATCCAAGTCCACCAGCGTCACGGAGGCGACGCCGTCGTGCTTCAACACCTCCCTTGCGGCAAGACCGTCGCCTCCTCCAAGGATCAAAACGTCGGAGGCGTCCCGCGCCGCTTTCATGGCCGGATGCACCAGCGGTTCATGGTACCGTTCCTCGTCGTAGGTCGAAAACTGCTCCTGGCTGTTGATAAAAAGCCAGTAATACTGTTTCCACTGCGTCATGACGATCTTCTGATACCGCGTCTGTTCCTCGTAGACGATCTTGTCCTTGTATTTCTTTTGTTCCCCGAAACGAATAACAGGCTTGGAAAAGGCGGCCAGGCTCGTCAGACCGATCAGCGTCGCGCAAAAGCAAGAAGCCAGCAGAACCCGTCTTTCCAAAAGGGAAAAGAATTTCCACAAAAGGACCGACGCCACGCCGAAATTGACGGTTCCCAATATGATCGGCGTGTATGTCAAACCGAGATAGGGGAGCCCCAAGAACGCGAACACGAGCCCTCCGAAAAGGGCGCCGTAATAATCCTTTTCCATGACCCCGGCAATGTTCGTGCGAAGTTCCTCGTAAGCCTCGTTCAGACGAGTGACCAGCGGAATCTCCAGGCCGATCAACCCGCCGATCACAAAGGCCTGAACATATATCACGAGAGTCGTATAGCTGGTGTACGCCGCGATCGTATAGGCGAAGACCGCCGAAACGGCGCACAGGATCGAAAGGGAAAACTCCACCAGGATGAAAGAGTCCAGGAGCCTGCCCCGGAAAAAGCTGGAAAGACGGCTCCCCAACCCCATGGCGAACAGCATCAGGGACATTACCATCGTCCATTGGAAAATGGCGTTCCCGATCAGATACGTGGCAAGGGTGGAAAGGACGAACTCCGCTACGATTCCGGCGCAGCCCGTCGCGAAAAGCGATATTTTTAAAATCAGGCTTGCGCCGGAACTCTTAGACACACCAATAAATGACGAATGCGGCTGAAATGTAGGAGATCGCCTCGATGTAGGCGGCCCCCACGTTGGGTTTCTCCTGGTTCGCGATTTCGTCGGTAAGCGAAACCGTGGGCAAAAGGACCTTGTCCGTCAGGAAACGAATTACCGGAAGCAATACCAATCCAATGGCGGCGATCAGGAAAAACTGCGGAAGATCCTCCGACCAGGATTCGAAATCCCCCTCCGCCGCAAGCCCCACCACGATGCCGACCGAAATGAGCGCCCCGGCGAAACTGACCCCCGCCGCGACATTGTCCTTCTCTATTTCGCCATGCAGATCGTAGGGCGTGATCGCCTTGAAAACCAGCCCCGCGATCATCAGCAGCACCTGCCCGATCGCCCAGAACGCCATGGCGGACCAGACATTGCCCCCGACTCCCGAGACGGCCCCGAAAACAATGAACCCGGAGGCCACGCAGACTCCGAAAAACACGACCCCCGTCCCCTCGTTCCTGTCCCGGAGCAGCTCGTCCGAAACATTGAACTTGGGCAGGATCACCTTGTCGCAAAGGTACCAGGAAATGTTCAGAAGCACGATGGACAAAAGACCGTAGATGGCGAGGTCGATCAAGTCCTCCACGATACCGTGCGTGGGTCCGGCCAAGGCCCCTCCCAGACAAAGGACAAGACCGAAATAGTAGCCTCCCAACGCGATCGCGATGGCGGGGTTGTCCTTGTGGACAAGCTCCTCTGTCAGGTTGTATTCCTTGTGAAGAAGATCGTTCGCGAGCTTGCCGACGAAAAACAAAACGTAAAACGCGACGAGCAGAACAAATCCCGTGACAATTCGGTCTACAAACATGTCTTATTTCCCCGTCCCGCCGGACCGACTTCGCACGCTCGTCCGGGTTCTTCCGATTCGCTCGGATACCTTGTCAGTGAACGACGCCGATTTAGCCTGTTGTTTGGCCATGTGCCGGCTGTAAAAATCCGGCTTGGCCTTCTGCACGATCGTTCCCGAAGTCCCGTATTGGTTTTTCAAACCATAATACGGTACCTTGCTTGCTTTGAACTTCTTGTACGCATCGAAATCCACGTCGTATACAGGACGATACCATCCGCCCAAAAAGTGGCTCATGAGAGCGTACTTGCCGTAGAATTCCCAAAAGGAGTTGCCCTGGCTGTCGGCGCGCCACTGCCCGTAATTGGGGTTGCCTACGTAATGGTAGCCGGGGGGCGCGACCTGGTCGTCGGCTACCCCCTCCGTTTTGGCGAAGATGGTCATGCCGAGATTGTTTTCATGCCGCTGGTAGAAGGATTCGGGCACTTGCAGCCAGTCCGTCGTTTCGGCGCCCTCGGGCTTTACGACCCTGTACTGGTGAAAGTGCGTTTTCGCGAAGTTTCCCTCCTCCTTCATGTTCTCCAGAATAACGGAATAGGTGGGGACGTCGTCGAGACTCGCCTTGAGTTTCTCGAACGGGTTCTCCACATCCGAACCGCATCCCGGCAGGAGAAACGGCAATGCGAGGAAGAAGACAAGCGCCGTGAAGAGTTTCGGAACGTCGCGTTCGGGAATTTTCGATTCGCGCATCGGGTCTCACCTTGAACAGGAAAAAGGTTTCGACAAATGAGAATTCCAGCTCACTTGCAATCCGAAATTTCTATCAGAAACGGCATAGCCGGTCAATATGAAACAGGTCTTGGGTTGACATTCTTCGCCGTCGCACATATACGAATCGAGGTCTCGACGTTGGAGTTTTTTCGACGGCGCGAACGAAAAGTGCGGTTGGCATTTAGCTGTTAGCTTTTAGAGGGAGAAACAACGAATATCCCGAAAAAAACATCGGCATGATTGAACGCTATTGCTTGCGGTTTCATGCCAAATCGGCATCGCAAACGGCAAACGGCTAACGGCTAACAGCTAACGGCTAATACCTAACAGCTAATACCTAACAACGAGGAACATCCATGAACGAACAGCACGTTGCACAAACCGCGACGGAACTCGGAATCCAGGCGATTCAGGTGGCGGGCGTCGCCAAGCTGCTGGACGACGGCGCCACGATTCCGTTTATCGCCCGGTACCGCAAAGAGGCGACCGGCAGCCTCGACGAGGTGGCGATCGCGTCCGTGCGCGACCGGCTTCGCCAGCTCGAGGAGCTGGAAGCCAGAAAAGCGGTGATCTTGAAGTCCCTCGAACAGCAGGGAAAACTGACCGACGAGTTGCAGGAAAAAGTGCTCTCGGCCCCGACCCTCGCCGTTCTGGAAGATATTTACTTGCCCTACAGGCCCAAGCGCAAGACCAAGGGCTCCATCGCCCGCGAAAAAGGTCTCGAACCGTTGGCTCTCCTGCTCTTGAAACAGGAAGGCGCCGATCCCATGGAGGCGGCCAGGGAATACGTCGATCCCGAAAAAGGCGTGGAATCCGCCGAGGACGCCTTGTCGGGCGCAAGGGACATCGTCGCGGAAATCGTCAACGAGGACGAAACCGCGCGCGCAAGGCTCAGGCGCCTGTTTTTCGAAAAGGGCGTTTTCTTCAGCAAGGTCGCCTTGGGCAAGGAAGAGGACGGCATCAAATACAAGGATTATTTCGACTGGCAGGAACCCGCCGCCCAGGCGCCTTCCCATAGAATCCTCGCCATGCGTCGGGGGGAAAAGGAGGAGTTTCTCAACTTGAGCCTGGCCCCCTCCGAGCCGGACGCCCTGGAGATCCTGGAAAAGCTTTTCGTCAAATCCGACGGTCCCGACGGGGAGCAGGTCAGGATGGCCGTCCACGACGCCTACAAACGCCTTTTATCAAGATCCATGGAAACGGAGCTTCGGCTGGCGACCAAGGAACGCGCCGACGAAGACGCCATCAAAATCTTCGCGGAGAATCTCCGACATCTTCTCATGGCCCCCCCGTTGGGTTCCAAGCGCGTCATGGGGGTGGACCCCGGATTCAGGACCGGATGCAAAATCGTATGCATGGACCGTCAGGGCAAACTTCTCCATCACGATGTCGCCTACCTTCACATGTCCGAAGGAAAGGAACGGGAGGCCGCCGAAAAAATCCGTGACCTGTGCCGAAAGTTTCAAATCGAGGCCATCGCGGTGGGAAACGGCACGGCCGGAAGAGAAACCCAGACGTTCATGCAAGGGCTCGAGATCGAAAATACGCCGGTCTTTCTGGTCAACGAGGCCGGAGCGTCCGTATATTCCGCCTCCGAGGCCGCCCGCCGGGAGTTTCCCGACCTGGATCTCACGGTCAGGGGCGCGGCGTCCATCGGAAGACGACTCATGGACCCGCTGTCGGAACTGGTGAAGATCGATCCGAAATCCATCGGGGTAGGACAGTACCAGCACGACGTCGACCAGACCAAGCTGAAGGACGCCCTGGACGACGTGGTCGTCAGCTGCGTGAACGCTGTCGGGGTCGATGTCAACCGTGCCAGCGTCGAACTCTTGACCTACGTGTCCGGCCTTGGTCCGGCCTTGGCCGCCAATATTGTAAAATACCGGAACGAAAACGGAGCTTTCGAGGATCGAAAGGATCTGAAAAAGACGCCCCGTCTGGGACCCAAGTCCTTCGAGCAATGCGCAGGGTTCCTAAGAATCCGGGACGGAAAGAATCCGCTGGACGCCAGCGCGGTCCACCCCGAGTCCTATCCCGTGGTGGAAGCCATGGCCAAGGACCTGAACTGCACGGTCACGGACTTGATCGAGAACGCGAGCCTCCGGGAAAAGATCGACATCCAAAAATACGTGACGGACACCATCGGCATTCCGACCCTTACCGACATTTTGCAGGAACTGGCGAAACCCGGACGCGACCCTCGCGATTCCATCGATGAATTCCAATTCGCCGGGGGAATCCAGGAGATCGGCGACTTGAGGCCGGGGATGAAGCTTCCCGGAATCGTCACCAACGTCACCGCGTTCGGCGCTTTCGTGGACGTGGGGGTTCACCAGGACGGCCTTGTCCATGTCAGCGAACTGGCGGATCGGTTCGTTAAAAATCCCGCCGACGTGGTCAAGGTGCATCAGAAGGTCGAGGTGACGGTGCTTTCGGTCGATATCGACCGAAAGCGAATCGCGCTGTCCCTGAAAAAAACTCCGATACTGGGGGAAAGAGCCGCGCCGGCGGAAACTCCAAAGCCATCCACCTCGCGGGGACCCAAAAACCGGAAGAAAGGTTCGGGAGCCCCGAAGAAACAGGAACCGGCGCCGTTCAACAACCCCTTCGCCGATCTTTTCGGCAAAAAATAACTTCGGAAAAACGAATCAGGAAAGGATGGATCATGCGCGCGGTCGTTCAGAGAGTCAAAAGCAGCGCGGTGGTCGTCGAGGGAACCACGGTCGGGGCCATCGGCGCCGGCCTCACGGTTCTCTTGGGGGTCGCCGACGGGGACACGGAAAAAGACGCGGATTTTATGGCGGACAAAATCGTCAACTTGCGGATATTCGAGGACGAAAACGAAAAGATGAATCTCTCCCTGCTCGACACGAAAGGGAAAATGCTGGTGGTATCCCAGTTCACTCTCCTGGGCAACTGCCGCAAGGGAAGACGCCCATCCTTCGTGGACGCGGCGGGACCTGTCGAAGCCAACGCGCTGTACGAGTATTTCGCGAAAAAGGTCGCGGAAAAGGGAATAGGCGTGGAAACGGGAAAGTTCAGGGCCAGGATGGAAGTCTCCATCGTGAACGACGGCCCGGTTACCCTGATCGTGGAATCCCGATAACATATTGAAAGGTACGCCGGATGGACAAGAAAGCGAAAAAGAAACAAATAGAGGAACTCAGGAAAAAGGTCGTTCGCGAGCCCCGGCTTGTCTGGGACGTCCTTTCGAAAAAGGAAACCGAAAAGGTCTTCGAAATGGCGGAGGAATACAAGTCTTTCCTTGACGCGGCCAAGACCGAGCGGGAAGCCGTCAAAACGATCGTCGATAAAGCGGCAAGCGCTGGCTTCGTCGATATCGAAGACAAAAAAGGCGCCGGCAAATTCTACAAGGTTTTCCGAAACAAGTGCGCGGCCTTGGCCGTGCTCGGAAAGTCGCCCTTGAGTGCGGGCGCAAGAATAATCGCCGCGCATGTGGATTCGCCACGCCTGGATCTGAAACAAAATCCCTTGTACCAGGAACTGGATTTGGCCTTTTTCAAAACCCACTATTACGGAGGAATCCGGAAACACCACTGGATGACCACCCCGCTGGCCCTGCACGGGACCGTGGCCAAGGCGGACGGAACCTCTGTGGACATCGTCGTCGGCGAGGACGATACCGACCCCGTCTTCACCGTGTCCGATCTTCTGCCGCACCTGGCGCGCAAGGTGCAAAGCGAAAAGAAGCTCTCGGAGGCGTTCGAGGCGGAAAAGCTGAACATACTGATCGGAAGCCTCCCGTTGGGGGAAAAGGAGATCGACGACCGGTTCAAGCTCCGGGTCTTGCAGTTCTTCAACGACAAGTACGGATTGGTAGAGGAGGATTTCACCAGCGCGGAAATCGAGGCCGTTCCTGCCGGAAGGGCAAGGGACATCGGTTTCGATAGGGGACTTGTCGGCGCCTACGGACAGGACGACCGAATCAACGCTTTCTCGGCGTTCTCCGCCGTTCTGGAAGTCGAAGACCCGGAGTCGTGCGCCATCGTCTTCTTCTTCGACAAGGAGGAGATCGGAAGCGACGGCGCCACCGGCGCCAAGTCCCGCTTCGTCGAGAATTTCGTTTCCGACCTCATGGCCAAGGCCGGGGAAAAGGACAGCGACCGAAACTTGAGAAAGGCCTTGGAGAATTCGGTCGCGCTGTCGGCCGACGTCAACGGCGCCCTGGACCCGGACTACCAGGAAGTCCACGAGAAGAGAAACGCCGCCAGGCTAGGCTACGGAGTATGCGTCACCAAGTTCACGGGCTCCGGCGGAAAATACGGCTCCAGCGACGCGGGCGCGGAATACCTCGGACGAATCCGCAAACTCTTCAACGAAAACGAAATCGTCTGGCATACCGGAGAACTGGGAAAAGTTGACGAGGGCGGCGGAGGCACCATCGCCAAAGACCTGGCCGTTTACGGCATGGACGTCGTGGACTGCGGCCCTTCCCTCCTGTCCATGCATTCGCCTTTCGAGATCTCGAGCAAGGCGGATCTCTACATGACAAGAAAAGCGTTCCATGCGTTTCTGTCGGCCGGTTGGCAACAATAGGATAAAACCACTTGACCGATACACACCTTGATATGCATGGCGAGACCAAGAGCGAAGTTTTGCGAAACGAAACCAATCCTCGTAAAATTATTTTTACGCTATGCGGAATCACGGACCTTTTCGATAAAAGAGAAGGTTAAGAGCGGAAGACAAGGTTTTTTCACGTGTCTCGGATTTGGAAAGAAGGAGTTGAAACAGCGGGTGGCGGGTCGAATTGGTTGGCGAAGGTAGCGGCATTTCCGCGGAAAGAGAAGGAAAATCGATCCGTCAGCCGATTCGACCCGCCACCAAACAGCGAAACATGCGCGGCACGAACAAGGCTCCTCGCGTTTTTTTTGCACCGTTTCTCCCCTTGCGCCAACAAAGTGCCAGGCCCGCGACGAACGGCCGATTGCCGACAAACATGCCCTAAAATTCAGGCGCGTTCATTTTTTGCCGGGGACCTTGGCGCACGCGCATCGCACGAATCCGTAACGCGCCCCCTTCCAATCCATCGGGTTCCCGGCAATTTGTCTCAGCTTCCATGATCCTTTCCTTTCCGAACCCTCATCCTTTGGCAGATCTTTTTTTCTTCCCGCTGGCACGCGGCCATCGGATCTTTCAGAAGCAGATTGACGATGTGCAAATATCGCCGGAACAATGGAAAAGTCGATTTTGAAACCAAGGGGGAGACGCATTTCGAGTTCATTCCGCCTGTCGAAAGGAGGACGACAACCCTGACCGTTCGGCTGTCGGTTTCAGCATTCCCGTTCGCACCATTTGTGGAAAAGGTGGAAATAGGCGTCGTACAGGTATACCACTCCGACCACCTTGCCCCCATCGACTACGGGAAGGCGGCGCAGTTTCTTCTTGACCAGCTTGTCGATGATCACCATCAGGTGGTCGTCCGGGGAAACCGTCATCACGGGCGAACTCATGACCTGCTCCACTGTAAGCTCCTTGAACTGGTCCAGAAGCGGCTTCAGTCTTCCAACCCACGTCTCGATGGAATCTATGCCGTAATTGAGAAAATCCGGACGAAAATGGTACAAGATATCGAAAATGGATATCACGCCTTCCAGTCTTCCGAACTCGTCGATTACGATCAGACTTACCGTTTTGTGGCCGGTCGTCCTGATGTTTCCGTGAAGAATTTTGTATACGGCTTCCTTGATGGGCGCGTTATCCCTGATCGTTTGGAAGTCTCTCGTCATAACGTCCCTGGCGAATATTTCCATTTATTTCCTTTTTCTCCCGGTTTTTTGGTAATTTTTGCGAAAAGCAATTCCGCAAATGGAATTAAAACTTGCCAACGGCATCCTCGAAAGACGGCTCGATCGGCAAAAACGTATCGAATCCCGCGATCTCGAACACTTCCTTGACGTAATCCTGCATGGAGCAAAGCACGACGGAGCCGTCGATTCGCTTCATATCCTTGGCGGCCTTCAGAACCACCCTGAGGCCGGCGCTGGAAATATACTCCAGTTCCCCGAAATCGAGGATCATTTTGCTGGTTCCGTTTTTGGAGGCCTCCGCGATTTTTTCCTCGAATTCCGGCGAAGTCTTCGAGTCCAGCCTGCCCTTGATTCTTAAGACGTTTATATCGTCTTTTTTTTCTTGGATGATTTCCATTGAACAACCTCCTCCTGTTTAACTTTTTTCAAACAACCTCTTCCTGGTTCGCCGGTTTTGTTTTCCGCGAAAACGCCCGGCCTGTTCCACTAAGTATCGGTCAGTCGCTTTTCCAGGATCAAAATATTCTTGTTGTTTCTTCTTTTATACATCACGCGAGTCATGATTCTGTCAATCAGATGAAGCCCCACCCCTCCGATGCGACAATCCTCCAGGGAGCAACCCAACTCGGCCCTTTCCGCCGTCGTGGGATCGAACGGTGCGCCGTCGTCCTCCACCCTGATCGTGACCAAATCGTCCTTTTTGAACATTTCGATCCTGATTCGATGATCTTTTTCGTCCTCGAAGCCGTATGAAACGATGTTCGTGAAAACCTCGTCGAGAACAAGCGTAAGCTCGAAACCGTGCTTGGAGGCGAGACCTTGCTTTCTGCAAAATTCTTCTACGCCGCCGGTCAAAGATTCCAATTCGGCAATGTCGTTCTTCAACTCCATGAAGTACGCGACCGCATCCATCCCTGGCAAACCTCTCGAGAGCTTCCTGATTTGCATTAACCGCTCATACGAGACTGACGCCGGCGATATTGGCGCAAGTGTCGCTGTGGCACCCGTGTTCGAGGAACATCCTTTCTTCCCACTTCGATATCCTGTTGACGACGGCTTGAAACAACTTCGGCGTCAGTTCGGGAAACTGCGCCAACGCCTTCGAAAATTTTTCCCTCGTCATGCGGATGCATACGACATCCTCGAGCGCCTTCAAATAAAAGATTCTTCGCATCTTTCCCAAAAGGCTGAGCCCTCCTACGAATTTCTCCGGGCCGAATTCCCGAATGACCCCCTCGTCGCTGTTCTTTTCCTCGTACAAGAGCCCGATTTTCCCCGAAATGACGTAAAAGGCCTGGCCGTCGTCCTCTCCCTTGTTGATCAAATAGTCCCCCTGCTTGTATTTTTCCCTTGTACACAAGTAAGCCAAGATTTTCAACGTCTCCAGCGGCAGTTCCGAAAAAAAATCGATCTCTCTCAAAATCGACAGATTTTCCTGAAACTCGCACGACTCGCAGCCTTTATTTTTTACCTGTAACGAGTTCATAAAAAACTCCTTTTTTGTCCATCAGTTGATCATAGCCGCCCATCTCGATTATTTTCCCGGCTTTCATGACCGCGATTCTATCATAGTTTTTCACGATATCAAGCCGATGAACCACGGAAATCACCGTGTTTTTTCCTTTCCAGCGCCTCTCCAGAAGATCCTGGATTCGAGCCTGCGATTTGTTGTCCAGGGCCGACGTGGCTTCGTCCATGATCATCAGGGCGGGCGCTTTCAAAAACACCCGCGCGATGGCAAGCTTCTGGCGTTGTCCCCCGGAAAGATTCTCCCCTTTGCTTCCGACTTGGAAATTCATGCCGATCTCGAGGACGGTTTCCAGAAGATCCTCCTCTATCAAAAGGTGGATGATGCTTTGGTCGATCTTGTCCCGCGCTTGCGGGTTCGAGTTCTTGGTCCTTCCGAACAAAATGTTGTTCAAAATGGTTTGCGCGTGAATATAGACGGACATGTCGAAAAAGGTGAACGCTGCGGGGTCGTCCTTCGATATGGTTTCCTTGAAAAGGGCCCTGCCTTCCAAGATCAGCCGCTCCAGCATTTGGGGAAGCGACGCCATCTTGTGTTTTCCCGGAGTGAATCGCAACGCCAGCTCCAGCAGCTTTTTATGGTCCTCGTACTTGAGCTGGTGCAATTTGGTATGTTTCAGGCGCTCCACGAGAATTCGGAAACCCTCCAGTTCCTCCGGGCCGATCGGGCTCTGTTCGAAGAAAACGGCTTCAGGCGGAAGATTGCCCAAAATATCCACCGTCTGCCTGGAAAGTTCCGCCCCAAGGCTCAACAGCGGACGGGTGAGGTCCGCCTTATTCAGGAATTCCATGAAATACCTGTTGTCCCCGAGCTTTTCCTCCTCGAACGACTCCTTGTTCGGAGAACCGAACGTGATGTTTTCCGCGACGCTCGAAAAATGGAGATATTCGTTTTCGTCGTAGAATTCCACGTAATCGGCCAAAACATCCCCGAAATTTTCCTTGAAGTTGTTGCGCATCCGGATGATCTTTGCCACCACCTGCCGGTATTCTCCCCGGTCCAGGACAGCGTTCAACCCGAACCGGAGCACGTCCACGAAAAGCCCCGTCTGCTGAAGCACTCCGATCATGTCGTCCAGCGAAGGAAGCTTCTTTCCCTGATCTTCCTCTTCCACTTCGTCCCTGGCGACGCAAGAGTACAAAAGGTTTTCCTTGATGGACCCGGAAAAAATGAAGGGGCTTTGGCTGACGAAGCCCATGTTCTGCACCATGTCCCTCTTGGTCAGTTCCGCCACCTCCATGTCGCCGATTTTCACGGCGCCCGCAGTGTATTTGTACAACTGCGCGACGCAAAGCGCCAAGGTGCTTTTTCCGCTTCCGGAAAAACCGATCAGCGCCATGTGCTCCCCCTTGTCCAAGGAAAAGGAGATGCCGTCCAGCAAAACGATCCCGCTGTCGGTTACGAAAGAGAGATCCTTTGCTTCTATGGCCGGCTCCAGCTTGTAAGGCTCCCGGCCGGGCGCGTCCAAGGCGTGTTCGGGAGAAGTGTCGAAATACCCCATGGTGCGACTGTAGCTGACGGAGGCGTCCTGGTACACCTGATAGAACTCGATGAGTTCCTTCCAAGGATCGTAGAGCTTTTCCTGGGCCGAGAGAAAAGCCACCAGCGCGCCCAGTTCCAGCTCGCCTTTCATCGTCAAATATCCGCCCAGAATGAACACCAGAAAAGGTCCCATGTTCGTGAAAAAATTGTTGGTCACCTTGGTCGCGTACCGGTAAAGAGACCACACGATACGGATTTGGTAGAGTTGCTTCACCAGCTTGTTGAATTTGCGGTTTTCGATGTTGTACGAACCGTTCCCGTGGATTTCGTGAATACCGGTTATCGATTCGCCTATCTTGCTTGACATGTCCCGGGTATTGTCCACGCGCTTCTTGTTGGCTTTGTTGGTGCCTTTCTGAAGGATGGGTATAATCAGAAGAACGAGCGGATAAATCGACAGGGACACAAGGGCCAGAACCCAATTCAGCCAAATCAGATAGCCTGCGAATGCCAGCAGGGTCAGCACGTTGATTACGGGGGCCGAGACGGCCATTCCGATAAAGTTTCCCGATGTGGAAAGTTCGGTGACAAGCGCGGAAACGACCATGCCGGGTTGCGTGTTTCGGAAGAAGCTCAGCGGAAGCGTGATGATGTGGGCGTACAGGTCTTTTCTCATGTTCATGAGCGTGCGCTGGGTCACGATCGTTTCCAAAACGTTTATCAGAAACTTGAGACCGTTCGCCGACACTACGGCGGCCAAGTAGATGCCGCAATAGATCAGCAACCTTTCCAGGTCGCCCAGTTTTATCGCTTCGTTTATGACCCGCTTCTGCATCTCCAGCGGAAGGACCCGCGCGAAAACGGTTATGGAAATCACCAGCACGAGCAGAATCTGAAGCTTCACGTTCCCGGGAAATATCCAGGAAAACAGAGATCGTTTGACTACCGGGATTTTCTTTGTGTCCATTGCGACTCCTTGCCAAGAGCAGACCGAAATAAAAGTCCAAAAAAGAAAACGAAAGCGGAATTTTTCACTCATGTACACTTTTCCGTTCGATATTATCAAGTTTTATTTTGGATCTCTCCATGGCCTCGACTTGCGGCCTTGCAAACCATATCTTTGAAATTAACCGGAGAATGATCGAAATGTTCGAAGAGAGGATAAAATACAAACCGCTGATGGAAAAAATCGCAAGCGCGGAGGAAGCCGCACGGCACATCAAGGACGGTTCCAACTTGCTGATATCGGGGTTTACGGCGGGATACCCCAAACTGATCCCCCGCGAGCTGGTCCGGCGGGCCGAATCGGGCGAAAAGTTCAAGGTCAACCTGTTCGCGGGCGCGTCCACGGGCGACGCTGTCGATGGCATTCTCGCCGAAGCCGGCGTGGTGGCCTGCCGGCGCCCCTACATGAGCAACAAAAGCATGCGCGAAAAAATCAACAGCGGCGAGATCGAATTCAAGGACGATCACCTGTCTAGCCTATCGCAGCAAGTGCGAGCCGGGAATTGGGGAAAAGCCGACGTTGCCGTAGTGGAAGCCGTCGCGATCACGAAAAAGGGTCACCTCGTGCCCACCATGTCCGTGGGCAACACTCCCACTTACGTCAAAGAGGCCGAAAAAATCATAGTCGAGATTTCCGACACGTCCGCCGACCTGGAGGGCATCCACGACATCTACATCCCCGAGGATCCTCCCTATCGAATGCCCATCCCCGTTTACAGAACAGGAGATCGGATTGGAAAGCCCTACATCGAAATGGATCCCGGCCGAGTCGTCGCGGTCTTGTTCAGCGAAGAGCGGGACAGCTTGCATTTTTTCAAGGAACCCGGCGAAATTCCCCGGCGCATTGCGGAGCAAATTCTGGATTTCGTTCGCCACGAAATAAAAAAAGATCGCCTGCCGCCCCGTCTCCCTTGGCAATCCGGCGTGGGAGACGTCGCCAACGCCGTCCTTCACGGCTTCATGGACGACCGTTTTTTCAACGATATTGACGTCTATTCCGAGGTGCTGCAGGACAGCGTCCTGGATTTGATAGACATGGGAAAGGTGCGTTCGGCATCGGGATCTTCCCTCACGCTTTCGGAAAACGCCCGAAACCGATTTTTCAACGAACTCTACCGGTACAAGGAAAAGGTGATACTCAGGCCCGTGGAAATCTCCAACGCCCCCGAGGTTATCCGGCGTCTGGGCGTTCTCGCGATCAACACGGCGATCGAGATCGATATTTACGGCCAAGTCAACTCCACGCTTGTCATGGGCTCCCAAATGATGAACGGCATCGGGGGCTCCGGCGACTTTTTGCGAAACGGCGCAGTTTCGTTCATCGTAACTCCCAGCACGGCGAAAAACGGCAAAATCTCCTCCATCGTCCCCATGGTCTCCCATGTGGACCATTCGGAACATTCCGTGGATATCGTGGTGACAGAACACGGCCTGGTTGACAGGCGCCCCCTTACCCCGCGCCAGGCTGCCGTAAATATTATCGAAAAATGCGCGCACCCCGACTACCGGAACCTGCTCATGGATTACCACCGACGGGCCCTGAAAGAAAAAGGTGGCCATGAACCCCACAACTTGAAGGAAGCCTTCTCGTTTCACGAAAGGTTCATGGACACCGGAGACATGCGTATAAAGTAAAGGACCGACCCGGACGAAAAAAACAGGTTTGTCCACCTAACGGCTAACGCCTAACAGCTCTTCACACCGGCTTGATGTATTTGTTGCACACCCATCCTTCCAAGTCAGCGACGTCATCAACCTCCACCTTGCTCCAGCGGTCCAAGGACTCCAGCAATCTTACCCTTGCTCCCGCCGCAAGAGGTTCGGCCACGAGTTCATACTCTATTCCGGGGCCGCTTCGGATGTTGAGACGGTTGGCGATGGTCTCGAAAACCTGATCTTCGTCGTCGGCGCGGCCCAAAATACGCGAGCGGATATTTTCCAGAGGAAAGGCCGGGCCCGGATCTCTCTTCCGCCCGGGCGCGATATCGTCATGGCCGACGATATCCGAAAGGCCGTATTGTTTTGCGAGCAAACAGGCCAATTGCACGGCGCGGTCGATTTGAACTTCCGTATAGGCGTGCCAAAAGGAATGCTCGTGGTCGTGTTTGTGCCGGGCGTAGATTACTTCGTTCTCGGGATACGTCTTTTGAAACCACGCCCGGTAGGAAGCCCCTACCTCGGTGAGTTGGCCGGCATTGTCCATCTCGATTCCGACCGAATAGGAGTTCAGCCCGGAAAGCCCCCCCCAATGGCTTTTTCCGGCATGCCACGTCTTGACGTTGAACGGGGCTAGCTGAATCACGCGTCCGTCCCGGGCTACGACGAGGTGCGCGGAAGCTTTTGAGTCGGGGTTGCACAGCCAATCGGCGGACCCCTTCGCCGTAGCCCCCGACGTATAATGAAACACCAGAAATCGGGGTTCCATGAGCCCGCCCCGGTTGGGCGTCTCTCCCAGTTCGACATTCTCTCCCTCAAGCAAATGATTTCGAACCTTCATGTTGATGTATCCTCCGGATTTAGGGTTAACCCTGTCGAGGCCCCCTTGCAAGCGTCGGTTCCGCCCCCGTTTCCCGAACGCTTCCTCGAATCAGAACGAAGTTCAATGCGGCTTTCAAATCAAAAAAACATTCGATCTCGTGACGGAAACTGTACACCAACGGCGAAGATTTGTAAATCGGTAAACATTGGGGAATCAAAGTCTACCATGGAATTTCGACCGGAGCATTAAAACCTCGCCATGAGTTTACGGCGAAGGCAGAGGCGGGTCGCCGATTTTCTTCCCGGCGGTATTCCAATCGATTATGGAAAGCAGTTCCAAGGGATGTTCGATAACGTAGGCGGCCCCCGCATCGCGAAGTTCGCGCCGAGTCCTGAAACCCCATGCGGCACCGACAGAGATCATGCCCGCGCGGCGACCTGTTTCCATGTCCACGGCGCTGTCCCCCAAAAATACGCAGGTTTCGGGTATGGCACCCAAAGCGGCTGCCGCATCGAGGGCTTGGCGGGGGTGGGGTTTTTGGGGAACTCCCTGAACCTGTCCCAGGATGGGATTAAAGGGCATGCCTCGGAAGAAGTGGGCCATCATTTTTCCGGTGAATTGATGAGGCTTGTTCGTGACCACGGCCAGACCGATCCCCCGCGCCTGCAAATTCCGCAAAAGATCGACAATCCCATCGTAGGGGCGGGTTTCATTATGCCAGTTGCGACCGTAATTTTCCAAAAAAGCCTGCAGAGAAGGGCGCACGTTTTCTTCCGAACGCCTGTCGGCCGGCAGTGCGCGAGTCATCAGCACGGCCGAACCGTCTCCCACGAACCGGCGGTAAGCTTCGCGATCATGGACGGGAAAGCCTAATGCCGCAAGGACGCGGTTGGCCGAATCGGCTATGTCGGCCAAAGTGTCCAACAACGTCCCGTCCAAATCGAAAATAACGGCGTTTACATTCATTTGCATCTTCCTGCAGGAGCGGTTGCTTGAATTTCTTCATGCGACGACAGAGGCCTTCTTCGAATTCCGCGCAAACGGTCCAAGGAGCGTCCGCAACGCGGGCACTTCCGAAGCGTTGCGGACTGGCGCCCTAAAAAAACAGCCCTATTTGGCTTGCTTGTATTTCAACGCGGCCCCTATGTAGGATTTGAACAAGGGATGCGGGGTCATGGGCCTGGATTTGAATTCGGGATGGAACTGGCATCCCAGAAACCATGGATGGTCTTGGAGTTCCACGATTTCGACCAAGTTTTTGTCCGGGGACGTCCCGCTGACGACCAAGCCGCATTCTTCAAGTTTTTCCCTGTATCCGTTGTTGAACTCGTAGCGGTGGCGGTGTCTTTCCGATATGCTTTCCTCTCCGTAGGCCGCGAACGCGAGAGTATCCTTCACGACCCGGCAAGGATAGGCGCCCAACCTCATAGTGCCCCCCTTGTCCGAATCGGCGTCCCGCCGCTGGACGGTCTGGCTTTTTTCGTCGAACCACTCCAACATCAAATAGATGACCGGGTGCGGCGTGTTCTTGTCGAATTCCGCGCTCTGGGCGCCCTCCAGGCCGGCCACGTTGCGGGCGTGCTCGACCACCGCGATTTGCATTCCGAGGCAGATGCCGAAATAGGGGAGTTTGTTTTCCCTGGCGTATCTTGCCGCGCATATTTTGCCCTCGATTCCCCTGCTCCCGAAACCGCCCGGAACAAGTATGCCGTCGACGTCGGCGAACGTGTCCGCGCAAACGTTCCCGTCGATCCGCTCGGAATCCACGTATTTGAGGTTCACTTTGCAATCGTGCGGAATTCCTCCATGGCGCAGCGCCTCGTTCAAGCTTTTGTACGATTCGGTCAAGTTGGTGTATTTGCCCACGATGGCGATGTCGACTTCATGCTTCGGCGACTTGATTTTCCTGACAAGCTCCTCCCAGGCTTCCAGTCTGGGAGACCGGGTCCAGATGTGAAGAAGTTCCACTATCTTCTGGTCCAGGCCTTCATGGTGGAAAACCAAGGGGACCTCGTAGATGCAGTCCACGTCCTTGGCCGTGATGACCGCATCCTCGCCCACGTTGCAGAACAACGCGATCTTGGCCTTAATTTGCTTGGAAAGAAAGCGATCCGTGCGGCAAAGCAGGATGTCGGGCTGAATGCCGATGCTGCGGAGTTCCTTTACGCTGTGCTGGGTGGGTTTGGTTTTCACCTCCCCCGCCGTGCCAATGTAAGGTACCAGAGTAAGATGAATATACAGAATGTTGTCTTTGCCGACGTCCGTTTTGAACTGGCGAATCGCCTCCAGAAACGGAAGGCTTTCGATGTCCCCTATGGTGCCGCCGATTTCGACGATGAGCACATCGACGCCGTCGGCGGCCAGTTTGATGCTGTTCTTGATTTCGTCGGTGATGTGCGGGATCACCTGGACCGTCCCTCCCAGGTAATCGCCCCGCCGCTCCTTGGTAATGACGCTGTGGTAGATTTTGCCGGTGGTGAAGTTGTTGTCCTTGTTCAATTTCGCGTGGGTAAAGCGCTCGTAGTGGCCCAAATCCAAGTCCGTCTCGGAACCGTCGTCCAGAACGAACACCTCCCCGTGCTGAAAAGGATTCATCGTTCCAGGGTCCACGTTGATATACGGGTCCAGCTTCTGAATGGAGACCCGCAATCCTCTGGTTTCCAGGAGCGATCCGATCGCGGCCGAAGCCAGACCTTTTCCGAGTGAAGACAAAACCCCGCCGGTTACAAATATGTATTTCGCATTGAACGACATACTCTATCCTATCTTCGAGTGCGGGATTTTATTCGGAGATGAAAAGATAGTCCGAAAACAGGGCCGATTTTCCGAGTTCTTCCTCGATTCGGATCAGCTGGTTGTATTTCGCGATACGGTCGCTTCTGGACATGGAGCCGGTCTTGATCTGACCGCCGTTGACGCCCACTACCAGGTCGGAGATGAAGGTGTCTTCCGTTTCCCCCGACCGATGGGAAATAACGGTCATGTACCCGGCTTGCTTGGCCATTTCGATGGCGTCAAGGGTTTCGGTCAATGTCCCGATCTGGTTTAGCTTGACGAGAATGGCGTTCCCGATGCCGGACTCTATGCCCTTGGAGAATATTTCCGGGTTGGTGACGAAAATGTCGTCGCCCACGATCTGGACCGTTCCTCCGATTCGGTCGGTCATCAGCGCCCAACCGTCCCAATCCTGCTCCGCAAGACCGTCCTCGATAGAAAGAATCGGATATTTGTCGATCAGCATCTCGTAATAGTCTATCATTTCCTCGGCGGACATGGTCTTGTTTTCGGATTTGAGATTGTAGCGTCCGTTCTCGAAAAATTCGCTGGCCGCGCAATCCATGGCGAGCCCTATGTCTTCGCCGGCCTGGTAGCCTGCGGCGTCGATGGCCTCGAGAATGCATTGGATGGCCGCCTCGTTGGATTCCAAATTCGGGGCGAATCCGCCTTCGTCGCCCACGCCGGTGCTGACGCCTCTCTTGCTCAGGATCTTCTTGAGCGCGTGAAACGTTTCCGCGCCCATCCGGACCGCGTGGGAAAGGTTTTCGGCGCCGATGGGCATAATCATGAACTCTTGGATGTCCAAGTTGTTGGTAGCGTGGGCGCCGCCATTGACGATGTTCATCATGGGAATGGGAAGATATCTGGCGTTGATCCCGCCGATATATCGGTACAAAGGCATTCCGTAGGCCTCCGCAGCGGCCCTGGCCGCAGCCATGGAGACTCCCAGGATGGCGTTCGCCCCCAGCCGGGACTTGTTGGGCGTGCCGTCAAGATCGACCAGAGCGCGGTCCAATCCCATCTGGTCCGCAGCGTCCATGCCGGTGATCGCTTCGGCTATTTCTCCGACCACGTTTTTGACGGCGGTCTCGACTCCTTTTCCGCCGTACCGCGAATCGTCCTTGTCTCGAAGTTCCAATGCCTCCCTTGTCCCGGTCGAAGCGCCCGAAGGCACGGCGGCCCTTCCGATGGCCCCGGAGGCCAAATGCACATCGACCTCGACCGTCGGGTTGCCCCTCGAATCCAGTATCTCCCTGGCTTTTACATCGATGATTTCAGTCATAACCCATTCCCCCTGATTTTTATATTTGAATTAAGGCGAATCGCTCCGGCCGCCTTGACAAGATTAAAAATCGAATGTTACTCTCCTTCGAACTTCCTGTCAAGATTGCCGAAGCCGATCATTGGCGGAAGTCGTCTCGAAAACTTCAGGGCATACGTTTTGTTTTCGATTTTCAAGGAAAAACACAAACGAACAAAACAAAAAACGGAATCTTTACATTTTCTGAACCATGGATCTATACAAAAAAGCACATCTGATCGTTGCGGCAGTCCGCCTGCTCGAACACAAGGACATGAACGCGCCTTCCATCGAAAAAGTCTGCAAGGAATTGTCCTTTTCCATCGAACAGGGCACTCTGGTCGTTCGACGAATGGTGGACATGGGAATTTTGGACATTACCGAAGGCGCCTACGGGTCGCGCCTATACCTTCGAAACCACTTGACGCTGGAGGAAATTCCCAAGGGAGAAGCCGAGGACAGATTCGCCGACGAACTCGCGAAATTTCAAAACGCCAGAAAAGCTCATTCCAAAAAGATCGAAACCATCAAGGCCGAACAGGCTGCCAAGCGCAAAAACCTGTTTTCCGAAATCGAAAAAAAGCTCAAAGAGGACCTGGAAAAGACGAAATCGAAAAAATAGAAAGAGCCCTTTGTGGACGAAACTTGGGTTCAACGGGCAGATTGCCGACGGGCGTTTTCTATTACTGCGTCCACTTCCTTCATCACCATGTCGGGCGTTATTTTTTTCATGCAGTCGATATGGGGACACTCGCGCCTGAAGCAGGGAGCGCAGTGCTTCTCTATTGTAACGATTCTGTGTCCCTCCCCGTAAGGCCCGGTGCGCCAAGGAGCCGTAGGTCCGAAAAGGGCGATCGTGGGAGTCCCCACGGCCGCTGCAATATGCATGGGGCCCGTGTCCGTCGTGACAACGAACTCGACTTTCTCGTATAACGCCGCAAGTTGCCTGAGAGAAGTTTTTCCCGCGAAATTCGCCGCCCGCTCGGTCATCATGGAAACAATCTCGTCGATTTGTTCCGCGTCGTTTTTCGCGCCCGTGAAACAAACCTTGTATCCTTTTCGGGCGATCCTGTCGGCCGTTTCCGCAAACAATCCGGGGGCCCACAGCTTCGTTCTCCACCGCGCAACAGGATTTATCGCCGCGATTCTATCGTCGCTGTCCACCCCGCTCCGTTTCAAAAGCGCGCGAATACTCTCCCTGTCCGAAGATTCGATCGGAAAATCGAACTCGACCTTGGCGGTCGGCACGCCTATGGCCGAAAGAAGCAAGAGATACCGATCGACCGCATGATATTCCATGCTCACGGCCGGGATTTTCTCGTTGTAGAAGAGATAGCTGGCCTCGGAATGCTGCATGCCGGGACCGAACCCGATTTTTCTTGCTCCCCTGGCCAAAAAAACGAGAATTGCGCTTCTGAACAGGCCTTGGAAATCGATTACAAGATCGTATTCGCGGCTCCTGAGCTTTTTGACGAACGCCAAGATTTCCTTTGCCGCCGCTGCAAACTCCAATTTCCGGAGTTTCTTCTTCCATCGCTTTCTTTCGCACACCAAGACCGAGTCCAAAGACAGATGCCCCTTTACGATCTCGGCCGACGGGTTTTCCGCCAGCCATGTTATGGCCGCGTTCGGAAAACGCCTTCTAAGAGCGTTCAAGGAGGGTAACGTATGGGTTACGTCTCCGATCGCGCTGGTTTTTACAATGAGGATATTCATAGGATCGCATGTTCCGGAAAAAGACGCCTATTTTCTTTCGGGAAAAAATATATGAATTGCGTCGAGAATTTCTTTTCGGCTGAAAGGTTTTTCCAATGTTATCTGCGCTCCAAGTTTTTCCGCCAAAAAGAGGTAATCCTTCGGATCGATTCGACCGCCTCCCGAGATAGCGATTATTTTTACTTCGGGGAAATCCCGTTTCAGCTCTATTATAGTTTCAATGCCCTCCTTTTCGGGCATGATCAAATCCGTAACGACTAATTCCGCAGGTGCCTGCCTCATAATTTTCATGGCTATTTTCCCGTCCGGGGCTTCCGCAACTTCGAATCCGGCCGCAGCCAATGTCAACCTCAGCATTTTTCGAATCTGTGCATCGTCGTCTATAATCAAGATCCGGGGCATACTCTACCTCTGATTGAATGGGTCCTGCAAATTGCGCACGCCTGTTTCCGTTTCACAAGCCGACCAATATCTGTTTCGATTTTCTTCATACCTCATTTTCATCGCGCTTAAAACCCCAAAATTGTTCGAATTCGCGCTTCGGATTGTCCAAAGCCAATCTCTCCTCTTGCAAATTTCATTTTTTTCCGTTAAAAAATCTGAAACCGTCAGAAAAGAAGGGATAGCATGAAACCTCTACCAATGAGCCGGCTTTCATACCTTGCGATTCATACTGTTTTCTTTCTTTTGTCTTTTTCTTTCGCCTGTCAAATCGATACCGCCAATTGCGGGTCGGTATCCGACCTCGACGATATGTCGCCCGAAATATCCTCCGGTCCCGAGGCCAATCCAATTTTCGACAATGCCGACTCGAACAAAACCGGAGTGGAATTTCTCCCGGAAAACAGAGTAGTGAACCAAGGGCGCGTCTACAAACAACCTTCTTTGACCTCGAGGATTATCGGTTTCACAC
This sequence comes from uncultured Desulfobacteraceae bacterium, assembly GCA_964575975.1. GTDB lineage: Bacteria > Desulfobacterota > Desulfobacteria > Desulfobacterales > SKZT01. The sequence continues at coordinate 34,247 of CAZNTU010000018.1, forward strand.
AAGACGGGCAGAAGGTCACGACTCTCCTGAAAGAAAAGGACTGGTATGTAATACGGTTGTCCGACAACGCTGTAGGATGGGTTCAAAAAGACATATTCGAGCGAAAGGATAACTTTAAGGAGCCGAAAGCGGATTCGAAACCGCCCATTCCGATCGATACGCAAAAAGCGGATTCCGAAAAGGAGCTGCTTGTGGTCGTTGCAGCGGCAGGTATCAGAAAAGAACCCGGGCCAAAAAACGATTTGTTTTTTCCAGTTCGGGACGCCGAAAAATTGACGTTGCTTGAAAGTTTGGACAGTTGGCTGATGGTAAAGCTGGAATCGGGGCAAACGGGTTGGATTCACCGAAACCATGTCGCGCCCGCACCGGAAGCGGAGTCGGCCAGGAAAAGCGGACCCGCGACGATCGAAGCCATCGGGGGGGACGTATCGGAAGATCGGCAAGAATCGGTCAAGATCCTGTTAGACCGTTTTTCGCCTCCCGAAACGTTTGTTTTGGAAGGCGAAAATCCCAGAATAGTATGCGATTTCTTTGCCGCGGTCCCGCACCCGGATATCGAACCCGAAATGGTCTTGAAAGGCGACTTCATTTCGAAAATTCGGATAGGCGCCTACGCGGAACCCGAAAAAAAAGTGCGAGTCGTGCTGGATCTTGTCCCGTCGAAGAATTACGAGGTTCAACAAATATTCTTCGAAAAAGAAAACCTGTATGTCCTTTCGGTCGGGAAGAAAGAGAGTTAACGCAAACCGATCTCCCAATTCCACAATCCGGACCGTTTCTTCATGGGAACGTCCCTGGGAACTGGCTCCTTCAAATAAATAAACAGGCAATAGCCCGCCTGGAGCAATTCCCTTTTTTTTATTCCGAGATCCAATCTCCAATTGGGATAAAGCCAGAATGTCGAGCCGTGCTTTTGCGCCCAGGCGATCTCGCCCTTGGGACTGGAAAACGCTTTTCCCGGCTCGAGTTCGTCGGCCAGGTTTCTGGAAATACAAAGGGGCCAGTTTCCCCGCAAAACGATACCCATTTGAAGAGGGCTTTTGGAGGGAAGTTGGAGCAAGTCTTCCTCCCCCAGCTCTGGGCTGGCCACCGCTCCTTTGAATCCCATTTTCTTGGCCGTTTTCAACGCGTAGGAATTGGCCAGGTTGCAAAAGGGTCCAGCCCATAGATTCAATGCAAGAGGCTTGCTAAAATAGGATATTTGCCAAGGGGCGTTCAGGACGAAATTTTTTCCGCCGCCTTTCACGACACTATCCAAGAGCGCCTTGAAATTTTGTTCTTCGTTCGGCCACACCAAGGGAGGGAGCCACCACCAGTAGGTCGAGAGCGACTTTTTCGAAATTTTTTCCGGCAACCCTGAATCGAGCCATACTCCCACGCGCCCCGAAGGCGGCGCTTTGGGAATTTTCCGGAAAACCCTCAATTCCTTGTCGAACCCCTTGGCCTTGATTTGTCTCGGTTCCTTGAATCGAAAAGGAATCGGCTTTTCCTGAGACGTCTCGACCCGAGACAGCTCCTTGCGAACCGTCTCCAGTTGTTCGTTCAACTCCGGAGCCCTTCGGTCGATGAGAAAAACGGGCGCTCCGCCAACCCTTTTTCGAACGTCTCCAGGATTCGTCTTCAATACCAATCGACCCTTTTTCGGAATCCATTTCGTGACCTTGTGCAGTGCGTGACCGGGATCGTCCTCGTAGCCTACGCGAAGAAGGTCGCCGGCGAACAACTGTTCGCGGGGAACAAGAATCTGCTGGCCTCCCGTCCCCTTCAGAATACCGACCAAGAGCCCCGACCCGGTCTGACCTTCCTTCTTTATCGGATTTTGAGGTCTCTGGGGCAAGAAATTGAAATGAGTCCCCGGCCGGCCAAGACTATAGGCAAGAAGCTCCAACGCCTCCTTCTTTTTCTGAGGATCGGAACCTTCGTCCCGCATAATCCGATACGCTCTTGTCGTATAATAGACGTAATGGGGCCCCTTTTTCCGCCCTTCGATTTTCCAGGCTTTTATTTGCGGGATGTCCGACAATACTTTGGCCAAAACGTCAAGACTGAGATCAAGGCAGGAAAACAGGCGTTCGTCCAAGTCTCCTTGCCGGTAGCGTCTTCTGCACGGTTGAACGCAACGTCCTCTTAGCCCGCTTTTTCCCCCGAGATAACTGCTCCAATAGCACCTTCCCGAAACCGCGTAGCACAGAGCGCCATGCACGAAAACCTCCAATCCCGGTCCGTCGGGGCAGGCTTCCGCCACGCTTTTTATCTCGTCGATATCAAGCTCTCTGGGAAGGACAACCCGGTCGGCCTTCAAAAATTTCCGGGCGGTCTCCGCGGCTCCTGCCGAACTGACGTTCGCCAGCGTGGAAAGATGTATCTCGCCCGGGAAGTTCATGGTGCGGGCAATGTGCGAAACCGCGAGATCCTGGACGATCAAGCCGTCCGGATTCACCCGGGTGCGAAGGTTGTGGACAATTTCGGCTATGGTCGAAAGCTCTCCCGGCTTGACCAGGGAGTTGAGGGCGACGTACACCTTCGCGCCTTTTTCATGGGCGAGGCAAGTCAGTTTCGCCAAGTCGTCCATTGCGAAATTTTCCGCCTCCATTCGGGCCGAAAAAGCTTTCAATCCGCAATAGACCGCATCCGCTCCGGCTGCCAGGGCGGCCAAAAAGGAGGCTTCGTTTCCGGTGGGCGACAGGATTTCGGGCTTCGCGCTCGCGTTCCCGTTCATATTCATCGTCTCTTTTTCCGACATAATAGGTTCTTTCGATTCCATTTAAAATTTCATTTCGGCATTATGGTGCTTTAATTTTTCGGAATCAAGGGAAAAACCGGTTGACCAAAATATCCGTTCGATGTTTTATATCCCTCCAATGAAACATTCGACGAAATACGATGCGGTGGTGGTCGGGGCCGGTCCGGCGGGTTCCATGCTTGCGTACTGGCTTGCCGAACGCGGGTTCAAGGTGCTGATAGCCGAGAAAAAAGGATTGCCGAGATACAAGGCTTGCGGAGGAGGCGTCACCCGTCGCGCCATGGACCTTTTTCCCTTTTCCGTCGAACATGTCGCGGAGGACTTCGTATACGAAGCGCGGCTGTCGTACAAAAACGAACCCGTATTCTCCGAACGCTTCGACGCCCCGATCATCGCAATGGTGACGAGGAACAACTTGGACAACTTCCTGGTTGAAAAAGCCGTCGCCGCTGGGGCCGACGTGGCGCCAAACACGACCGTCCGGTCCGTTTCCGGAAAAGCGGGAGATTTGATCGTAGAGACTTCGGGCCGAAGTTTTCGCGGGGCGGTCGCGGCGGCCTGCGACGGCGCTTGCGGCCGGGTCTCCAAATCTTTGGGACTGTCCGTTCGGTGCGAGTTCATGACGGCCGTTGAAGGAGAATTGTATTTCGGCTCCCCTTGGCTCCTTGACATGTATAAAGGTCGCGTGCATTTCGATTTCGGGGTCGTTCCTCGCGGGTACGGATGGGTGTTCGCCAAGAAGGACCATTTGAGCGTGGGAATCGTTACGTTGGAAAAACGGTTCGACGATTGGAAACGTCGTTTTTTCGATTATCTCCGATTGAAAAACCTGACGGGTTTTTCCCGTATTCGCCAGCTGAAAGGCGGCAGGATTCCATATTCGCCCAGTCCAAGGAACGTTTTGGCCAACGAAAAAGGTCTTGCGGCGGGGGACGCGGCCGGTTTCGCCGACCCTATCACCGGGGAGGGGATATATTACGCTCTGAAATCCGCGGAAGTGGCGTCGCGAACGATCGCGGAAAGCCTCGAATCGGGCTTCGACATCATGAACCGCTACACGGAGCGCATGAACCTTTTGCTGGCGCAAGACCTGAAATGGGCGGGCTGCATGTCGAGAGTCCTCTACTCCGCTCCGCTTCTGACGGAAACGATGCTGAAACGTTTCGGAAAAACAATGGCGGAAAACGAATTGAAAGTCGTCCTCGCCCGCCAATCCTATACCGACATCAAAAGGAAGTTTTTCAGTCCGTTACATCTCGCGAAAAGACTCCTGGATCGAGCGACTCCGTTCCCGGCCGAATCCATCTATCGACACATTCCGGATTGATTGCTATCATTTCGGTCGAATATCGCCGAAACGTTTCGATCAACCAATCGACGGGGGATACTATGGAAGACGCAAAACAAGTTCAATACATTCCCGAAAAAAGGCAATCCGGCCTGAACGACCCCTTCGCCAGGACGGTTTTCGATTCGCTGTCCGCTCACATCGCGATTCTCGACCGTCATGGCGTGATATTGGCCACGAACAGAGCCTGGCAAAGATTCGCCGGCGCGAACGGCATGGAGGGCGATTTCGATTCGGTCGGCTACAATTACATTTCCGTCTGCGAGGCATCCGCGGGCGAGGACGCCGAGGACGGCCGAAGGGCGGCCGAAGGCATTCGGCAGGTCATCGACGGAGAGACGGAGGAGTTCCTGTTGGATTATCCCTGCCATTCTCCCGCCGAAAAGCACTGGTTCTACATGAGAGCGATACGGTTTGCCGCCGCGGAATCCGTCAGGGTCATCGTCAGCCACGAGGAAATAACCGGCCTGAAACTGGCCGAGGAATCCCTCAAGGAAAACGAAACACTGCTTAAGGAACAAAAGAGGGAACTCGAAGAGGCGAACATCGCCCTCAAAGTGCTGCTGAAACAAAGGGAGGGAGACCGGATCGAACTGGAAGAGAAAGTGCTATCGAATATAAAGGAACTCGTATTTCCATACCTGGAAAGATTGAAGAATTCCGATTTGAAAAAAAGTCAGAAGGCAACTCTCGAAATCGTCGAAAACCATTTGAAAGAAATCGTTTCCCCTTTTCTAAAGCGGCTTTCCGCCTTGAGCACGATCCTGACGCCGCAGGAACTTCAAGTCGCCACGTTGATAAAGGACGGCAAGACCGGCAAGGAAATAGGCGACATGCTGAACGTTTCCATCTCCACCGTGAATTTCCACCGCAAGAACCTGAGAATGAAATTCGGCTTGAACAACAAACGGATCAACCTCAGGTCCTACCTTATGTCCACGACCTGAGGACCGGTCACGAACGCATGAGCAGGATCGAAACCACAGTCAGAGCGACACCCGTCGTTTGCCTGGCATTGGGTTTTTCCCCGTATATCAAGGCGGACAGTGCGATGGCGACGACGAAATGCATCCCCGCAATCATGGCGACTACGGAAAGCGGACCCGTCTCGAGTGCCTTCAGAAACGAAAAGTATCCCCCGATATTCAAAACGCCCATTGCGATTCCCAATCGGAGAGACTCTTTCTTTTTTCCCGCGGCTTTGCCTTTGAAGATCCTTCCTTTGAGAAAGAAGGAAAAGAGGGCCGAAAAGATATAGGTCAGGCTGATGAACGCGAACTTGTCCACATTGAGGGCCGCGAATTTGCTGGATATGGAGGCGACTGCCCCCGCGAGCAGGGAGATGGATACCAGCGCGAACCCTTGGCGAGCATTTCCGGAGCCTTTGTAGCCGCCAATGCCGAACCCGCCGCCGGTCAGGATTTTGATCACGGCCAGCGCCAGTATGATTCCCGAAATCTGAAGCGCGCTCAACCTGTCGCCGAAATAAAAAACGGAAAACAAAACCACAAGAATCACGTTGAGACGAATGAGCGAATAGGCTTCCGCCGCAGGGACGTGCTTCAACGACTCCATGTGCGCGACCGTCGCCGCAGTAAAACTGGCTGCGTTCACAAACGCCACGGCGACCAGATAAGCGGGCCTTTGCAGTTTCGCGCCTTCCGCGAGAAAAAGAAGCGTGCTCGCGACCGCCACCGTCGCGAAAAATGCGAAGGTAGTGGCTGCGGTATCGCACTTTTTCTCTGCGGCGGTCTTATACAAAAATCGTTGGGCGCTCATCAGCGCGAGAGCGCCCAAAGTCAACAGGTACCAATCGTTCATGAACTCTACCGCATCTTTCGTTCGACCAATTCGTATGGTTTCGATTTCGGAAAGAATGCCCCCTCCTTTCGACCAAGTCAAGCGCCTTGTCGATTCTGCTTTTCATTTTCCTTCGTTTTCGGCAAATTATAACGATTTGAAAAAAAAACAAGGCGAGAATTCCATACGAAATGAGTCGTCTTTATTGACAAAAAGCGAGTCCCTGTTTTAAATAGACAGAACAAGTTTGTCCGTTTTTTCGCAACTTGTCCGGCCTTGTCGCTTCCGTAACGGCCGACTTCAAAATCTGAATCGCGGGAATCGGATCTTACGATGACCGTTCTCGTTCCATTGTTCACAGATGTGATTGACGACTTTTTTGTTCACACTTCCAGTCGACTCGAGTTTTGAGCAATATGTTTTTTTCAGTGAACAGCTTCGCAATCCATGTTTCAAACAGCTTTGTTCGGCATCCAAGGAGGAAACTTGAAGATGAAAGGAAAATTTTTTTCACCTCTGTTTATCGCGGCGGCTTTCTTTCTGTTTTTTTTGCACTGCGGCTTCGGCCATGCCGCAGGCAACGACACGATTTACTTTCCCCACGCGCAAAGCGACGGAATCTGGGAAACAGAAGTGTGCGTCGTCAATACAAGCGACTCGCGGAATCTGAGCGGTTCTTTCAAGTCCTACGACGAATCGGGAGGCATGGTCTCGACCATTGACGGCGTGGTTCTTTCTCCGAAAGGAAGAATGGAGATAATTCTGGGGCGGGACTTCGCAAATGCCGCCGATATTCGGTACGTCGTTTTCGAAGGCGACCGAGGGACCGTCGCCGGATACATGAAGCTTTTCGTGGACGGAAAGTATAGAGTCGCCATTCCCGGCGTATTGGGTTCGGAGATAAATTCAAGAGACATCTATATCCCCCATATCGCCTTGGTAGAAAACTGGAGAACGTTTTTCAGCTTGGTGAATACGAACTCCGAGCCGGTCTCGCCGACCATCAAGTTCAATAACGGAACCACCAAGCAGGTCGACCTCGCACCTGGCGCTTACCAATATTTTTCCGTTTTGGAATTGTTCGAAGATCGGCTTCAGCCCGAAATTCTGTCCGCGGAAATCGAAAACGCTTCCGGAGTAATCGGGGTCGAACTTTTCATCGACAGCGTCGCTGACATTGGGAGCGGAGTCCTGCTCAAGGACGATACGACCGACAGGATCTATTTTCCTCACATAGCCGCCTCCGATGGATGGGGTACCGGCGTGGTGGCCTACAATCCTTCCGATACAGCAGCCCAACTGACCATACTTTCGTACGACGCCAAAGGGACGATTCTAAACACCTCCAACGATATCATCAATCCCAACGAGAAGTACATAGGTACTATCAAAAGACTGGGACTGCCCACCTCGACCGAATGGATCGAAATTCAGTCCACCCAGCGGATAACGGGTTTCGAACTCTTTACCAGAACCAACGTGATGGGAGGATATACTGGTGTTAATATCAGCCGCAAGGATGGAATTTTTCCGAAACTCGAGAAGGACGGAGCCACCGGAATCGCCTTCGTCAATCTGGAAAACGAACAGGCTTCGGTGACGCTGACGGCCTACAACAACACGGGAGCCAGCGTAGCGACCCGACTCCTCGTCCTCGACGGGAAAAACAAAGAGGTTGCCGTGGCCCAAAAACTTTTCTCCGGCCAGGATATCGGGAACGCCACCTATATCGGTTACACCTCGGACCGCGAAATAGTCGCTTTTCAGCTAAACAGGTCCGCAGACGAAATGATGCTGGACGGGTTGCCGTCCCTGCCCGTAAGCGAGCAGCCGGATTTGAAGCAGGAAGTCGCGGAAAAACTCGATCTCATATTCGCTCTCATGTCGGAACGGTCGTGGGCGCTTGACGAGGTGACCGCGATTCTAAGGGATGGGGGACCCGAGGTTGTAGTTACGCCGGAAAAGATCGATTTGAAAAACCCTCCGAAGAACATTTCCGTTGAAATCGATTATGGCACCGGGTTCGTCGCGTCCGACGGAGCCGTCATTTCAGGCGGAATTGTTCTCGAAATCAGCAACCTGGTGTTCTCGGAAACCCAGATTGGGGCCGATTTTTCTCTAACATTCGACAACCTCGAGCGAAACGGGGAGGAAGTGGCCAACGGTTCCGCCAGCGGCGGCTTCCTTCTGAGTCCTTCCGGGAAAACCATGCAATTGGCGGGAAACATCCGTTTCGACAATCTTCTGATAGGCGACAAGACCATCGACGGAATGGTGAGTTTGGCGGTCTCGGGTATTACGTTGAATCTATCCGAAGTCGATTCCACCGGGTTCGAATCGATGACCTTCACCTTCGACAATCTCGTTTTGGGAAAAGAGAAGATTTCTTCCGGCACGATCGCCGTAACAAATCCCAGCGCGACCCGAATCCAATTGGATGCGGATCTTTCCACCGGCTTGGGGTTGATCGACATGACCATGTTCGTCGACCGGCAAGATACCGACATTTTGGTATTCAGCACCGACGGCGCGTCCATAATCGGCGACTTTACGATAACCATGGATTCGGTTACCATGAATTCCACGGCCTGCCCCAATTATCCCGTAAGCGGATCGATCGATTTCGTCAGGGGCGACGAGAGCGGGGTAGTTACGTTTACCGACGCCTGCGATGGCAGTTATCTCTTTAACGATAATGGATAGTCGGTCTTCCGAAGAACGATCTCCCGGTCGCCAGGTTCGCCGGTCGGACCTTGGCGACCGTTTTATAGTTCCCTTGCTGGATTGAAAGCAGCCGCCGGAAAGAATCTCCCACGAAATCGCCGATGCGGAACCTTCTCCGGGGAGTTCACGGAACGGACACAACGAATCCATCGACCGACATTGCATCCCCCGAGATATTGATTTGATACCCGATCACCGGCTCGGAGGCCGCAAAGGAAACATAGGCCAGCGAGTCCAGAAGTTCGGGAGTCAAGCAGTCCGAGGTCAAAAGACCGTCCAACCTATTTTCAACGGAATGGAAAGGTTTCAAAACAAGGGCTCCTTCGATTTTTTCCTCTCCATTGTGGTCCCGGCCGGTCAAGGTGACTGTGTTTGTTTTCTCCCCGACATTGACGATCCCGATCAGTGTCCGCCCCCCGTTTTTTTCGAGAAAAGGGATCAAGCCTCGGGTTCGGGGCGACCTCTGGGCGGAAAAACCCGACATTCCTTTTCCGTCGCGGCTCGCGCAAAGTTCCATGCCGGAAACGCCGACCGTTGCCTCCACACGGCACCACGCGGCATTCGCTGGAAACCCCAGGGATTCGACTATGCCAATATACTTGTCCCCCGCATGGATCGAAGCCGTCTTTTCCGAAAGTGCATTTCCGTTTTCGTCATAGGAAGTAATCGTAATTTTGCTCGTTTTCTCGAGAGGATTGTAGATGGAGAGACCGGTAATTTCGCTGCCGTCGTTCCTAAGCCGGGGAATGTAACTGGTTACTGGCAGGGCATCGTCGAGCTTTATAACTTCCCAATAACCGTACGGTCCCGATCCAGCGCTTCGGTATTCGCACAAGGCGATCACGCCCGCCGCATTTCTGATCATGCCGGAACCGATCGCGGGTCTAGGCGAGCCGCCGAACAACTCCCGTATAGAGCTGGAATTCGCTCCTCTGGGCGGCAGGGAAATATCCACCGACTCGCCGTTGTCGAACTCGTATCTGAGGTCTTTCGTTTTGTCGGTTGAATTGACGACTCTTATGCGGGTGATCCAATTTTCCGAAGACGCGATATGGGGTATGGGTATCGCCCCGGAAGCCGCATCCCGTGTTGCCTGGATCGATCCGCGGCGAGAATCCTCCATGGTTGTACGGGAGCTTCCGTGAAGATCGCCCACATCGGAATCCGATTCGAACGCGACATAGGAAACAGACGAAGCGTGAAGGAACAATTCGCCTGCGGAAAACGATGCCCGACCGTTGGGAGGCAGCTCGATCCATTCGCTCTGTCCGACAATTTCGCCGTCGCGGGAGTATCCGTTGAACCGTCCTATGGCGGATTCGCCGTCTTTGCCGTTGACGATGCATATTTCCGTATCCGTGTTTTTTTTCTCGTCCACCTCGATCAACGGGAAAATCAACTCTCGCGAGGGTACGACATCGACCGCGTGGATATTGATCGACAAATGGTTGTCGGCCGGAGGGAGATCCGTCCAGACCGCCTTGAAAAGTCTCGCCATTTCGGAGGAGTCGCTTCCCGACGACAGGGCCATTATGGTTGCCAATACCTTGAACGAGGGAGATTCGTCGCCGAGATAATAGGCGACCAGCGCATCGGAGGCCATGGGCAAAATCGTTTCCGCCAGTTCGGAAGTCACGCCGTAATGGCTTTGAATAATCTCGCGGGCGCTATCGTACAGCCAATTCGTCAATTTGCGTTTTGCGTATTCCTGGAAAGGAAGCCCCTCGGTATCGTAATCGATTTCGGTTATCGCGCTCGTTCCAATGTCCACGGTGGTTCCATGCATGGAAACGGTCCGAAACGAGCAGGGGTATGTCGACAGGGAAGCCGTCATGACGTCAAATAGAGGGCGAGTCTCGTTTCCTTCGGAATAATAGGCGGCCGTAACGTCCTGGGCGTGATGATGACCCGTAAAGACCAAATGGAGCCCGGCCCTGTGAAAACTTTTGGATACATGCTCCCAATTTTCGACGACATAATCCGAACCGATGATTTCCGCCTCGCTTTGGCCTTGGAAGTGCTCCAAAAGGTTGTGGTGCATCATGGCCAGAACCGTTTTGCCTTTTTGGCTGGCCGCGTAAAGCTTGTCCAAAATCCAATTCAACGTGTCCGGAGAAAACGATCCGCCAGTAACGGGGTATGTTTCATTTTGGTTGTAATTGCAGGAATCCAACCCCAAAAGCCAAAGGCCTGGAACGGGCTCCGCAAGATAACTCAACGAATTCGGATCTCTTTCGATGGCTTCGTCAAATCCGTAGCTGGAGTAAATTACGGCGAACTCCTCCGCCGAAACGGTTTCGACGGGCATGGCCCCGAACGGACCGTAAGAAAAGGCGTGGGGATTTTCGACATCGTGATTGCCGGGAACCACATACACTCCAATGCCGGCCGATTCCAACCTCGCGAGTTGATCGGCGAACTTCTCGTGGCACTTTTTGGCCCCGTCCTTTGTCAAATCTCCGGGGACGAGAACGAAATCGGGAAAGGCCGCCAGAGCTTTTTCGATAAAGGCGTTCAGAATCGCCTCGCTCTCCCGCAGCAATTTAGGCTCGGTGGCCAGAGCGATTTCGAAGGCCACGCCGTCGATTCCGAGATCCCTGTCGTAAAAATGGGGATCGCTCATTACCATGAATTCCGCTTTCCCGTCGAACGCGGCACAAATACCGCCTGTGGAACCGATCGGGAGAAACAGCGACAGAAAGACTGCGATGAATGCGACAAACAACCCTCTCACCTCGTTTTTCATATTTCCCTATTCGTATTCGCAATTTTAGCATTTTGCATTCGTCCGATTCGTTTTGTATCGATTTTAGAAAGAATGCACTCTTCTCTCGCCCGAGTCAAGCGTCTTTTGGTCGATTATGCTTTCCTTTTTTCTGCGTTTTCGGTAAATGAAACGATAAGAGAAAAAACGACGAGGAGAGAGTTCGAGATGAAATTAAGAACCTGCGTATCGCGTTCGGGAAAATTCATATATGGAATCCACAAACCCCGTTTTTCCGTGGAAAATTTGCGGGAAAACGATTTTGTCGGGGCCCTCGGACGGTTTCCGGACGGCGGCGTTCATGAAAACCACGCCAATTTTCCGAAGGACGACGTAGAGGAACCCGGGGCGGATACGATTTACGAAATACCCAACCCGTTCCCTTTCCGGGGAACCACCTACATCGCAAAAAGCTGGGCCGACGAAAAAGCGGGAAAACCCGAACTGATTAAACTTCCCAAGCCGGAGGGGATTTCATTTTCAGACGCGATAGAAAAATGGTCGGGGAAAACCCCTCTCTCGCACGCGAGAAAAAAGGAACTTTTCGAGTCTCTCCCCGATCCGCTGCTCATAGCGGTGGCCTCCACCAGCAACGATCCGGAAGACTTGGTAATCCTTGCCAACCTCTGCTGCGAATTCGTGTACGAAGACGACGCCCAAACTCCCGCTGGCATGGCTTACGAAAAAAGCGAACGGGGGTCCGTCAGACCGGTCGTCAAAAACCAGGACGTCTTCGAAACCCTCGCCAACAACTATTATCTTCCGTACGAATACAAAAAAGCGATGGTCCTGTCTCCGGGAGCGCAGGGAAACAGCGAGATAGTCGGGGAACACAGCGAAAAAGGGGCCCATGTCTTCGAGTATCTCAGACGCAACAGCTATATCCCCTGGGGACACTACGCGGCCAACATGGCGCACGATTCCGTAAGATACAGAATCGCGGATCTTTCCGCGAAAGACATGGCGGGATTGAGACACCTTTATTATCAAC